>NZ_JBYUVT010000006.1:0-240120 GCF_058135255.1 Flavobacterium sp. LK-23
ATTAATCCATTTAATCATTTTAATCTGTGGCAAAAAAACACACATTTAATTTTTTATACCCCATTTTATTGTAGAGATGCACCGCAGTGCGTCTAACACAAAATTGGATGCAAAAAAATAATGCCACAGATTAGAGGATTCAAAAAGATTAATCTATTTAATCATTTTAATCTGTGGCAAAAAAATATTCGCATTTCACAAAAAAATATTCTACACTAAATCCCTTTAAAATCAAGGTTTCTCATTTTATTTTTACGTAAGAAAAGGATTTTTAAATTTTTTGGCACGATTTTGCTTACTCGAAAAAATGCAAATAATCGCCTCTAGTACATCCGGAATGCTAGTCCTTATTTGAAGCCTATAACCTTTTATTAATTTTTAAAAATTTACTTTATGAGAAATCTTAATTTCTTTATGATGGCATTCCTCGTACTTACTATTTTCAGCTGTAAGAAAGCGTATGCACCAGAAGAAGCTGCGGATTCAGCCGAAATCGCAGTAGCAACAACTGATTCAGTTTCAGATGAAGAATATATTCCCGAACCAAACACAGAAAGCTATGCAGGATTAGAAGAAAATCCGTTTGAATCTCCGCTTAAAGCGCCTCTTTCTACTTTTTCTATAGATGTTGATAATGCATCGTATACCAATATTCGCCGATTTATAAACGAAGGACAGAAAGTTCCCAAAGATGCCGTTCGTGTTGAAGAAATGATCAATTTCTTTAAATACAAATATCCACAGCCAGACGGACAGCATCCTTTTGCAATTCATACAGAATACAGCGATTGCCCGTGGAATAAAAACAGCCGATTGCTAAAAATAGGTTTGCAGGGAAAAGATGTTCCAATGGCAAATTTGCCGGCTACTAATCTTGTATTTCTGGTTGATGTTTCTGGTTCGATGGATGAACCAAATAAATTGCCATTGCTAAAAGAATCTATGAAAATTTTGGTGAAAGAACTTCGCAGTACCGATAGAGTTTCGATTGTAGTTTATGCAGGATCTGCTGGAGTAGTTTTAGAACCTACTTCTGGTGACAATAAAGACGAAATTATGGATGCTTTTGATGATTTACATGCAGATGGGAGCACGGCAGGAGGAGAAGGAATCGAATTAGCGTACAAATTGGCACAGCAGAATTTTATTAAAGAGGGCAATAATAGAGTGGTGATAGCTACTGACGGTGATTTTAATGTTGGCGCTTCTTCAGATGATGATATGCTGAAATTAATCGAACAAAAAAGAGAATCTGGAGTTTTCTTAACCGTTCTTGGATTTGGAATGGGAAATTACAAAGACAGTAAAATGGAAATTCTTGCCGATAAAGGAAACGGAAATTATGCTTATATTGATAACATTCAAGAGGCAAATCGTTTTCTTGGAAAAGAATTTAAAGGTTCTATGTTTGCTATCGCGAAAGATGTAAAAATCCAAATCGAGTTTAATCCGAATCACGTTCAGGCGTACCGATTGATTGGTTATGAAAACCGAAAATTAAATGCTGAAGATTTTAAAAATGATAAAATTGATGCAGGCGAATTAGGCAGCGGACACTCGGTTACGGCTTTGTATGAGATTGTTCCGATTGGTGTAGAAAGTGATTATGTTCCTTCAGATTTAAAATATACTAAAACGCAGAAAGTGGCTGGAAATCATAGTGATGAATTAGCTACAGTAAAATTTAGATATAAAAAACCTGATGGCAACAAAAGTATTGAAATCGTAAATGTAATTGCAGACCAAAAAACGGACTTAGAAAACAGTTCTCAAGATTTCAAATTCACAACTGCTGTTTCTTGGTTTGGACTAAAATTGCGCGATTCAAAATATATAGCAAACAGTTCAAGTTCTGATATTAAAAGATTGGCAAAATCTGGTTTGTCAAACGACGAAGAAGGATACAGATCTGAGTTTATACGATTGGTTGATGCGGTAAATTAATTTAAAATTTCAAATAATGTAAAAATCCCAAATTCCAAAGCAGTTATTGGAATTTGGGATTTCTATATTTAAATATTTTAAAACTTTATTTTACCTCTTTGATAGTTGAAGAATCTATCCAACCTTGTGTTCCGTCTGTCAATTCGATTTTTTTCCAGCCAGCAACACTTTCCAAAACATACACTTTTGCTCCTTCATGCAATAAAATAATTCCAGTCGAAGATTTTTTAGGCTCATGCCTAACTTGGCTTAATTCAGAAAAAACAATGGCTACACGATCGTTTTCAAAATGATTTTTTTCAGACATTCCCGCTGAAATGCTTAAAGCAAAAGCCACCAAAACGATAAACATTCCGACAAAATAAATTCTTTTTGCAAGTGTAGCGTTCGAAAAATAATATCCAATAAAACTCAACAAAAACACAAAACCGAGCGCAACAGAAATTTTAGCCCAAGTATTGTAATCAAAAATAGAAGTAAAGTTCTGAATCAGTTTGGCAAAACCTACTTTTGGAACTTCTTTGATTTCATCAATCGTTAGTTTTTTGGCAAATTTTAAGTTGTTTAAAGTCTCAGGATCGTTTGGTTTAAGAACCAAAGCCTTTTCATAATTATAAATCGAAGGTGCAACCTGATTTAGTTTGTAATAACAGTTTCCAAGATTAAAATACACTTCAGCAGAATGTAATTTGTCTTCTTTTATAATGTTTTCATAAACCTGCGCCGCTTCTTTATATTGTCCTTTTTGGTACAATGCATTGGCCGATGCAAAGCGACCTTGCGCAAAGAAAACCTGCGAGATGAATAAAAAGAGATATAGTATGTTTTTCATTTTCTATTATAATAAAGATTATCAACTTTGCGAACTTAAATTCGACTCAATCTAAATCAATTTTCTTAGCGAACTTTGCGGTAAAAAAATTAAACAATCTGTTTTTCTAATTCAGAAATAATCAATACGGCCTTATCATAATCCTGTTGAATTGAAGCGCTCGATGCTGGTGCATAACGTGCAAATTCGCAGTTTTCAGTCAAAGCAATAAAATTCTGAACCGTTTCTGGATTTGCATTTCTAGATAACAGCAATTCTCTAATATTATCTTTACTCATTTCTGAAGTTTCGATATGTAGTTTTGCTTTCAAGAAATTATGCATTGCTTTTTCAAGTGCAATATAGAAAGGCTCCTTGTTGTTAAGATGTTTCTTTGCTTGCGATAAATATTTCTTAGCCAGCTTATTGTTCATTCTAATTCTATTTCCAGTAACATCACTATCCATAGCTTCTTTTTTCTTTCTAGCTAAAATGATTATCGGGATAATGATAAATGGAGCAAACAATAATCCTAAATACAGATTCGAATCATAAAAATCTTTTTTCTCAATAGGAATTAATGCTGTTCTAGATTTAATGTTTTTGAATTGATCTGCTTTCGTCACCGCATTTTTAGAAGCCGATGCTCCTGGATTTGCTTCAGCAGGCGTTGGACCATCCAAAACATCAATCATAATTTCTTTTGAAGTAATGGTTTTATAAGTACCAGAACTCAAATCGAAATAGGAGAACTGCATTGGTTTTATCGCATATTTTCCTCGGTATTGCGGTACAATAGTGTATTTGTCTGTAATTCTTCCAGACATGCCGCTTAGTGAAGTCGTTACTTGCTCGTCATGAACAGGATCATACATTTCTAATGCATTTGGAACAACTGGTTTTGGAAGCGTAAACAACTTCATATTTCCAGTTCCTTGCGCACTTACGATTAAGTCCAGACCTTCGCCATTTTTAAGCGTTGTTTTTGATGGAGTAACGGTAAAATTCAGTCTTCCGACAGCTCCAGTAAATCCTTCTGGTTTTGTGCTTTCTGGAAGTGGCCTTACATTGATTGTTTTTGCTCCAGCAGAAACTACTTTA
Source organism: Flavobacterium sp. LK-23 (assembly GCF_058135255.1). Classification (NCBI taxonomy): domain Bacteria; kingdom Pseudomonadati; phylum Bacteroidota; class Flavobacteriia; order Flavobacteriales; family Flavobacteriaceae; genus Flavobacterium; species Flavobacterium sp. LK-23. The sequence goes on from NZ_JBYUVT010000006.1 coordinate 3,857, forward strand.
TTGTCTTCTGTAATAATCATTTGACCAAACATATCACGGCGATTTGTTGGCAATTGCACACCAATATCTAATGAAAGAGGTTCAATAGTAAGTTTTCCTGATTTCTGAGGATATAAAATGGTCTTTTTCAGGATAACATAATAACATTTTTGGCCTTGGAAATTTCCTTCTTCAATTGCCAATTGTTTGATATCGATGTTCTGATTCCAGAAATCATTGTATTTAGGTTTGGCCAATTCTTTAAATCCTGTAACTCCAATATTATTGAAATACAATTTGTAAACCGCTGTTATTGGTTCGTTTAGATACGGATTTGTTTTTGAAATTTCGGCAACAAGAGTCAATAATTCATTTCCAGATCCTGGAGGTCTATCGTTTGGATCTCTTTCTTGAGCCACGGCATTGGTCACAGTAACCTTAATCGGATTTGTTTTGTAAACCTGACCGTTGAATTCTATCGCGGCCTGCTTAATGGTGACAACTCCTTTTCTCTCAGGCTGCAAGATATAAGAATATATTTTCTGAAAAGAGCTTCGCCCATTTATCCAAGACTGACTAATCTGTTGGCTTGGTCCTGCGACCATTTTAAACCCCTCAAAAGAAGGTTGCTCGAAATTATCTCCGTCAACATTCATGATGAAGTCGATGCGAAGTCTTTCATTTATTCCAAGCGAGTTTTTGCTGACTCTGGCTTCAAATTGTACTTGAGCCATAAGTCCTTGAAAAGTGAGTAGAAATAGAATTAAATATCTTTTCATTACTTGTTTAATCGTTGTTTTTAATGCTTAATCGTTTAAACGTTATTTTGTTTAATCGTATTGTTTGGATCAAATAAACAAATTAACGGTTAAACGATTAACCAAATTTTACCAGTCTTTTTCTGTTTTCTTAGGATTAGTTTTTACTTTTTGAGCATTTACTTTGTCCTGAATTTTCTTTTCCTCATTATTTACAGCGTCAAGCAAATTCTGAACACGTTCTTTTGATATTCCTCCAGGCTGTGGTTTTGGCTCTCCTTGATTATCAGATTTGTCATCTTTCTTAGGATCGTTTTTACCGTCTTTTTTGTCTTTATCCTGGTCGCCTTTATCGTCTTTTTTATCCTTGTCTTTATCTTTATTTTTGTCCTTGTCCTTGTCTTTATCTTTGTTTTTATCCTTATCCTTGTCTTTGTCCTTATTTTTATCTTTCTGATCGTTTTTAGGAGGATTCTCTTTTAATTTTTGTTTTGCGTAAGCATAATTGTAACGTGTTTCATCATCAGTCGGATCGTTACGAAGTGCTTGTTTGTAAGCTTCAACGGCTTGAGAATAATCTTTCTCTTTCATAAAAGTATTTCCAAGATTATGATAAGCCTTGTGTTTTTCAGGTCTCGTTTTGGCATTTTTTATCGCTTTCGCGTAAGCAAATTTAGCTTCCGAAATCTGATTTTGTCTATAAATGGTATTTCCTAAATTATATGGAGCTGCTGATTTTTTAGGAAATTTTGATTCCGAAATTCTATAGTTTGCCTCAGCATCAGTAAATTTATTCTGTTTATATTCTTCATTACCAGCAGGCAATGATTTGTCCTTTTCTTGTGCAGCAGCTGCAAAAGAAACCGTTAGTAAAATATAAAGGAGTAAATTTTTCATTCTAATTTTGTTTTCTGTTCTGAATTTCACTCTGAACATTTATTTCTTTTCATTAAATAAATCCAACTCTTTGATCCAGCTTGTTTTTCTTTCTAACAAGAAAATGTCTAGGAAAAGCAGTAAAAATGCAAATCCGATAAACCATTGGAACTGCGATTGAAATTCTGCCATTTGTGTAGCTTCAAATTCTGTTTTCTGAATATTGTTCAAAGCATTTTTTACATATTCTAAAACTTCTTTTGTACTTCCGCCGTAAACATAACCACCTTTTGTTGCTTTTGCAATTGTTTTTAAACCTTCTTGGTTTAATTTGGTAATAACTGTTTCTCCATTTTGGTCTTTTTGATAGCCTCTTACAACGCCATTTTCTTTTAACGGAATTGTTCCTCCTCTTTCTGTTCCAACGCCAATTGTGATGATTTTCATTCCTAATTTATTGGCTTCTTCTGCCGCGGCAGTTGCACCTTCAGAATGATCTTCACCGTCAGAAATCAGAATTAATAATTTACTGGTCTTACTCTTTTCATCAAAATAAGTAGAGGATAATTTAATCGCTTCATCCAAAGAGGTTCCTTGAGAGGAAACCATTCCCGGATTCATACTTTGCAAGAACATTTTTGCAACGCTGTAATCTGATGTAATGGGTAAAACTGGGAAAGCACTTCCCGCATACGCCACGATTCCGATTCTATCGCTTCCTAAATTGTTAATGATTTGAGAAACCAACTGCTTACTTTTATCCAAACGGCTAGGAACAACATCTTCAGCAAGCATACTTTTAGAAACGTCGACAGCAAAAACAATATCAATACCTTCTCGTTTTACGGTTTCCATTTTGGTTCCGATTTTCGGATTTACCAAACCAATAATTAAACAAGTAAGTGCCAAAAGAATTACAACAATTTTTAAAACAGGTTTAAAAACCGATTTCTCAGGGCTCAATCTTTTTACCATTTCCAAATCACCAAATTCACGTTGTGTTCTTCTTTTCCAATACATATTGAAAAGAAAAATACATACCACAATTGGGATAAGTAATAAGAGATATAAATATTTTTTTTCGTCTAATTCCATAAATGTTTTTAAATTCCAATATTGAAATTCCAAATTCCAAATCCTCTTTCTAATTTTTAATCTTCAAATTCCAAATTCCAATTTGTTGTTTGGAATTTTTAGAATTGGAATTTTTTAATTTTTTCAAAATTAAATGAAGCTTCTGTAAACCGTATTTCTTAATCCAACTTCAAGCAATAACATTAAACCTGCAAATAAGACAAAAAACCTATATTTTTCGTCGTAATCGTAGAATTTCAGTTCCTGAATTTCTGTAGTTTCCAGTTTATTGATCGATTTGTATATTTCTGCTAATTTATCATTGCTTGTTGCTCTAAAGTATGTTCCATCTGTTTTTCTAGCAATGTTTCTCATTAGCTTTTCATCGATTTCAACTTTCTGCATTTTAAATAAGAAACCGCCATTTGGAGCATATGCGTATGGAGATTCTGCCATTCCGTTTGTTCCAAGACCAATTGTATAAACTTTTATTCCGTATTGTTTTGCAATATCAGAGGCAGTTTCTGGTTCGATAAAACCAGCATTGTTAACACCGTCAGTAAGTAAAATAATTACACGGCTTTTTGCTTTGCTATCTTTCAAACGATTTACAGCAGTTGCCAATCCCATTCCAATTCCAGTTCCGTCTTGTAAAACCGTATCGTATTTAATTCCTTTTATAGCTTCAAGAATAATAGCTTTATCGCTTGTAACAGGCGTTTTGGTGTATGCTTCAGAAGCGTACAAAACCAATCCGATTCTGTCATTTGGTCTTTCTTCAACGAAATCGGCTGCAACTCTTTTTAAAGCTTCCATACGATTTGGCTTTAAATCTTTTGCCAGCATAGATCCAGAAACGTCAATTGCCATTACAATATCAATTCCTTTTGTTGTTTTAGTCTGGTTGCTAATATCTACAGTTCTTGGGCGTGCCAATGCTATAATTAACGAGCTTAAAGCGAGAATTCTGAAAACGTATAAAGCAGGTTTGAACTTGATCCAAAACGATTGATTATTTTGGAATCCTGCTGTCGAACTCATTTTTAAGGTAGCCGACTGCTGGTTGCGTTTCCAGAAAAACCAGATTACTGCAATCGGAATTAATAGAAACAACCAAAGGAACTCTGGATTTAAAAAAGTGATCTTGCTCATTAGTTGTTTGCTCTTTGAAGTTCAACAGAATTTAATATTCGGGTCGTGATTTCATTTGCATAAGTATCGCCTTCTTCGTGCAAAATCAGGATTTGCTGTAAACCTTGATCTTGTTTGAAAAGTAACAATTCATAATATGCTTTTGTACTCGTTTTAGTTGCTGGATTCAAAACAGTCATTGTTCCGTAACCTTTTACTCCCTGAATACCTTCATTAGTTTGAAAATCTTCTTGTTTTACTATAATATTTTGTCCGCCTTGAGCCTCAATAATTTTTAAAGTGCCTTCGAGAGTTTTACTTAAATCAATATCTGTTGGCTGTTTGAATTTAGATGTTGAAACCGTTACGTAAAAATTATCAATCATACTTCCGTAGGCAAAAAGTTGCATTTCTTTGATAAGTGCCATTGCTTCTTTTGGAAGTGCTTTTTGCGCATCCATTCTTTTTAAAACCTTTGGCGTTTCAATAACAACAGCTGGACTTCCGTAAGCACTTTTTACCCATTCGCCTTCTAATAATTCTTTAGAAGGGTGACCAATTACATTGTCTTTTACATAATTGAACCCTTTGGTAACAACAAAGAAAGTTGTGGTAGCAAACAATAAAAGTATGATAGCGGCAACGGAATAACCAATTCTAGCATTGCGCTGTTTTTTAAGCTGTGCCTGAATTTGTTTTTGTCTTTGCGCTTCGTTTAATAACTGATCTTCAATTTCTTCTGGAACTTCAGTTGGAATTGCATTATCAAGGGTTAAAATTACTTTCTGTATTTTATTTCTATCATCGGTAATTTCAAAATCAAGCGGTTTAGATTTTGCAAATTTTACCAAATCGGCCTGACGTAAAACGCGTTCTAAATTTTCAACCGTTTCAGGTGTAAGGGTCATTTTCTTTTTGGTCGAAGCTTCTCTAATTGCAGCAATTAACTCAGAAGTTGTGCTTTCCATTGCTGGGATATGAATGGCTTCTTCGATATAATTTCTAGCAATATCGGTCAGTTCGCTATAGTATTCTTTGATTTCTCCTTTTTGAACCAGTTCTTTTTGTTCTAGATTATTTAATAAACTAGTCGCTTTTTCGATAGGAGTTTTATAAACTTCCTCTTCGATTTTTTTCAACTGACGTTTTTTGACATACCAGTAAACAAAAGCACCAATTCCTAAAATGGCTAGAACTATTAAAGTGTAAATCCACCAATTTCCCATTCCTTCATCAACAGAAGAAATATCTTTAATGTCGTACATTTTCTGCTGTAAAGTATCAACTTTTACAGCGGCTACTTCAACTTTAATAGAATCAGAGTAAAAAGGTTTTTTATCAATTAAAATTTTGATGCTCGGAATCGTATAACGGCCAGAATCAAACTGTGTTAAACCATATTTTTTTATAAGTTCGTAATTAGTGGCATCTTTCTTAACCGTATCAATTGGATAAGACTGGATAACTTCTAACGGACCAATATTTTTAAGTTTAGGAAATTCAACTTTTGATGTTGAAGTTACAACTGTTTTCAGGGTCAGTTTGAACTCAGCACCAATTTTATTTTTGGTGGTATCAATACTCGTTTCTACTTGTTTTTGCTGAGCAAAAATCATGGTAGAAAAAAGCAATAAAAATATATAAAGTTTAAATTTCATTTGATTAACGATTGAAGATTAACGATTTTTGATTTTTGATTTTTCCAAGGATTGTCAATAGTTTTCTAAAATAGTAATCTTTAATTTTTATGAATTATTTTTTGATGTTTTAATGCTGGACACAAAAATGGAAATTAATTGATTTGCTTCTATTTTTACTTGCATTAAACTTTCTTTGTCTGTTGATAAATTTGCTTTTTCTATTATTTTCAAACAAACAAATGTTTCTCTTAATTCTTTCAGACAAATTCCCATTTTATGAATAAAATCTTTTTTACTCTCTGCACTTTGCGCTTCACCGTAATTTAACGCTGGCGATGTTCCCGATCGGATTATTTGCCCTGACAGATGATTTCCTGCATAATTTTTCTCAAACTTACTTGCTATAATTATAATTGTTGCTGCAAAATCAATCAATCTATTTTCTAATTCTTGTTTGGTCATTTCTTAAATACTTCCTTTAATCTCAAATCATACACATCATAAATCAAAAATCGTTAATCAAAAATCAAAAATCTTTACCTCGATTTGAAATAGCCTAATAGTTTAGTAACGTAATTTTCGTCTACTCTGGTATTTACAATTCCTGCTCCAGATTTACGGAAAGTATCTTTAAAGTAATTCAGCTTTTCTTGATAATGTTTTTCATAATTCATTCGAACAGCTTTAGAACTTGTATCAACCAATTGTATTTTTCCGGTTTCGGAATCCAGCATGTTTACCATTCCTAAATTTGGAATTCTTTCTTCGCGAATATCATACACACGAACACCTGTAATGTCATGTTTTTTAGAAGCAATCTTTAATGTATGCTCATAAGAATCAGACATAAAATCGGAAATCATAAAAATGATGGCTTTCTTTTTCTGGGTTCCAGATAAGAATTTCAAGGCTTGAGCAATGTCTGTTTTATGACTTTTTGGTTCAAATTCGATCAATTCACGAATGATGCGTAGTACGTGTGAACGTCCTTTTTTAGGCGGAATATATAATTCTACAGTATCAGAAAATAAGATTAAACCAATTTTGTCATTATTCTGTGTAGCCGAAAAAGCCATCGTTGCCGCAATTTCGGTTACGATGTCTTTCTTGAATTGATTTTTAGAACCAAAAGATTCCGAACCCGAAATATCGACCATTAAAACCATGGTTAATTCGCGTTCTTCTTCAAATACTTTAACGTGAGCTTCATTGTAGCGTGCGGTTACATTCCAATCGATGTTACGAATATCATCTCCGTATTGGTATTGACGCACCTCGCTAAACGTCATTCCTCGTCCTTTAAATGAAGAGTGGTATTCTCCCGAAAAGATATGATTACTCAGTCTTTTCGTTTTGATTTCTATTTTCCGTACTTTTTTTAAAAGCTCTTTTGTATCCATTCTATTTGTTTAAAGTTTAAAGTTTAAAAGTTTCAAGTTTGTCTTGCAACAACCTGAAACCTGAAACCTGAAACAAATTTTTAAGGTACCTCAATCTCGTTAACGATTTTGTTGATAATGTCTACAGAAGTGATGTTTTCTGCTTCTGCTTCGTAAGTGATTCCAACTCTGTGACGTAATACATCGTGAACAACTGCACGAACGTCTTCTGGAATTACATAACCACGACGTTTGATGAAAGCATAACATTTAGCAGCATTAGCCAAGTTGATACTTCCACGAGGAGAAGCTCCAAAACTGATAAGCGGTTTTAAATCGGCTAATTTGTATTTTTCTGGGTAACGTGTAGCGAAAATAATATCAAGAATATATTTCTCGATTTTTTCATCCATATAAACTTCACGAACAGCTTCCTGAGCACGTAGAATTTGATCTACAGAAACTACCGGATTTACTTTTTCGTAAGTTCCTTTTAAGTTTTGACGAATTACAAAACGTTCTTCATCAATTTTTGGATAATCAATAACAGTTTTCAACATAAAACGGTCAACTTGTGCTTCAGGAAGTGCATACGTTCCTTCTTGCTCAACTGGGTTTTGTGTTGCTAATACTAAAAACGGACGGTCTAATTTAAATGTAGTGTCACCAATAGTAACTTGTTTCTCCTGCATCGCCTCTAATAAAGCAGATTGAACCTTTGCTGGAGCACGGTTAATCTCATCGGCAAGTACGAAATTGGCAAAAATTGGTCCTTTTTTAATTGAGAACTCATTTGCTTTAATATTGTAAATCATGGTTCCGATAACATCGGCAGGTAATAAATCTGGCGTAAACTGGATACGGCTGAAAGATCCTTGAACTGCTTGAGAAAGCGTGTTGATGGCTAAAGTTTTTGCCAGACCAGGAACTCCTTCCAATAAAATATGCCCTTGTCCAAGTAATCCGATCAATAGACGCTCGACCATATGTTTCTGACCCACAATAACTTTGTTCATTTCCATTGTAAGAAGGTCTATAAAAGCACTTTCTCTCTCAATTTTTTCATTTATCGCTCTAATGTCTAAAGTCGTTGTATTTTCTTCCATATAAATATTTTTAAAACCTTGATTTTAACGCCTAATTTTTGAGAGTGCAAATTGAATATTTTTTAAGAAGTAAGATGTTAAAGAATGGTTAAAACTTCGACCAAAGACCTAATTTTAAGGACTAATTGTGAATCTATTTTTATATTTTTAAGAACTTTGATGATTATGTTTTAGTAAAGCATAATTATTACCAAAAATAACGCATAATTATTATGAGCAAAACAGTCTTATCGCCTATAATTTCGGGCACTATGAATTGGGGAGTTTGGGATAAAAACCTTACAACTAAAGAAATGGAAAACATGATACAGGTGAGTATCGAAAACAAAATTACGACTTTTGATCACGCGGATATTTACGGTTCGTATACGACCGAAGCCGATTTTGGAAAAGCCTTTCACGCAAGTAAGATTGCCCGTGAAAAATTACAATTAATTACCAAGTGCGGAATTCAGATGATTGCTGAAAAACGCCCCGAAAACAAAATCAAACATTACGATTATTCCAAAGACTATATTATTAAGTCTGTAGAAACATCTTTGAAGAATTTAAAAACAGATTATGTAGATGTTTTTTTACTTCACAGACCAAGTCCGTTAATGCAGGCTGAGGAAATTGCAGAAGCGGTTGAGAAATTAAAAGGAGAAGGAAAAATTATTGATTTTGGACTTTCAAACTTTACAAGCTCACAAACTGAATTGATTCGTCAGAAAACAGAAGTAAGCTATAATCAAGTTCAGTTTTCTGCTACGCATTATGAAGCAATGACTGACGGAAGTTTAGATTATATGCAGACTAACGGAATTCGACCTTTATCATGGAATCCGCTAGGAACGGTTTTTAGAGAAGATACAAAACAAACTCGCCGTTTGAAAAAACTGTTTTCTACTTTATTAGAGAAATATCATTTAGGTGCAGATACACTTTTATTGGCATGGATTTTAAAACATCCAGCAAGAGTTATTCCTATTGCAGGAACTGTTAACGTTGCCAGAATTCAATCTCTGTCAAAAGCAGTTGAATTAGAAATGGATAAAGAAGATTGGTTTGCGATCTGGACTGAAAGTATGGGCGATGATGTGCCTTAATTTTTAAGTATTCAGTCGCAGTGACAGTATTCAGTTAAACGCGTAAAAAAATAGTAGCCACAGATTAAAAGAATTTTCACAGATTGAAAAATCATTTAAATCCTTTTAATCTGTGGCAAAATGAAATCAACAAAATGAAAAAAACAGTTTTAATTACTGGTGCTACAAGCGGAATTGGAAAAGCAACCGCTCAGATTTTAGCAAAAAACAATTATAAAGTTGTTCTTTGCGGAAGACGTCAAGACCGTTTAGAAGAACTTCAAAATGAACTTTCTGTTTTTACAGAAGTACATACTTTAGCATTTGATGTTCGTGATAAAGAAGATGTTCTGCAAAAAATAGGCTCTTTACCAAACGATTTTGCAACAATTGACGTTTTAATTAATAACGCTGGAAATGCCCACGGTTTAGATCCGATTCAGAACGGAAATTTAGACGATTGGGATGCCATGATTGATATTAATGTGAAAGGACTTTTATATGTGTCAAAAGCAATAATTCCGCAAATGGTCGAAAGACAATCGGGGCATATTATTAATATAGGTTCAACAGCGGCAAAAGAAGTTTACCCAAATGGGAATGTATACTGTGGTTCTAAACATGCGGTTGATGCTATTACTGCAGGAATGCGAATCGATTTAAATCCGTTTGGAATTAGAGTTGGAGGAATTCATCCAGGAATGGTAGCAACTGAATTTAGCGAAGTTCGCTTTAAAGGAGATGTGGAAAGAGCGGCAAATGTTTATAAAGGATTTGATCCGTTACAGGCAGAAGATATTGCCGATATTATTCACTTTGTAGTTTCACGACCTTATCATGTAAATATTGCCGATTTGGTTGTTATGAGTACAGCACAGGCCTCTTCGACGATTGTTAAAAAGAATATTTAAAACTAGATTATTAGACTTCTTAGAAAGTCGGATCTTTAGTTTAACTTAGGAAACTGAAAATCAATCTGAGAAGTCTAAAAATCTAAGTCAGTCTAATAATCTAAAAAGAATGATTAATAAGCGCCTTTTAATTAAAAATCTCCTCGCTCATAATGACGAAAGCAGTTTTTATGATAAGAAAAGGCAGTTGAATCTTCATTCGCGCGAAGGGAAGGGCAAGTTTCTAAAGCACATTTGCGCGTTATCCAATTCCAACCCAAACAATAATTCTTATATCGTTGTTGGAGTAGAAGATCAAGATAATGAGATTGTAGGCGATGATTTTTTCGATGATAGCCGAATTCAGAATCTGGTCAATGCATTTTTAGAAAATCCTCCAAAAATTCAATACGAAAACGTCCCTTTTCCTAATCTTCCAAAAGACAAAGTAATCGGTCTGGTTACCATAAAGCCTAAAAGTAAAATCTCGTACTTCAAAAAAGGAATTCATACTATTTTTGCAAACAGTGTTTTTGTGAGACGTGGCAGTAATTCAATTCCACTAGAAGAACATGAGATAATCGAAAAGAGCAATCAAAATACAGAAACGGTAATTGGAATAGAAAATAGCTCTCGAAACAGTATTCAATATACTTTAGACGGCGTTATCGATTTTATGAATTTCAGACATAAAGATATGTCGCCAAAATACCGTGTTTTTAAAGAATTATTCGTGATTTGTTGGGCTGGAGTTCCGAAAAAATTACGCGATAAAACGTATTTGTCTCGTGTAGATATCGAATTAATAAACGAACAAATTAAACTTTTTTATTCGGCACAAGATGTTGTTACAATACAATATAACGACGATACTTTTACCATTACAGAATATGTTCCGCTGGGATTAAATGACAAAACGAGTTATTATCCGTTAGAAGAACAAACGATTCATTTCTTTGATAATGGTTATTATAAAATAGATCGCCAAATGCTTTTTCAGCCGCCAGAGTTCAACCGGAAAATGTTGTATCATATTTATAATTCAAATATGGCTTTGCTCGGAAAACTTCAAAAAGAAATTGCATTATCTGATCGTGAAATGAAAGATCTGGAAAATCTGCCGTCAACTTTTATGATTTGCCATTTGAATGGTTTTGAAGATGCTCGACAAAAATTAATAGATGCAAAATTGCTTTTAAAACCGTATAAGAATGTATACTCCTCTTTTAAAGAAGCTCTGAGGGTTTTACGTAAGATGAAATATGATGTTCAATAAAAAGGTGCAGAGGTTCAGAGAAACAAAGTGACAAAGGTTTTCCTGTAGAGACGCACTGCAGTGCGTCTACATCAAGCATATCTGTAAAGATTGTGTTAGATGCTGAATTTATTTAATCTAAAATGTTTATTGAAAATTCAAATATTTCTTTATTTCTTCATACGGAAATATAAGTTCTTTTGGACCATCTGCGTAGGATGCCGCTTCGTATGAGTTGTAATATAAAAGCAAACCTTCAGAGGTGTAAAAAATGTTTTGGGGCAATTGAAATTTATCGTTTTCAAACATTAAACCTGTAGCGTTGATATTGGCTTTTTCTGGGATTTTATATTTTGATCTAAATGTTTTTTCTGCGAAAGTTTTAAACTCATTTTCGTTTTTAAACAACTGATTATTGAAAATGGTTTTTCCTGTTTTTTTATCGAATAATAAAGAGCGATAACCTTGATAACCGTGAGCGCCGCCAGTAAAAGTATAATGGTCAATTTTAAGGTTTAAAATCTGGTCCGATTCAAATTCGACATTTCCAATGATTTTTGCTTCCCAGCCAAAGGTATCGTTTGGAAATTTTTGATGCATTTCTTGATAGGAGGCAATAAAAGATTTTGCCAATGCTTTGTAGCCATCAACTTTTACCGAATCGTCTTCAAAAAACACAATCTCTTTAATGACGGCAAATACTTTCTTATTAATGCTGTCTGAGGTTACTTTAACATTTTTAGCAATTGGAACTTCTATGGTGATTTTTGGGCAATCATTTTTGCATGGGACAGTAGATTTCTCTTCAAATGTTTCATTCTCAAATGAAAGCTCTTTTTTGCAACTTGTAAAAATCAAACACAAAAAGAGTATAAATAATGAATTTTTCATATCAAAAAGTGTTAATTATCTACAAAGGTAAGAAGTTGTGTCGCGATAAAATAAATTAAGCGGTAAATTTGTAAAAGAATTAAGGATTTAAAATTTATAACTATATGAAATTCAATACAAAAGTTATTCACGGAGGACAGCATCATGATCCAAGTACAGGCGCTGTTATGCCGCCAGTGTATCAAACTTCAACATTTGTACAAACAAGTCCAGGGAAACCTTTGGCAGATTACGAATATAGTAGAGCTTCAAACCCGACACGTACGGCTTTAGAGGAGGCGCTGGCTAGTATTGAAAACGGAACTCGCGGATTAGCATTTTCGTCTGGTCTTGCAGCTACAGATTGCGTTTTAAGATCTTTTAAAGCTGGAGACGAAATCATTGCGATGGATGATTTGTATGGCGGAACTTACAGAATGTTCTCTCGCGTTTATAAAGATTCGGGTATTAAATTTCATTTTGTTGATATGACGAATATCGAAAAACTGAAAAGTTTAATTAACGAAAACACGAAGTTAATTTGGGTAGAAACACCAACAAATCCGTTGATGAAATTGGCAGACATTCAAGAAATTGCAAAAATTACTAAAGAGAAAAATATTCTTCTTGCGGTTGATAATACTTTTGCAACGCCTTATCTACAAAAGCCTTTAGATTTAGGAGCAGACATTGTAATGCACTCTGCTACGAAATATTTAGGAGGTCATTCTGATGTTATTGCTGGAGCATTAATTGTAAAAGACGCAGGCCTTGGAGAACAATTGCATTTTCAGCAATTTGCAACAGGAGCGACTCTTGGGCCAATGGATAGCTTTTTGGTTTTAAGAGGAATCAAAACGTTAGCTTTAAGAGTTCAGAGACATTGTGAAAATGGAGAAAAAGTAGTTGAATATTTGAACAACCATCCTAAAATTAAAACGGTTTATTATCCAGGTTTAAAAAATCATCCGTTTCACGAAATTGCTAAGAAGCAAATGAAAGCTTTTGGAGGAATGGTTTCTTTTGATTTTAAATCAGGAAAGAAAGAAGATTCTATCGCATTTTTAGAAAAATTGAAAGTGTTTACTTTGGCAGAATCTCTTGGTGGAGTTGAATCATTGGCTAACCACCCAGCTTTAATGACGCACGCTTCTATTCCTGCAGATAAAAGAGCAGAAGTAGGCATTACTGATGATCTTGTTAGATTGAGTGTTGGTATCGAAGATGCAGAAGATTTAATTGCCGATTTAGAGCAAGCTTTAGCTTAATATAAATTCCAATATGAAAATCCCAAATTCCAATTTTTCTTTCGGAGTTTGGGATTTCTTATTTTAAAATTTCTTAGAATAGAAGATACTAAAGTGTCTAATGAAAAATCCCAAATTCACAATCTTAAAATTGGAATTTGGGATTTTTTATATTTTGAGATTTAATTTTTTTTAGAATTCTAAATAGTAGATGTATCCAAAGTTAAACCAAACCTGCCAATCGTTAGATTTGTTTTCTTTGTAAATATCTTTGTTTGGGTTTAATCCGTCAATCCAGTCTGAGCTGTACATATGAAAACGAGTTTCAAACATTAAATCACTCATTTCAGTTAGTTTATAATGTACACCTACTGCTGCTGTTGCCGCTAAAGCTACACCAGTTTCTGTAGAAAAACCATGTGCACGTCCGTCAGATGGAGTTAAGTATTTTCCTGGGGTATTAGCAGGAAGTGTAATGTCTCCTAAATGTGACCCAACTTTTGCTGAATAGTAGCTCACTTGAAACCCTACAGCTCCATACGGACTGAAGCTACCAACTGTGTTTTCGAAATCGTGGATTTTCATAAAAGGAGAAAATTCCATCTGTGCTCCCAAGCTTACTATACTAGAACTTGCATGCATGTTTCTTAATTGTGTTGCAAATACTCCGTTAGGTTTGTATTCAACCCATTGGCCGTGGTGTTTTAAAGTGGTTCTGCTATAAGACAGATCAGATCTTACTTTAAAATGTTCTGTGAAAAAATTTTCTCTATTGTTATTGGCAGAAAAGTTTATAAAGTGCATGATTCCAATGCCAAAACCTGTGTTTCCGACATTATTATCAAAGTTGTTTCTTTCTCCAAAATCGGACTGTAAAGTTACTGGTCCTGCGTAGATTCCGATCTCTTGGGCTAATCCTTGTGCTGATACAGCAGTTGAGATGCCCAATAAGGCAAATAATGTGATAAATAGGTGCTTAGGCATTTTTTAGGGGCTTACAAATCTCGGCAAATATATAAAAAACATAATCGATTCAAAATATTAAATTGACGTATTGAAAAATAACTAGCAAAATACTTAATTTACTAACTTTTAAAAGGTGTTTTGCGTGTAAACACCTACAGGTAAAATGCGTTTTTTTCTATCGTTTGAAAAAAACACAAATCGCTTCAAAAAAGTGAAAAATGTAACATCGAATCATTATTTGATATATCTTTGTCCGTTAAAACGAAAACGTTTTCTTAAACGTAGTTTCTTATTTTTTATAAGAGTAAAAATTAAATCTAAATTATCTGAAAATTTATTTTAAAGATGGAACAAAAAATAAATGAATTTATGGCTCTTGTTGAGTCAAAAAATCCAAACGAGCCAGAATTTCTTCAAGCAGTTAGAGAATTCGCAGAAACTGTAATTCCGTTTATATCAGAACGTAAAAAATATGATGGAAAGAATATTCTTTTAAGAATCGCTGAACCGGAAAGATCAATAATATTCAGAGTTCCGTGGGTAGACGATAAAGGAGAAATTATTGTGAATAGAGGTTTCAGAATTCAAATGAACTCTGCAATTGGACCTTACAAAGGAGGAATTAGATTTCATCACTCGGTAAACTTATCAGTTTTAAAGTTCTTGGCATTTGAACAAGTATTTAAAAACAGTTTGACAACACTTCCGATGGGAGGTGGAAAAGGAGGTTCTGATTTTGACCCAGAAGGAAAATCTGATGCTGAAATTATGCGTTTCTGCCAGTCCTTCATGACAGAATTATGCCGTCATATTGGTCCAGATCTTGACGTTCCAGCTGGAGATATTGGTGTTGGTGCACGTGAAATCGGTTACTTATTTGGTCAATACAAAAGAATTAGAAATGAATTTACAGGAGTTTTAACTGGAAAAGGTTTAGCTTACGGAGGTTCATTAATTAGACCAGAAGCTACAGGATATGGAGTAGTTTACTTTACAGATCAAATGCTTCGTACAATTGGTCATGAAATTAAAGGAAAAAGAGTTGCTATTTCTGGATTCGGAAATGTGGCTTGGGGTGTTGCTTTAAAAGTAAATGAACTAGGAGGAAAAGTAGTTACTATTTCTGGACCTGATGGTTATATTTATGATGAAGAAGGTGTCTCTGGAGAAAAAATCGAACATATGGTTGAAATGAGAGCTACTGGAGATAATAGAGCTGAAAGATATTTAGAGAAATATCCAAATGCTATTTTCCACAAAGGAAAAAGCCCTTGGGAAGTAAAAGTAGATATCGCTATTCCATGTGCTACTCAAAATGAATTGAATGGTGATGATGCTAAGAAATTAATAGATAATGGCGTTTTATGTGTTACGGAAGCAGCAAATATGCCTTCTACTTTAGATGCTATTAAACTTTTCTTAGATAGTAAAGTGTTATTCGCGCCAGGAAAAGCTGCAAATGCTGGTGGAGTTGCTGCTTCAGGATTAGAAATGACTCAGAACTCAATTCGTTTAAACTGGACTAGTGAAGAAGTAGACTTGAGATTGAAAGAAATCATGATCGGAATTCATAACCAATGTAAAAAATACGGTGCAGAAGAAGACGGATATGTTAACTACGTAAAAGGAGCTAATATTGCCGGATTTGTAAAAGTTGCCGATGCTATGCTTGCGCAAGGTGTAGTTTAAGATTTAATTGCAATAATTAGAATTACCCTCGTTATCTTAATAAGATATCGGGGGTATTTTATTTGTACTAAAAATTAAATAAAATCCCGTTTGTATTATATTTGTCTATTCGAATACATTATATGATGAAAAAAGTATTTTTCTGCGGTTTGTTTTTACTTCTAATTCAGTTTTGCGGAGCGCAGAGCAAATTGTCTTGGCAGGGATATTTTTCATTTAATGAAATAAAAGACATTTCAGAATCTGCAACAACTGTTTTTGCGGGTTCCGAGAACGCATTGTTTTCAAAAAATACAGCAACAAATGTCCTTAAAACGACTACTACCGTTGACGGACTTTCGGGTCAGACGATTTCGGCAGTTTATTACAGCGAAGCATCAAAAAAAACAATTATTGGTTATGAAAATGGTTTGATGATCTTGATTAATGAAGCCGATGGGAGTATTCTAAAAGTTGTAGATATAATTAATAAGCAATTGCCAGCAAATACTAAAAAAATCAATCATTTTATGGAAAATAATGGATTGATATATGTTTCTTGCGATTTTGGAATTGTTCAATTTAATCTTAAAACATCTCAATTTGGCGACACTTATTTTATTGGAGATAATGGAGCAGAAATAAGCGTAAAGCAAACCACAATGTTTAACGGATTTATTTTTGCAGCAACTTCAAGCGGCATTAGAAAAGCGAACATTACAAATGCTAATCTTGTAGATTATAGCCAATGGTCAATAGTAAATGGTGGAGATTGGTCGAGTGTTGAGGCTTTAGACTCAGAACTTATTGCAATAAATGGTACGGGGTATATTCATAGATTTAATTCCAATACATTTGTAGGCTTTTTGCAGCTGCCTCAAGCGTCTGTTGATACACGGGCGAAAAACCATAATTTATTTGTCACAACTGCCAACACAGTATATGTTTATAATAATCAAATGACGTTGAGTCGACAAATTACAAATTCTCAAGTTTTAGATAATACCTTGAATTTTAGTTGTGCAACTGCAGTTGGAAATCAGATTTTTATTGGAACAAAAGAAAAAGGATTGTTTGCTTCTGCTTTAAATAATGCAACAGCTTTTGAAAACAGTACGCCTAGCGGTCCCGTGCGTAATGATATTTTTTCTATAGATGCCGGTTCAAATGTTTTGTGGGCGGTTTATGGAGATTATGATGCGGTGTATAATCCATACCCTTTGGATAGCTACGGTATTAGTCGATTTAATGCTTCGGGATGGTTAAACATTCCATATTCTGATGTTTATGATGCCAAATCAATAACGAGAATTTATATAAATCCTAATAATGAAAAACAGGTTTATGCTGGTTCTTTTTTCTCGGGATTATTAAAAATTGAAAGCGATATTCCAACTCATTTATATAATGAAAAAAATAGTGGTTTAGAGTCACTTAAAACAGCATCGCCAGATTATGTAGATGTCCGAATCAATGCAACGGCTTTTGATAAATCTGGAAATCTTTGGGTGACCAATAGCAGAATCAATAATGGATTGAAAGTTTTAAAAACAAATGGGCAATGGGGTAGTTATTCGATGACTTCTATATCAGATGATGTGGGAGAAGATAACTATTCAAGTATAGTGGTAGATCGTAACAATGTAAAATGGATTGGAACTTATAAAAATGGAGTTGTAGGATTTAATGAAGCTACAAATACGTTCAAAAAAATGACTTTTGGAACCGATGCTGGAAATCTGCCAATTGCCGATGTTAGAGCAATAGCTTTAGATACAAAAAATCAGCTTTGGATAGGGACAACAAAGGGTTTGAGAGTTCTTTCTAATGTTTCTAGTTTTCAAACAGATAGTCAGTTAAAAGCAAATTCGATTATTATAACCGAAGACGATTTGGCTCAAGAGTTGTTATATGAACAGTTTGTAACTTCGATAGCAGTCGATGGTGCAAATAATAAATGGATTGGAACGGCAGATTCTGGAATATTTATGGTTTCGCCCAATGGTCAGGAAACAAAATACCATTTTACAATAAACAATTCGCCTTTGCCAAGTAATTATATAAATGATGTTAAGATAAATGCTAAAACGGGAGAAGTTTTTATTGCAACCGACAAAGGATTGGTTTCGTTTGGCGGAATTGCAACTGGAGCAAATGACGATTTAAGCAATGTATATGTTTATCCAAATCCTGTACGTCCGACTTATTCGGGAACCGTTAAAGTGGCCGGATTAATTGATAAGGCTAATGTGAAAATCACAGATATAGAAGGAAATTTAGTTTATGAAGTGACTTCTTCTGGCGGAACAATCGAATGGGACACAACTGCTTTTGGGAAGTATAAAGTAGCATCTGGTGTTTACATGGTTTTTATCTCGGCAGAAGATGGAGGAGAAACTAAAGTTAAGAAAGTGATGATTATACGTTAAAGTAATAAGTATCGGTCTCAGTTTTCAGTCTCAAACTTGAAACTTTAAACTTGAAACAAAAAAAAAACAAAAATTTGTGCTAGTCAAAACAAAAGCCATAGTAATTTCGTCTTTAAAATTCCAAGAGAAAAGCTTGATTGTAAAATGCTTTACACTTTCTAGCGGACTAAAATCTTATTTTGTGCGTGACGCTTTTTCGAGCAGAAAGGCAAGTCAGAAAATTGCTTATTTTCAGCCTTTTTCGATTTTAGAAATTGAAGCTGTTCATAAGAATAAAGGAACTTTAGAGAATTTTAAAGAAATAAAAAGCGCTGTTCCGTTTCAGACTATTCATACTGATATTGTGAAAAGTACAATGGTGATGTTTTTGTCCGAAATGCTTCATTATTCTATTCAAGAAGAAGAGAAAAACGAACAGCTTTTCCTTTTTTTAGAAGCTGCACTGACGTGGCTGGATCATCATGATGAAATTTCTAATTTTCATTTAATTCTGCTTTTAGAAATCACAAAATATCTCGGTTTTTATCCTGATATTTCTGAAATTGATTTGCCTTTTTTTGAAATGAATGAAGGTGTCTTTACGCTTTTTCAAAAAGGAAATGTGCTTTCGGAACACGAGACCAACTTGTTTAAAAAGTTATTGGAACTAAAATTCGATAACGATCGAAAAGTCTTTCATGTTTTAGAAAGGCAGATTCTCCTGAAAATTCTAATTGATTATTACAGTCTGCATTTGGAAGGGTTTAAAAGACCGAAATCTTTGGATATTTTAAAAGAGGTTTTTTCTTAAGAGTATGTTTTCTTTTAATTGTATAAAAACAAAAAAAGGATCGAGTTTAACTCGATCCTTTTTTTGTTTGAGGTTGCTTAACCTTATTATTTGATGAATTTAACTGAAGTGCCTAAGTCGTTTAATTTTAATAAATAAACTCCGTTTGGTAATCCAGAAATTGCAATAGTTTCAGATGAGTTATTGTTGACTCTTTTTACTGCTTTACCATCGATAGAGTAAATTACATAAGAAGAATTTTTAAAATCACTGCTTAATTTTATTTCATCTTTAGACATAGATGCTATCGGGTTGGTTTTTTTATCGAAATCAACAGTTCCTAAAGTGCCTTTTTTTGCTACTATCACATTGTCAAAATAAATTGGAGTGCCATCAAACATAGATCCAGCTGTAAAATATGTAGCTAAAGTTGTTGATGTTCCACCTGGAAAGAATAGTACTTTAAAATCATATGTGATTGTCTTCCAAACTCCAAACTCCTTTGTTACTAATGGAGGCATTTGAGCCGAAAGAAAAGCATTGTCACTTGTAGAAACCTTTGTGATTTCATATGTCAGATTTCCTATATTAAAAGGACTGTCTGGGCCTGGAATATAATAGTCAAACTGTAAAGTGTAATCAGTAGCCTCAGATACGGTAAATTCTTGTTTTAATTGTATTGCTGGTGACATACCAGATGCTGATACTGTTGTTCCTTTTAAACTTGAAGTTCCAACATTTTTAATTGTCTCTTCTTTTGATGTAGCGCCGTAAATTACGGTCCATGAATTAGGAGTGTCAGCTGTAAATTGCTCAAAACTACCGTTTTGTAGAAGATTCTGGCTTTTTGCAAAACTTACTGTAAGTAAGCATAAGATAAGTAATTTTGTTCTCATACACATTTTTTAAAGTTGGGTATAAAACTACAATTATTAATCTTACAATTCCTAATAATAGATTTCATTATGTTAAAATTTAACAAAAATTCATGACAGTACATTGCAATGCTGTTAATCTTTTAGAAAAGTGTATTTGAATTAAGAATTTTTGAAAAAAAGCGACCTTAATTTCTTATTTTGATAATGATTTCTTTTCTACTCTTAAAAATTGTCTTAAAAGTGCCAACTTTTGGCTTTAGATATTCTACTTCTGACTTAAATTTACTACTTTCGCACCTCGTTTAAGAAAAGGATAAAATGAGTACAAAATTTACTGAATACAAAGGACTTGACTTGCCAACTGTAGCGTCTGAAGTTCTTGATTTTTGGAAGAAAGAAAATATATTTGAAAAGAGTGTAACAACTCGCGAAGGTGCTGAGCCTTTCGTATTTTTTGAAGGTCCGCCTTCAGCAAACGGATTACCTGGTATTCACCACGTAATGGCACGTGCGATTAAAGATATTTTTTGCAGATATAAAACTCAAAAAGGTTTTCAAGTAAAAAGAAAAGCTGGATGGGATACTCACGGTTTGCCTGTTGAATTGGGTACCGAAAAAGAATTAGGAATTACAAAAGAAGATATTGGTAAAACCATTTCGATCGAAGAATATAACGAAGCGTGTAAAAAAACCGTTATGCGTTATACAGACGTATGGAATGATTTGACCGAAAAAATGGGGTATTGGGTTGATATGGAAGATCCGTATGTGACTTATAAACCAAAATATATGGAGTCGGTTTGGTGGCTTTTGAAACAAATCTACGATAAAGGTTTGTTGTACAAAGGCTACACAATTCAGCCGTATTCTCCAAAAGCAGGAACAGGATTGTCTTCTCACGAGGTAAACCAGCCAGGAGCTTACCGTGATGTTACTGATACTACAATTGTAGCGCAGTTTAAAACATTGCCAGAAACATTACCTTCATTCTTGCAAGGTTTTGGAGATATCCACATTTTAGCTTGGACGACTACTCCTTGGACGCTTCCATCAAATACAGCTTTGACAGTTGGGCCAAAAATCGATTATGTTTTATTGAATGGTGTTACTAATCAATATACTGAACTAGAATCAAATTTAATATTAGCTTTAGATCTTGTATTAAAAAATCTTACACATCAGCAATTTGAGAAATGGGTTGTGAAAGAGGTTTTAAATGGAAACCATACTGGTAATGATCAAGGGCATGTGTTTGATGGATTTGTAGAAACAGATGGTGGAATAATTCCTGTTGAGGTTAAAAAGATTAATGCGGATTCTAAAACTTTAACAAAGTTTGTAAATACTTGTAAGGATCAAGGTTTTTCTTCAGGGATTTTTGTTTGTGGTGCTAAATCAGATAAGCCAGAAGATTTTTTAGATTTTAATCTTAAAGTGATTGAATTTAGAGATTTTAAAGAGCTTTTAGTTGAAAAAGAACTTTTGTTTAAAGGAGCAGATTTAGTTGGAATTCGTTATGAACAGTTACTTTCTTATGCGTCACCGTATCAGGGTGCTGAAAATGCATTTAGAGTAATCGCCGGAGATTTCGTTACGACTGAAGATGGAACAGGAATTGTGCATACAGCACCTACTTTTGGTGCGGATGATGCTAAGGTAGCAAAAGAAGCGAATCCTGAAGTTCCTCCGATGTTAGTTTTAGATGAAAATGGAACTCCTGTGCCACTTGTAGATTTAAGAGGCAGATTTTTACCACAAGTAAAAGATGAGATTTATGGTTTTGCTAATGAATATGTAAAATCCGAATACCTTGATGAGGGAGAAAAAGAAAAAGATTTTACAACTCAAAAGGAAAAATTAAAAGATATTATATCAGATTTAAAGGGGTATTTGTCAGTTGATGAAAGAATTGCTTTAAAATTAAGAAAAGAAAATAAAGCTTTTAAAGTTGAAAAATACGTGCACAGTTATCCACATAGCTGGAGAACAGACGAGCCGTTATTATACTATCCTCTAGATTCATGGTTTATCAAAGTAACCGATGTGAAAGATAGAATGTTCGACCTGAACGAAACTATCAATTGGAAACCTAAATCTACTGGTGAAGGACGTTTTGGAAATTGGCTTAAAAATGCCAACGATTGGAACTTATCTCGTTCTAGATATTGGGGAATTCCGTTGCCAATTTGGAGAACAGAAGATAAAACAGAAGAAGTTATTATCGGTTCTGTTGAAGAATTGTACAATGCAATCGAAAAATCGATCGAAGCAGGTTTTCAAAAAGAAAATCCGTTTAAAGGATTTGAAATCGGAAACATGTCTGAGTCAAATTATGATTTAATCGATTTACACAAAAATGTTGTTGATGGACTTACTTTAGTTTCAGCTTCTGGAAAACCAATGAAGCGCGAAAGTGATCTAATCGACGTTTGGTTCGATTCTGGAGCAATGCCGTATGCGCAATGGCATTACCCTTTTGAAAACAAAGAAAAAATTGATGGCAACAAAGATTTTCCAGCAAATTTCATTGCAGAAGGAGTAGATCAGACTCGCGGATGGTTTTATACTTTGCATGCAATCGGAACTTTGGTTTTTGATAAAATAGCCTACAAAAATGTAGTTTCAAACGGTTTGGTTTTGGATAAGAATGGAATTAAAATGTCTAAGAGTAAAGGAAATACTATAGACCCATTTAAAACCATTGCAGAAAACGGTCCTGATGCTACACGCTGGTATATGATTATGAATGCAAATCCGTGGGATAACTTGAAGTTTGACCTTGAAGGAATTGCTGAGGTTAAACGTAAATTCTTCGGAACGCTTTACAATACCTATTCATTCTTCTCGTTATATGCAAACATCGACGGATTTAAATATGAAGAAGCCGAAATTCCGTTAAATGAAAGACCAGAAATCGATCAATGGATTATTTCTGAATTACATTCGTTAATCAAATTTGTAGACGAATGCTACGAAGATTACGAGCCAACAAAAGCGACAAGAGCCATTTCTGACTTCGTTCAGGAAAACTTAAGTAACTGGTACGTTCGTTTGTGCCGTCGTCGTTTCTGGAAAGGAGAATATGCTAAAGATAAAATTGCAGCCTACCAAACACTTTATACTTGTTTGCTTACAATCAGTAAACTAAGCGCTCCAGTAGCTCCATTTTTTATGGATAAATTATACCGTGATTTAACAACTTCGACGGGAAGCGAGGATTTTGCTAGTGTTCACTTGGCTGAATTCCCAAAATTTGTCGAAAACTTTGTTAATAAAACGTTGGAAAGCAAAATGCAGAAGGCGCAAACGATCTCTTCTTTGGTTTTATCACTACGTAAAAAAGAGATGATTAAAGTTCGTCAACCTCTGCAAAAGGTAATGATTCCAGTACTTGACGAGAATCAGCGTGCTGAAATTGAAGCAATTTCTGACCTTGTAAAAGCCGAAGTAAATGTTAAAGAAATCGAACTTTTAGACGATGCTTCAGGTGTTTTGGTTAAGCAGATTAAGCCTAATTTTAAAGCTCTTGGGCCACGTTTTGGTAAAGACATGGGCTTGATTTCTAAGGAGATACAAGGTTTTTCTGCAGATCAGATCAATCAGCTGGACAAGCAAGGAACGCTAGATATTGTTATTGCAGGAAATAGTGTAACTTTATCATTAGAAGATGTGGAAATTACATCACAAGATATCGAAGGATGGTTAGTTGCTAATTCAAACGGAATAACAGTTGCGCTTGATATTACTCTTACCGAAGAATTAAAAAATGAAGGTATCGCTAGAGAGTTAGTAAATAGAATACAAAACATTCGTAAAGATTCAGGATTTGAAGTTACGGATAAGATTAAAGTACAAATAAAAAGAAACGGTATTTTAGAAGATGCTGTTTCAAAAAACGAAGACTATATTAAGTCTGAAACATTAACAGACGAACTGGTTTTTGTGGACGCTTTAGAAAACGGCACAGAAATTGAGTTTGATGATATTAGAACCATTATATTAATTTCAAAATAGTTAGAAAATGATAGATGAAATTACAAGATACTCTGATGCAGATTTAGCAGAGTTCAAAGAAATAATCCAAGCAAAAATTAAAAAAGCACAAGAAGATCTTGATTTGATCAAAAGTGCCTATATGAACGATTTGAATAACGGTACTGACGATACTTCTCCAACTTTTAAAGCTTTTGAAGAAGGAAGTGAGACCATGTCTAAAGAAGCAAACTCTCAGTTGGCTATCAGGCAAGAGAAATTCATTCGTGATTTAAAAAATGCTTTATTCCGTGTAGAAAACAAAACTTACGGTATCTGCAAAGTAACAGGTAAATTAATTAGCAAAGAAAGGCTTAAAATCGTTCCTCATGCAACAATGAGTATCGAAGCTAAAAACTTGCAAAGATAAGATTGCGTAGAACTACGTAAGAGAAAAAGCGCTCCTTTAAAGGGCGCTTTTTTTTGTTTAACATTTAGCTATGAGTGTGTTTGTTGCTTAGTTTGTTCTTTGAAAGAAATTATTTATAATTATTCAAAATAATTTCAAAGAGAAGGTGTTCGTTTTTGTAAGAACTATTTTGTTTGGATTCTTTTTGGTTTTTCGTCTGCTTTTTAAATAAAAAAAACCGCCTTTAAGGACGGTTTTTTTCATTGTATATGTTTAAGAAAGTTATGCTAGATTTTTTTCAACATCAGCTTTATGTTTTCTTAAAATAGCTCTTGTCATACCTAAATTCGCTTTTGAAGCATCAGCAGCAAGATAGATCATGAATTTTTTGTTTGGAGAAATATCGATAATGTGAATTTGATTAGAAAGAGTAATCAAAATATCTTCGATGTCCTGGTTTAGGTTTAGTGCTTTTACAGCGCTCAATTTAGCTTTTACAACTTCTAAGTTATAGGCTGCTGCAAGTTCAGGATCAAAACTTGGATCGACAGTTAAATTTCCAAAGCTTAATCCAGATTCAATTTCTGTTACTGCTACAGCGATAAAGCCGTTTACGTTGCTTTTCATTTCGTTCAAAAACACGTTTAAAAAATCATTGCTCATAGTTCATTTGGGTTATTTGTTAATAGAATTTTATGTTATTTCAATAGTGAATTTTTGCTTAATTCTGCAGAAACTTCTTCAGTAGAGCGCATTAATAATGCTAAGTTGCTTCCTTCTTTAGAAAAAGCAACGATAAAATTAGAGCCGCTTATTTTGTTTCCAACAATAACGCCTTCGGCACTTTTTAGGTATAGTTGTTTTAAGGAGCCTTTTTCCAAATCGATTAAGAATTTTTCGCTCATAGATAAAATAGCTGCACTCATTGCGGCAATACTGTCGCCGTAATCAAGATTTAAGGAAGTGATAAGTTTTCCTTTTCCATTTAAAATTAATGCAGCAGTAGATTTTGTGCTAACAAGAAAGTCGTTTAGTGTAGTTGTGATTTCATTCATGATTTTGTAGGATTTTGGGAGGAATGTTAAATTTAGTTTGTGTTGGTATTCGTTTTCAAAAATTAACTCAAGTTATGCTAAACAAGTGTTAATTTTTGTTAACAAATATAAATTAAATTATGTATCATTGTAGTACCAAATCAGTAATAATTTAAATTATTTACTACAAAAAACTTACATTATGACTAAAGTATTGAAATTCAGGGAAGTAAACTCTGATGTAGAGCGCAGAATGAAGGAATTTGAAAAACTGCGCGTTAAGTTTAAAGCTGATGTAAAAAAGGGAGAAGCTAAGAAATTGGCGGCCGGAAAAGAAAGCAAGGGAATATTCAAGTCTATTTCAGAATTTTTCTCCGACAGCCCAAAAACGCCAGCAAAAGCTGCTGTAAAGAAGTAAACTTTACTAGGTTTAGATTAGCAGATAAACTTGTTTAGTTTGTTAGAAAAGAATTAACGCTCCTTTAGGAGCGTTTTTTTTGATTAAATTGCTATTTTTGCCCATCAAAAAATAATAAAATGTCATTACGAAAAGCGTATTTCCTTATATTCTTAGTTTTAATTGTTGATCAGCTTTCTAAAATTTATGTCAAAACAAATTTCGTTTTAGGCGAAGAATTTGTAATTGCTGATTGGTTTAGAATTCATTTCATAGAAAATGAAGGAATGGCTTGGGGAACAAAAATTCCTGGAGAGTATGGAAAATTGATTTTGACCGTATTCAGAATCTTTGCAGTAGTTGGAATTGGATGGTGGCTTTCTGATTCAGTAAAAAAGCGTCATTCAAATTATCTAATAGCAGCTATTGCATTAATCTTTGCTGGAGCAGCAGGAAATATTATTGATTCTGTTTTCTACGGAGTTATTTTTGATGATAGTACACATAACTTAGCGACTATTTTTTCTCCAGTTCCATACGGAACATGGTTTCATGGTTTGGTTGTCGATATGTTTTATTTTCCTATTTGGGAAGGAGAACTTCCGAGTTGGCTTCCAATATTTGGCGGAAAACATTTTGCTTTCTTTAATGCGATTTTTAATGTAGCCGATGTGGCAATTTCTACAGGTGTAGGTATACTTTTGGTTTTCAATAAAAGAGTGTTTCCAAAACACTAATTATTTTTAAAAATACAATATAAAAAATTCCAAATTCCAATTTTTGTTCGCAATTAGTGCTTCAAAAATTGGAATTTGGAATTTTTCATTATTGGGATTTAATATTTAATTGTGCTATTTTTACAATACTAAAACTAAACTTATGCAAAGTCCGTCTTTTTCCATTTATGATGCTTCTGCGGGATCAGGAAAGACGTATACTTTGGTAAAAGAATATTTAAAGATTATTCTTTCTTCTCCAAAAAACGATGCGTACCGAAATATTTTAGCTATTACTTTTACCAACAAAGCGGTTCATGAAATGAAAAGCCGTATTGTTGGAAATCTCTCTGAATTTGCAAAAGACGACCCGTCTCCCAAAGCTGCCGATTTGATGGAAGACTTATCGCGCGATACTGGACTTTCGATTATTAAAATTAAAACCAAATCGCAGCAAATCATTAAGCACTTAATTCATAATTATGCCGCTTTTGATATTTCTACCATTGATAAATTTACCCATAAAGTTATTCGTGCTTTTGCTCATGATTTGAATCTTCCGATGACTTTTGAAGTTACTTTGGATACCGAAAATTTATTGGTTGAAGCTGTTGATGCTATTATCGCCCAAGCTGGAGAAGACGAAACATTGACCAAACTGCTCATCGATTTTACAATGGAAAAAACTGATGATGACAAAAGTTGGGATGTTTCTCGTGAAATTCTGGAAACCGGAAGGTTGGTTTTAAATGAAAACAATCGAAATGAGATTCTTCATTTTCAAGATAAAACAATTGAAGAGTTTGTTGAGATTAAAAAGAAGATGCAAGGGCTCTGCAAAGATCTGGAAGATGTAAATGAAGGTCTTGCAACGAAAGCAATTGAATTGATTGATAAAAACGGAATTGATCCAAAATCATTTTCAAGAGGAACTTTTCCAAATCATTTGCAAAGTATTCGAGATGGAAAATTCAATCCAAAAAATAAGACCTTTCATGAGTTTGATGATATTGCGATTAACAAAACGGCAAAAGACCGAGCGTTAATTGAAAATATTATTCCAGAATTGCTTCAAATATTAAAAGAGGTTTATCAAAACTTTGAAAAGAGAGATTTCTATAAAGCTTTTTTAAAAAATATAACACCGCTTTCTTTGCTGAATACTGTGAGTAACGAGCTTGCAAAAATTCAGTCAGAACAAAATATCTTATCGATTTCAGAATTCAATGCAATCATTCATCGTGAAATTCAGAATCAGCCAGCGCCTTTTATCTATGAACGTTTGGGTGAGCGCTATCGCAATTTCTTTATCGATGAATTTCAGGATACTTCAGAAATGCAATGGCAGAACTTGATTCCGCTTATTGATAATTCGCTTTCTGGTCTAGATGATTACGGAAATAAAGGAACTTTGATGATTGTTGGAGATCCAAAACAATCTATTTATCGCTGGCGCGGAGGAAAAGCGGAACAATTTATCGAATTAAGTAAAGAAGAGGTCGCTTTTTTTCATCATGAAAAAATAGTAAAGCATTTAGATACCAACTATAGAAGCTATAGTGAAGTTATTGAATTCAATAATGCTTTTTTTAAATTGATTTCGGCTGAATTTACAAATGAAGATTATAAGGATTTATATGAAAATCACAGTTTTCAAAATACGAATTCAAAAAAAGGCGGTTATGTAAATATTTCTTTTCTTCCGATTGCTGAGAAAAATGAATCTATAGATGAGGAAGAGGTTTTGGAGAAATCTGATTTGTATGTTTTAGCGACTTTAAATACAATTCGAGAAGTAGTTAAACAAGGTTTTGAATATAAAGATATTGTAATCCTGACCAGAAAAAGAGATCAAGGAATTGCGGTCGCAAATTATTTGACAGAACAAGGTGTTCCGCTTCTTTCTTCAGAGACATTAATGATTCAAAATGCATCAGAAGTTCGTTTGATAATTCATCTTTTGAGATATTTAAACAATAGTGCTGATTTAGAGTCGAAAGCCAACTTTTTGCATTTTCTTTCTTCAACAAAAGATTTGTCAATGCCCGTGCATGATTTCATCGCATTGGGAATGAGTCAAAGATTTGAAAAAGAATTTGAAGAATGGCTTATGACTTTTGATGTTTCTTTTTCATTTGAAGATGTGCGAAAGAAATCTTTGTATGAAGCGGTAGAAATCATCATTTCTAAATTTATTCTTCCATCGGAAGGAAATGCTTATGTACAGTTTTTTCTAGATATTGTTTTAGAAAGAGACATTCGAAATCAATCTGGAGTTGCAGACTTTTTGATTTTCTGGGATAAAAATTCCGAGAAATTTAGTATCCCGTCTCCAGAAGGAAATAATGCAGTTCGTATTATGACCATTCATAAATCTAAAGGATTAGAGTTTCCGGTTGTAATTATGCCTTTTGCAGATGAAGATTATAATAGAAAACCAAAAGATAAGTTATGGCTAGATACGGAAGAAATCGATTTGGGAGTTCCAAAAGCGTTGGTCGATAATAGCAGTGCTGTTGAGGGTTTTGGCGAAAGCGCTTCGGCAGTTTTCAATTTGAAAAAACAAGAAGAGCTTTTAGATAATATAAATGTACTATATGTTGCGTTAACTCGTGCTGAAGAACAGTTATATGTGATTTCTCAATCGTTAAAAGCTAAAAGCGATGGCGAATATCCGAATAATATGGCTTCTTTTTTTATTAAATTCTTGATCAATGAAGGGGTTTATGACGAAGAAAAATTGAATTACGAGTTTGGAAATAAAACCAGGTTGTCAAAAAATACAAGAACGGTAAATACAGTCAAGTCAATTCCTATTGTGAGAGAGGTTTTAAATCCGAAAAATATTAAAATCGCGCAACGCGAAGCTTTAATGTGGGGAACGCATCAGCAGGAAGCTATTTCATATGGAAATATTGTTCATGAGATTCTGGCTTATGTGAAAGATAAATCAGATGTTGATTTGGCTGTAACAAAATCTATCGAGAATGGTTTAATAACGTACGACCAAGTAGATCAGGTTTCGAAAACTCTAAAAGAAATTGTCAATCACCCCGAATTGAATATTTGTTTTGATGGAAAAGATAGGGTTCTGAATGAACAGACCATTGTGCAGAAAGAAGGAAGGATTTTAAAGCCAGATAGAGTTGTGTTTTTAGAAAATAAACAAGCCTATTTATTGGATTATAAAACTGGAGCTGTTAATGCAAAATATCAGCAGCAAATTCAGGAGTATCAAGATGCAATTGAAGATTTAGGATACACGGTTCTAAAAAAGGCATTAGTGTATATAGGAACCGAAATTGAAGTGGTAAATTTGTGAAAAAATTAATCAGATGTTAAAGAAAAACGAAGCTTTATTTTTGTTAAGCTGTTAATTTTTAACGTTTTAAATAAATATAAAATGTACGGTAAAATAAAAGAACATCTGCAAAAGGAATTGCAGACCATTGAGGAAAATGGAATTTTTAAAAAGGAACGTATTATAACGTCTCCTCAAGGTGCAGAAATTACAATTTCGACAGGTGAAACAGTGTTGAACTTTTGTGCTAATAATTATTTAGGGCTTTCTTCTCATCCAGAAGTTGTACAGGCTGCTAAAGATGCAATGGATACACATGGTTTCGGAATGTCTTCTGTTCGTTTCATTTGTGGAACACAAGATATTCATAAAACATTAGAGAAAAAAATTGCTGATTTTTATGGTACAGAAGATACTATTTTGTATGCAGCTGCTTTTGATGCAAATGGAGGGGTGTTCGAACCTTTATTAGGAGAAAATGACGCAATTATTTCAGACAGCTTAAATCACGCTTCTATTATAGATGGTGTTCGTTTGTGTAAAGCAGCTCGCTATCGTTATGAAAATAATAACATGGAAGATTTGGAGCAGCAATTAATAAAAGCAAATGAAGCGGGAGCTCGTTTTAAATTAATTGTTACTGATGGAGTTTTTTCTATGGATGGTCTTGTAGCGCCACTTGATAAAATCTGTGACCTTGCTGATAAATATGATGCAATGGTTATGGTAGATGAATGTCACGCGGCTGGTTTTATTGGAGCAACAGGAAAAGGAACTCTTGAAGCAAAAGGGGTAATGGGAAGAGTAGATATTATTACAGGAACTCTTGGTAAAGCCTTAGGAGGAGCAATGGGAGGATACACTACTGCGAAGAAAGAAATAATCGAATTATTGCGTCAGAGATCTAGACCTTATTTGTTTTCAAATTCATTGGCACCTGCAATTGTTGGGGCTTCAATAAAGGTATTTGAGTTGTTAGAAAAAGACACTACACTTCGTGATAAGCTAGAATGGAATACTAACTATTTTAAAGAAAGTATGAAAAAAGCAGGATTTGATATTATTGATGGAGATTCTGCAATTGTTCCTGTTATGTTGTATGATGCAAAATTATCTCAAACAATGGCAAACGAACTTTTGAAACAAGGAATTTATGTTATTGGGTTTTTCTTTCCAGTAGTTCCAAAAGATAAGGCTAGAATACGAGTACAACTATCTGCAGCGCACGAAAAAGAACACTTGGATAAAGCCATAAATGCCTTCACAGTTGTCGGTAAAATGTTAAAAGTTATATAATTACCACATACGTTAAATTTTTGTAGGTTTTTTTTAACATTTCATTTTGTATTTAAAAAATTTGGTGTTACTTTTGCTTGTAATTAACTAAATTGTAATTAAAAAAATTAAGTATGAAACATCTTAACAAACTTTTAGTTGCTGTATTGATGGCGATGGGTTTAAGTTCTCACGCGCAAGACAGTAACAATCCATGGGCGATCTCTTTCGGGGTTAATGCTGTGGATACTAGAACAAGTTCAGGAGCTGGTCATGGGTTTTTTGATCAACACTTCTCTCAGCCATTCGCTGTAAAAGACAACTGGAATATTCTTCCTTCTCTATCTTACATTGGAGTAAATAGATACATTGGACATGGTTTGTCAGTTGGTTTACAAGGATCTGTAAACAAAATTGATAAAGCTGTTTATTTTGATTGGAATCACCCGGGTGTAGATGGTAGAGGAAATTATGTGTCTAATCCTGGTGATTTAATGTACTATGGAATTGATGCTACTATCAAATACAGTTTCCAAGAATTAATCAAATCTAAAGTAGTTGATCCTTCGATATCTGTTGGTGGAGGTTACACTTTCTTAGGAGACGACAGTTTTGGAACTGTTAATCCAGGAGCTGGAATTACTTTCTGGTTTACAGATGCAATTGGTCTTGAGCTTGCTACAAGATATAAATGGGCTGTTTCTGCAGGTTCAGGAGATAATCCAGGAAGAAATGATCGTAATGGAGTTATTGATACTCCATCTCACTTCCAACACACTGCAGGTTTAATTTTCAAATTCGGAGGTAAAGATACTGACGGAGACGGAATCTATGACAAAGACGATGCTTGTCCAGATGTTGCTGGTTTAAAACAATTCAACGGATGTCCTGATACTGACGGTGACGGAATCGTTGATGCTTCTGATGCTTGTCCAGATGTATTTGGTTTAGCTGCATTAAACGGATGTCCTGATACTGACGGAGACGGAATTGCTGATAAAGATGACGCTTGTCCAGATGTTGCTGGTTTAGCTGCTTTAAAAGGTTGTCCTGATACTGACGGAGACGGAATCGCTGATAAAGATGACAAATGTCCTACAGTTGCTGGTCCTAAAGAAAACGGTGGTTGCCCATTCTTAGATGCTGATAAAGACGGTGTAGCTGATAAAGATGACGATTGTCCTACAGTTGCTGGTCCAGCTAGTAACAGAGGATGTCCAGAAGTAACTTCTGAGGCATTAGAAGATCTTAAAGTTCAAGCTAGAGCGGTATACTTCAACTCAGGAAAAGCTACTTTCAAAACTGGAGACAAAGAAACTCAAGCTAGATTAGATGCTATTAAAGAAATCCTTAAAAACTATCCAAACGCGAAATTCTCTATCGAAGGACACACAGATAGTACAGGTTCTGCTAAAATCAACCAAAAACTTTCTGAAGACAGAGCTAAAGCTGTGTTAGATGCATTAGTTCAAAGAGGTGTTAACCCAGAGAACTTAGAGTCTAAAGGATTTGGATCTAGCCAACCAGTTGCAAGTAACAAAACTGCTGCAGGTAAAGCACAAAACAGAAGAACTGAAATTAGACACATTGGTTCTAAATACCAAGGTAAACTATAATTAGTTTTCTAAATAAACAGGAAAAGCCATTCTTAATTGAATGGCTTTTTTTATTTTTATCCTATGGTAAATACTTCTTTTCTTCAAAAAATTGCCTCTGTTGTAATTGAGGACTTTGCAGACAAACTTTCTGAAATAACAATAATACTTCCTAATAAAAGGGCAAAAGTTTTTTTGATCGAAGCTCTTAAAAAAGAGACTTCAAAAACTATTATTGCTCCAGAGATTACAAGTATAGAAGATTTTGTTCAAGATGTAGCTTCAATTCGTTCTGTTGATTCGATAGAGCTTTTGTTTGAATTTTATGAAGTTTATTTATCTATTACAGAACAAAAACAACAACAATCTTTTGAGCTGTTTGCAAATTGGGCAAAAACACTTTTACAAGACTTTAATGAAATTGACAGATACCTTCTGGATCCTTCGCATGTTCTGTCTTATCTGAAAGATATTGAAGATATAAAAAGATGGGGGCTGGAAGTAGATCAAAAAACAAAGCTTCTTGAAAACTACATAGATTTCTGGAAGTTGCTCCCATTGTACTACGAGTCGTTGTACAATCATTTGCTTTTTAAGTCAATTGGATATCAAGGTTTGATTTACAGAGAAGCAGTAAATAATCTTAATCATTTTTCGAATACTATTGGAAATCGCACATTTATTTTTGCTGGTTTCAATGCGCTGAATGCTGCCGAAGAAAAAATAGTACAGCATTTACTAGCTTTAGATCAAGCTAGAATTTATTGGGATGCTGATCAGGCTTTTCTAAATGATCCATATCATGATGCGGGACTTTTTTTAAGACGATTTAAAGAAAGTTGGAAACATTATAAGTCCAATATTTTTGAATGGATTGTTGATGATTTTTCGCAGTCAAAAAACATTCAAATTATAGGAACTCCAAAAACAATTGGGCAGGCTAAACTAGCAGGAAGTATTATTGAAAATTTAATAGATCAAAATCCTGATGCTTCGTTGGATAAAGTTGCAGTTGTGCTAGGTGAGGAAAACTTATTGGTTCCCGTTTTATACTCACTTCCTTCATCTGTTGGAGCATTAAATATTACGATGGGATATTCTGGAAAAAATAACCCGTCGCAGATATTTGTTGCCAAATTATTTAAAATGCACACCAATGCGCTTTCTCGTAAGGGGAGCA
Source organism: Flavobacterium sp. LK-23 (assembly GCF_058135255.1). Lineage (NCBI taxonomy): Bacteria > Pseudomonadati > Bacteroidota > Flavobacteriia > Flavobacteriales > Flavobacteriaceae > Flavobacterium > Flavobacterium sp. LK-23. Next base: position 37,718 of record NZ_JBYUVT010000006.1, read on the forward strand.
GTTATGTGTTTTATTATAAAGATGTGCTTGATGTTTTAACGCATCCATTAGTTGAGCCTTATGCGAACGCACATAGATTAGTAAGAATAATAAAAGAGAATAATTATACTTTTATTACGCATCAGAAAATTTTAGAACTTCATCCTGAGTCTTTAAGTTTTTTTAATTTGTTGTTTGAAAAATGGGAAAATGGTTCTATTACAGTTTTAAAGAATATTTCGGCTTTGTTGATCGCAATTAAAGATCACTTTAGCAATGATAATGAAGAGGAAAAAATTGCAAAGGCTTTTGTTTATGGTGTTTTTAAGGTAATTAATAAGCTTATAAATTATTATTCTAAACATCCTCATATCGATAATATAGATACACTGCATTCGATTTACAAACAGATTATAGATTTAGCGGAAGTATCTTTTGAGGGTGAGCCATTACGAGGTTTGCAGATCATGGGGGTTTTGGAAAGTCGTGTTTTGGACTTCGATACTGTTATTATAACTTCTATGAATGAAGGTAAATTTCCAGCTGGAAAATCGCAGAATTCATTTATTCCTTATGATGTAAAAAGAGAACTTGGACTTCCAACTTTCAAGGAAAAGGATGCTATTTATACTTATCATTTTTATCACTTATTACAGAGGGCTAAAAATATTTATTTGATTTATAATACTGAAAATGACGGATTGGATGCTGGAGAACGAAGCCGTTTTATTACGCAACTAGAAGTCGAAAAGAAACCGCAGCATAATATTACTTTTGATATTTATAATCCTGATCTTCCCAATACAGCTTACGAGCCTATTTCTGTTCCTAAGTCTGAGTTGGTAATGGAGCGATTGAAGGAGATTGCTGTAAATGGTTTTTCGCCTTCAGCATTGACGAGCTATATTCGAAATCCGATTGAGTTTTATTTTCAGAAGATATTGAGAATTCGGGAAGTGGAAGAAGTGGAAGAAAATATTGCTTTGAATACTTTAGGAACAATTATTCACGAAACATTAAAAACGCTTTATGAACCTTTTATCGGAAAATTTATTTCTGAGAACGATCTTTTAAATTGTTTTAAATTGCTGGATGATGAAGTTCTCAAGCAGTTTAAGTTGGTTTATAAAGAAGGTGAAATCAAGAAAGGGAGAAATCTTTTGGCTTTTGAAGTCGCAAAACGAAATGTGGCTAATTTCTTGAGAATGGAATTGGAATCAGTAAAAAAAGATGAAGCGATTCAGATAATTGCTTTAGAGCAGACTTTTGAACGCGAGTTTGTTCATCCAAAATTGCCATTTCCTGTTTTGATTAAAGGAAATGTCGATCGAATTGAACGTCGAGATGGGAAAATCCGAATTATCGATTATAAGACGGGAAAAGTAGAAAAGTCTAATGTTATATTGAAATCCTGGAATGGATTGACACAAGAGCTTAAAAATGATAAAATCATTCAGGTTTTGGCTTATGCATTCATGTTCGAAAAGCATGCAGGCGGACTTCCGATAGAAGTTGGAATTATATCCTTTAAAAATTTAAAATCGGGTTTTTTGCCTTTTGGCTTTAAAGAAGAAAAGGATTTAGATGTTATAGTGTCACCTCAAATCTTGAATTCTTATTTGGAAGAAATTGCTAATTTGCTAGCGGAGATTTTAGATATTAATATTCCTTTTGAGGAAAAAATCTAGAACATCTTATCAGGAAATTTAGAAACATATTCGAATTTTATAAGACGACTTTGATCGTGAATTTAGCCGTTTCTGCCATTGCATTTCTTTTTGGCGGATTTAATCATTTTTTATTGATGATAGCTACACTAGGTTTTGTTTCAAGTATTGGATTTAAAGAAATATATCGCCAAAACGAATATTTGTTTTATAGGAACAATGGTCTTTCAAAAAGTAGGCTTTTGTTTTATACTTTTCTGCTAAATTTTGGTTTTGTATTTCTGTCTGCAACCATTTGGGTTTTAATTCACAAAATAGCTTGAAAAAACATATCCTCGAAGTAAGCGGAATTCAAAAAAGCTTTGATAATAAATTATTGCTTTCGGATATTTATTTGAAATTGGAAACAGGTCAAATAATGGGCTTGTTTGGCAGAAATGGCTCTGGAAAATCTACCTTGTTAAAAATTATATTTGGAATAGTGCCCGCTTTGAATAAAAGTATTTTTGTTAACGGAATTTCAAAAAATAACGCCTTTACTTTGTTAAATGAAATTGGTTATCTACATCAAAACCAATTTATTCCAAATCATTTTTCGGTTTTGCAAACCATTTTGTTATCTGTCGATAAACAAAAAGCACGTTTCGTTTGTGAAGATGATTTTTTAAAATCTCTTTTAAATCAAAAAATTAAGGATTTGTCTTTTGGAGAATTGCGATATCTTCAGGTTAAATTGATACTTTCTAATCAATCAAAATTTACATTATTAGATGAGCCATTTAGTGGTTTATCTCCTAAAATGGCAGATATTGTAGCTTTATTAATTAAAGAAAATTCTCAAGAAAAAGGAATAATTGTTACAGATCACAATTATAGAAATGTTGTACAAATTGCAACAGATTTAAGAATATTAAGTGATGGTAAGTTGCATATAATCAATGAAAAAGCCGAACTTATGCAGAAAGGTTATCTGATAAATTCGGCAATTTTTTAGATGCTTTTAGCTGAATATTTTTTTGAAAAAACCTTTTTTAGATTTTTCTCCAGAAGTAGAGTTGTTAATGTGTCCGTTTTCAATACGAAATCTTCTAAACTTCTCCAATTTTACATTTAAGTCAAAACGTAATTCGTCAACAGTTTTCATTTTGTTAAATTTTTTTGCAAATCTATAGAAAAACTTTTGTCAAATGCAATAATCTGCAAATGTTAATTTTAGAAATGAGTTTTGTTAAGCGAATTGTTATGTTTTTAGTATTATTTGCTTTTTATGTTAATTTTTTTTGCAGATTTTTTGCAAAAAAATAGGATTAATTAAGTGATAAATAAAAGTGCGTCAGTACGTTATACTACATCTTTTTTTAACAAGTGTTTATCGCGCAATTGCCAATATTAAAATATCTTTGGCGCTTCCAAAAACATGACAAATAAGAAAATGATTGATTTACAAACACTAGTAGAAGAGACTGGCGCAGAGTCTGGACTAAGTTTTAATATTGATGGAATCTTGAATGAGTCTGTTAATTTAGAATACGACGGGAATGTTGCAGCAATGATCGGAATGATTTTAAAGATGTGCCTAGAAATGTCTGAAGACGTTAATAATGGAGATCTTAAACAAGTTATGATAAAAAATAACGATGGAATTGTTGTAGCAAGCAAAAATCAAGATGATAATTGCATCGCGTTGCTTTCTAAAGATTTAAGTAAAATGGGTCTATTGCTGAGAAGAATGGATTCTATTTTTAACAACTAATTTAAAACCAAAAATTTAATACACATGTCAGATTTTTTGCAAAATTTTCAAAACGATTTAAAAGAGAATGTTAACGGATTTATCGCTGTTTCGGTTACAGAAGTTGAAACAGGAATGTCTTACTGCTCTCTCACAGTAAAATCTGATTTTGATCCAGAATTGGCTTCGGCTTATAATTTAGAAGTTGTAAAAGCTAAATTAAATGCACTTAGAGCTTTAGGATTAAATCAAAAAATTAATGATATTTTAATTACCCTTACAGATCAGATTCATATTATTGATGTTTCTGAAGATGGAAGATATTTTATCTACTTGGCGGTAGATTCTACTAAAGCAAATCTTGGATTAACAAGAGCGACTTTATCTAAATACAAGAAAGACATTACTTCAAAGTTATAACGATATTTGCCCCCAAGAATGAGAAAAAGGCTATTTCAACCCTAGGTTAGAAATGGCCTTTTTTGATTTTGATAGTTTCTTTTTTATTCGAAGAAATCTAGTAAAATAGTTTTCAGAGCTTCTTTGTTTTCAATTTGGCTCATATGCCCGTCTTCAAAAGAAACCAATTCTGCTGTCGTATCTTCGATTTGTGAAAGACTTTCTTCGTAATTTAAAACAGGATCTTTTTTTCCTAATATCAATAAAATCGGAAATAAATTTTTGCGAACCAGTTCTTCTCTGTCTTTTCTAATTTTCATTCCTTCCTGAGAAGCGATAATTCCCTGCAAAGGCGTTTTTAAAGCTTCCGTTTTTACTTTTTCGATTTCTTCTGCTAATCGAATTCTGTTGTTTTCACTGAATAAATTTGCAATCGCTAAACTTACAAAATTGACATAATTTTGTTTTACAGCTTTAATGGCTCGGGCTCTGTTTAATTTTTTCTCCGCGCTGTCTTCTTTTGAAGTGGAGTTTAGTAAAACTAATTTCTGAATTTTTTCTGGATATAATTCGGCGAAAGCCAAACCAACATAACCTCCCATTGAATGCCCGACAATTGTAGCTTTTTCAATATTCAAATGCTCTAAAACTTCATTTACAGCACCTGCATTGTCTTCCATTTTATGGACATATCCTAAGCAATCAGATTCACCATGACCTAATAAGTCGATTGCTACAACGCGATATTTTTCTGAAAACAGATTATTATATTCTAACCACATTTTTTTGTTTTCAAGAAAGCCGTGAAGTAAAACTATTGTGTTTCCAATTCCAGAATCTGAGTATGATATTTTAGTATTTTTATATAAAATCGTTTTCAAAATGAACATTTTTTTTGTGAAAGCACAAAGTTAAGAAAGCTGAAGTAAAATATCATAATGTCTTGATTTAATTGGGAAATCTTTAAAAGAGTTATAAAATTATTTATAACATTGTTTAGTTTGTGAAATAATAAAAAATGGCTTTCAGAAATGGAAGCCATTTCTATAAATTAAAATCGGTTATCACCATCCAAAAGATTTCCTAGTCCGCCAAGTAGGCTTCCTTCATCACGACTGTTTCCTCCAGATCGTGGTGCCGATGCAATAATGCGATCTGCTAATCTAGAGAAAGGTAAAGATTGTATAAAGACTGTTCCTGAACCTTTTAAAGTGGCATAAAATAAACCTTCGCCACCAAAAATAGAATTCTTAATGCCACCAATAAATTCAATATCATAATCTACATCTTTGGTAAAACCAATAATGCATCCTGTATCTACTTTTAAGACTTCGCCAGGAGCTAATTCTTTTTTAGCCATTGTTCCTCCAGAATGTACAAATGCCATTCCGTCTCCTTCAATTTTCTGCATAATAAAACCTTCACCGCCAAATAAACCGCGACCTAATTTCTGAGAAAATTCAATTCCGACAGAAACGCCTTTAGCTGCGCATAAAAAAGAACTTTTTTGACAGATAAATTTACCTTGAAATTGAGTTAAATCAATTGGGAGAATTTTTCCAGGATATGGTGATGCAAATGAAACTTTACTTTTGGTATGACCCTGATTTAAAAATGCAGTCATAAACAAGCTTTCGCCAGTAAGAACTCTTTTGCCTGCATTTAAAAGTTTGCCAAATAAACCCGAACCCTGTTGTTGTGAACCGTCTCCAAATATAGTTTCCATCTGGATATTGTTTTCCATCATCATAAAACTGCCTGCTTCGGCAATTACAATTTCTTGTGGATCCAATTCTATTTCCACATACTGCATTTCTTCTCCAAAAATCTGATAATCTATTTCGTGTGCTTGCATGATTTCTTAGTTATTTGTTTTTAAAATTAGACAAAAAATACTGTCGAATGTTACAGTGTTTAACGCACTTGGGCTGTTTTTAAGAACTTTAAATGATTTTCTTATTTTAAATTAGTCTTAATTACGTGTTTATTTGCCTTAAATTATATATTTTTGCATCGTTATAATTTTATCAGAATGTCATTAGTTAGCGATTTGACCACCAAAGTATTATTTGAGACCGAAAAAGGATACAGTTACCAATGTGATTTGACCAATAGTATAATTATCAATTTTATTGATACTGTGTCAAGTTATAAAATTCATGATTTTTTGATTTTTCAAAGAAAGGTTAATAGCGTTGACATTTTAGACATGCTTTACGACTTATCTGACCAATCAGATGCACAGCTGATTGAAACTACCAAAAGAAATTTCTCTAGAAATCTTACTATCTGCGAAATAGTGCAGTTAAGAGATTTATTAAACGGAACAAAATTTACTCTTACATTGCATTCTATGCTTTGCAATATGGTAAACGTCGAGCTTATTTAGATTCTTACTTAGATTAAATCCAAATTTTCAAGGGGTTACGATCTGCTTCTTTAATTTTTGTAATTTTACACGTATAAAAATTAAAGGTTATGAAAGATTTACTAAGAACACGTACTTCATTAGTTGAAGGTGTAGAAAATATATTGAATTTACAGGCAAAATTAGAAAGTGATGCTTCTAACAAATATTTAGCTATGGCAGCATGGCTAGATAGAAACGGATATGCTAATACAGCATCGTATTTGTATAAGCAAGCAGAAGAAGAAAGAGAGCATTTTCTAAAAATTTTCAAATTCATTACAGATATGGGAGGGATTGCAATTACGCCATCGGTTCCAGAAGTACAGCAAGAATTTGCTTCTTTTAAAGAAGTATTCGAAATTGCTTTGCAAAACGAAATTGCAGTTACTCAGGCAATTAATAAAGTGATTGCAAAATGTAGAGCTGAAAATGACTACGCTACAGAAGATTTCATGATGTGGTATGTAGCAGAACAAAGAGAAGAAGAGAAAAATGCAAGAAGAGCATTAGAGCTTTTTGATCTAATCAATGGAAATGAAGCTGACGGTAAATTCCAATTGGATGTACAAATCTCAAAAATCGGATAATTAACCGATTTATATAATTTAAAAAGCCCTTAATATTTTATTAAGGGCTTTTTTATTGGTTTTAGATGTCACTTCCCAAAGATTAGAGAATTTTTAGTTTCTTTTGTTTTGGAAGATCAGCTTCGGAGGAGCGAAATATTTATAGAAATTTATGTATTGCCAAAACAAAAGCTCCGGTGGAACGACATATGTTTTTTTACATTATGTGTCGCTTCGCTGGAGCTCTTTTACATCAATATGATTGAATGGCTATAAATATTTCGCTCCACTGGGGCTTAAAAAAGAAACACTTATAAAACAAAGGCTGTCCAAAAATATTAGACAGCCTCTTTTTTTATTTATGAATTCATCAAAGTCTCAATCTCATCTGCTTCAACAGGAATGTTACGCATTAAGTTGAAAGGTTCTCCTTTTTCCTGAACCACAACGTTGTCTTCTAAACGGATTCCGAATTTTTCAGCTGGAATGTAAATTCCTGGCTCAACCGTGAAAACCATATTTGCTTTCATTGGTTCGTGAAGCAATCCGTAATCGTGCGTGTCAAGACCTAAGTGGTGAGACGTTCCGTGCATGAAATATTTTTTGTAAGCAGGCCATTCTGGATTTTCATTCTGAACATCGGCTTTGTCGATTAAGCCTAAACCAAGTAATTCAGAAGTCATAATTTTACCTACTTCAACATGATATTGTTTCCAAAGTGTTCCAGGTGTAAGCATTTTTGTTGCTTCGTTTTTAACTCTCAAAACAGCATTATAAACCGCTTTCTGGCGATCTGTAAAACGTCCAGAAACTGGAATTGTTCTGGTCATGTCGCTTGAATAATTTGCATATTCAGCCGCAACATCTAACAAAATCAAATCTCCATCTTTACATTGCTGGTTGTTTTCGATATAATGTAAAACATTTGCATTGTTTCCAGAAGCGATAATTGGCGTATAAGCAAAACCTTTAGAACGGTTGCGGATGAATTCGTGCGCTAATTCTGCTTCGATTTCGTATTCTGTAACGTTTGGTTTTACGAATCCTAATAATCTACGGAAACCCTTTTCTGTAATATCACAAGCATGCTGAATCAAATCGATTTCTTCGCTTTCCTTTACAGAACGAAGTCTTTGTAAAATTGGGTTGCTTTTTGCAACATTGTGTGCAGGATAACGCTCTTTCCACCATTTTACAAAACGAGCTTCGCGAGTTTCTGTTTCAACAGTCGCACGGTAATGTTCGTTTGTATTGATGTACATCGTATCGGCATACGTCATCATTTCGTTCAAAACTTTATGAAAATCCTGTAACCAATAAACCGTTCTAATTCCAGAAACCTGAAAAGCACGTTCTTTAGTCAATTTTTCACCTTCCCAAACTGCGATATGATCGTTGGTTTCTCTCAAGAAAAGAATTTCTCTCTGATGCTCATAAGGCGCATCTGGAAACAAAAGCAAAACGCTTTCTTCTTGATCTACACCACTCAGGTAAAAAATATCTCTGTGTTGAGCAAACGGTAAAGTACTATCGGCACTAACTGGGTAAATGTCGTTTGAGTTGAATACAGCAACCGAATTAGGTTTCATTTCAGCCATGAACTTTCTGCGGTTTTTTACAAAAAGAGCGCTGTTTATTTGATGATATTTCATAATTATTTCGTTTTTGAACTTCGAATTTCAAAATTAATGATTTTTGAAGAAGTGGCGTATAATAGATTTATTAAAGTTTTCTTATTTATTGTTTTTGCCGCGAAGGCGCTAAGGCATGAAGTTTTTTAACCGCAAAGAACGCTAAGGTTTGCGCAAAGTGCGCAGGAGATTTTTGCTCGCAAAGACGCGAAGTCGCAAAGTTTTTTGTTGCAAAGAACACAAAGTTTAAGTTCTGTTTTGTCTTCCTGAGCGAAGTCGAAGGATCTTCGCAAAGTATTTCTTTAAATTGTGCTGAAATAATCTCGCAAAGTCGCTAAAGCGCATAGTATTTACCCAATCTTGTCATTTCGACGGAGGAGAAATCTTCGCAAGTAACTCGACAAAGATTAATAAACACAAAGTTTGTCATTCTGAGGAACGAAGAATCACACTAGAAACTCGGCAAAGATTGGAAAAAATCTCAGAATCTTAATTTGGGCGTGTCCCTCCGGGTCGGGCTTTCGGCTATATCTTTTATTCCGCTCCGCTACATAAAAGGATACCGCCTCTATCCCTCACGCGAACTCTATTTTATGAGAAATTCATGATTTTGTATTTAAAAACTATTTTTGAGCTATGGTATTTGTATATTGCTATTCAAAATCTGTGAATGTTTGAAAAATAATATAATTATAATAATGAAGAATGAATATAATTTTAGATACAAATATTTTTAGGAATGATTTCTTTTTAAAGTCTCAAGATTTTGAAGTCTTAAAAGATTATTTAAAAAAAACGGATTCAAAATTAATTGTTCCACAAATAATACTTGAAGAATTAAAAGGTCTCTATATAAGAACGCTAAATGAAAATTTAGCAAATCTCGAGAAAAATAAAATTGCTATAAATCAAAATTTAAATAGAAGTTTTATTGAGAAATTTGAATTGGATCTAGATGAAGAAGTAACAAAATATATAGAATTCATTAAAGAAAAGTTAGAAATTAATGATTCTAATATTATAGCATATAAGAATGAATACTTGCCGGAAATTATTAAAAGAGCGATAAACAGAGAAAAACCTTTTAGAGATGGTGATGAAGGTTTTAGAGATTCAATAATTTGGCTAACAATTCTTGATCATTGTAAAATTAGCCATGAAAAACAAGTAGTTTTTATTAGTAATAATGTTAAAGATTTTGGTGATATTAATAATAAAAATACAACAGAACTTCATCAAACATTAAAAGAAGAATGTGATAATTTTGGTATTAAAGTAAACTATTTCCGAAATCCCAAAGATTTTATCGAAAGACATTCAAATAAAATTGATTTAATAAATTATGATTGGCTCAGTGAAAAACTTGATGAGGATTGGTTATCAGATGTGGTTTGTGAAGAGATAGGTTTTAATAAATCTTATAGACTTACTTCTTGGTTTGAGAGAAAAACTTCAAATGAAAGTACTGAGCATTATACAGTCATAAAAGCTCATTTTTATGAGTATGATAATTTGTTTTTATATGAAATGGTCGATGGTAGAATTGTTGTCAATTTTACAGCCAATGCTGAAGTTGAAGTAGAATTCGAATATTATGAATATGACTATTATGGGCGAGACTCTTATTATGGATATAGAAACGCGAAAACAGAAATAATGTATGTGAGTTGTGAAATATATTTAAGTATTATTTATGAAGATGAGGAGATAACGGAAATTGAAATTTCAGACATGGATTTTTAAACATAACTAATCAAAAAATGTGGGATATAAACAAAAGCTTTAAAGATAATGCAGAACCTTCTGGACATGTAACAATTATGCTAAATGCGGATAAACCACTAAATCCTTATCATATAAGTTATCCAATAACTTGGACTGGATTTATTAATAACGATAAAATTGTAATTATTCAACCTTCATCAAGTTCTAGTTTTAGTGAAAATTATGAATTTACAACATTTCCAATAAGGCTTAGTATGTATGAAGGAAAAATTGTTAAGTTAATTGATAACTGCTTAAGAAGGGCATTGGATTAGATTTTGTCATAAAAAAAACCGAAGCTTTGAAATTTCAAAACTTCGGTTTTTTTTCTTTTATAAAAATAAATTTCTATTTCTTATCAAGTAACTTCTCCAAAAGAGCAACTTTCTCTTTTTCAGCTTCAACCAACCTTTCATAAAGTTTTTCATTCTTTTCAATAACTTCCAAAAGTTTATCAAGTGGATTAAATGTACAATTATTATGATTTATTGATGAAGATCCATTGTCATAACTATTCCCCATAATATTAAAAACAGCTTCTTCAGAAAAGTTCCTGATTACATCAGCTGGAACACCTAAAACTTCAGCAATTTTCTTTAGTTTTTCTTCATCAACGTTTTCAGTTCCTTCAATAATAGAGATGGTCTGCTGACTAACACCAAGTGCAATAGCTAGCGCTTCCTGCTTCATATCTCTCAGTTCTCTAATTCGGCTAATGTTTCTGCCGATATGTTTTGGTTTTGTTGCTGTACTCATGATTCAAAGATATTTAAAAATCTTTTAGGTTTTTAGTTTCCGTTCAAAACAAGATTGTTTAGTATATTTCTAAAAATATTTCAAAAGTAAAAATACAATTTTTCTGACTATCGAATTGGTTTTGAATTTAGAATTGTGTAATCTTGATATTCAAAAAATCAACTTCGATTAACACCAATAAAATGCAGACTTCCAATTTCAAATTAATTACTATAGCCGAGATCAAGAACAAATATCCTTTTTTAACTGAAGATGAAAAGTTTGATTATTTTGACGAATGGGAAGACGAAGATTTTTTTCTTACAGCAGATGAAGATGTCAATTTTGAAGGGAATTTTTATTTAGACCTTTATGAGGATAAAGAGAAAAAATGGCTGACTAAATTGCTAAATCTTCCGGCTAAAAAAATCGGAGAAATAAGAATTGAAGGTATTTTTATAAATGGAAATTTCTCTGTAAACGGTTCAATTATTAATGCCGAAGGCGATTATGGTCCGTATGTTTTCATTAGCGGAAGCGTAAATTGTCAAAGTCTTTTGCTTGGCGGAGCGAATGTTGAAGTAAAAGGAAATGTTACAGCAAAAGAAGTTGTGATGACGTATTATAATCATGGAAGTTTTAATTGTTCGGGTTCTATTAATTCACCAGTTTTTATCGTAACAGATCACAATACAGCATTTGCAGAAAGAAAAAATGATTTGTTTTATTATAATGATAGAGATGAAATTGATCCAAAAAACGAATGCGAATATGATGATGAAACCGACGAAGAAATTATCTCAAACGAACTTCGAAAATTACTCGATAATCCGTTAATTGAAACTTTTGAAGAATTGGAACGTGATTTGGCAAGAGGAGAATTGGTTTTAAAACAAAATAACCCACCGGCTAAAACTTATGAATATTGGCGCGATCGTGTTTTGGCAAATTACAGAGATTTTAAACTCGTTCCGAAGCAATTTAAAACTGAAGAACTTTGCAATCTGGCATTAAATACTACCTTTCATGCTTTGCCGTTTATCGATCAGGAGTTAATAACTTATGAGCTTTGCGAGAAATTAGTTAACAAAGATGGTTTTGCGATTCAGGTAATTCCTGATGGGTTTATAACGAAAGAACTCTGTTTTAAAGCAGCGGAAAGTGGTACAATGTTGAGATTAATCCCAGAGGAATATTATTCGGAAGAATTGATTTTGTTGGTTTTTAAAAACGGAAGACATGAACCAGATATCAACGATGTTCCTTCTCAGTTTATAACAGAAAACCTTCTTGTAGAATATGTGAAAATTGGAAAAGGATTGTGGCTGGATAAAGCTTGCAAAGCAACTGGAATTGCTAAATTACAGGTTTTAAAACAAGTAATCGATTTAGGAATTCAATATTTGGATAATATTTTTGGGAATCATTTCGGCAAAGAAACGGTTGATTATGCTTTTTCAGTTTATAAAAATGACGAGGAGTGGAAAAATTATGTTCAAAAGTATAAACAGAAATTTGAACGACTTGGGTTGAATGAATATTTGTAATGAAGAATGGATGAAAGTGTAAAAATATTAAGAAGTAAAATCTCAATTCCTTTAGCCAAAGCAATTCAGCTTCTTAAAAAGAACAATAATGATGTTGCGCTCTCCGAACAAGATTTTCATAATGAAAACATTAGAGAGATTTGTGAGAAAACTGAATGCAAAGAAGAAATTGCAAAAAAGGAATATCAAATTTGTAATCGGGATGTGGTAAAAGCAATTGAAAGAATTAATCAAAAGCCAGTTGTCATAGCCACAGGAAATAATCCTGTTTCAAAAATCGGTTTTATTTTATGGCCAGAAACTGCAAAAGGAGAATTTTATAAAACTGCAAAAAGAAGTGATGTTTTTATTCAAACAGAGGATTTTAATATTGTTATAGAGACATTTAAATCAGTTTATCCGCTAAAAAATCCTTGGAATAATTTAGTTGAAAATAAATTTGATGTTTTAGGACATAATTTTTTTGATAATATAACCTGTACAGAAATTGTCAAAAAAATAAATCAGATTGAGACTGATGATGAAAAAGTCAAAATGTTTTTAAAAGAAATTATTAATTGGCTAAATGATAAAATGTTTTATGCGGACTACATTGTGGTTTACGGTAATTTATAAATTAGGAGTGATATGAACAACAAAGAAAAAATAATTCAAAATTATATCGAAGGATATAATCAATTTGATATCAATAAAATGATTGCTGATTTTGACGAATCGGTTATTTTTGAAAACATTCAAAATGGCGAAATCAACCTGACTTTGAATGGAATAAAAGAATTTTCTGCCCAAGCCGAAAAAGGAAAAGAATATTTCTCAGCACGAAAACAAACTATTACATCAATTAAGCAAGATGAAATTACAGCAATAATTGACATTGATTATTATGCTGTTCTAGCAATAGATTTTCCAAACGGATTAAAAGCTGGTCAAGAATTAAATATGAAAGGAAAATCGATTTTTCAATTCTTAGACGATAAAATTGTAAAACTGACTGATATTAGTTAGAGATATGAATCTAAAAGTAAACATCAGAAAAGTAGAAAATCACGACTTAGACTTCGTCTACAAAGCAATCTGTGAACTCGAAAACGAAGTTTTAGATTTTAAAATGTTCGAAACAATATTCAATGAAAACATTTCAAACCGAAAAAATCTTTATCTAATTGCCGAAAACGAAAATGAAGGTTTAGGTTTTATTAGTTTTCATACTCAGAATCTTCTACATCATTGCGGATTGATTGGGGAAATTCAGGAGTTTTTCATTCATCAAAAATATCGTGGTCAAGGCGTTGGAAGATTATTAATAAATGAAATTTTGAATTTTGCTGAGAAAAATGATTTAAAAAGTATTGAAGTTACGACAAATAAGAAACGAGTAGAAAACGTGGCGATTTATGAGAATCTAGGTTTTACTTTGAGTCATAATAAGTTTACGATTTATAAATAAATAGGTTTTTTAACCGCAAAGTCCGCTAAGGCTTACGCAAAGTTCGCAAAGTTTTGCGTTTAAAGCTTTGTGAACTTTGCATTTATTTAGATAACTTAAACAGAAAAACTTTGCGTGCTTTGCGGTAAAATTTTCAGCTAATATGTATAAACTAAATCCATCAATAAAGCATCATTTAGTAATTGCCATTCTAATAAGTTTATGGCTTTTCGTTTTTGCTTTCATCATAAGGCCCTTTGACGACGGAACTATAAATTTCAGAGCGTGGTTTTTAATTAGTTTTGGGTTTAGTGTTATGGCTTTTTTATGTTATAGTCTTTTAGCTTTTATTCAAAAAAACTTTTACGAAAGAATAGGAAAGTGGAATATCAGTTTAGAAATAATAGCCGTTTTTCTGTTTCATGGATTGTATTTAATTGGAGTTTTTGCCTTTTATAAAAGCCCAATTTTAAGTGGCGGATATACTTTTTCAGAATTCTTTTCTGTAATTTTTATAAAAGTCGCTCTAATCATAACTCCTGTGATTGTTCTCGCACGAAGATATTTAATCAAACTCATTCCAATAAAAGAAGATGTTCTGCTATTTAAAGGAGAAAATAGATTAGACATTCTAAAAATCAATAAATGCGATTTAGTCTGTATTTCGAATGCGCAGAATTATGTTGAGATTTTTTATCTCGAAAATGATAAACTTCATTCGAAACTTATTCGATCTTCGCTCAAAAAAGTTCAGGACGATTTTGGTTTTTTAGTGCAAATTCATCGTTCGCATTTAATAAATCCGTCGCATTTTAAATCTTGGCGAAATTCAAACACCATTATTTTAACTCAAATAGAACTTCCAGTTTCCAGAAATTATAAAGATGTTTTAACTGCATTGTAAATTTCATACCTAAAACAATGCATTTCGTACCTAAGTCAGTAAAATAAGGATTTTAGGTAAATTTTGATTTTAGTTTTGCTTCATCAATTTTTAAAACAAATTATGAAAACAAAACATTTTTGCACGATCGGGTTGCTATTTTTCTTAGCTAGTTATTTATTATTTTCTAACATTTTTCCGAGTTTCAATACGTCGATAGATTTTGCGCATTGGTTTAATTTAATTGGAGCTTGTTTTTTGTTGTCGTTTAATGACGCATTTCCTAAAACAAAAACTAATAAAGTCGCTTCGATTTTGACAACTTTAGGCGTTATTGCCCATATCGGACTTTGTACAATAGATTTTCTAATGTCGAGTTATGGAAATAATGAAATGGCAAAAGAAGCATTAAGTCATCAAATCAGTAATTCGCCAAGTATTTTGTATCCTTTTGTTGTTGTTGGGCCGTCTTTACTTTTTCTTGGTTTGGCTTTGCATGCATTTGCTTTTATAAAAACCGAAACTGTAAAGTCTTTAATGGTAATTGTGGGTTCGGTTGCTGTTGGATTTTCATTTTTTGTTTTGAAAAACGGAGTTTGTATGTTTTTGAGTTGTGCAATTTTTGTTTTGGGATTGGGGTTGTTGCTTTATGTGCCAAGACCTTTGCCAAAGTTTTAAACACAATCTTGTCATCCTGAGCGAAGTCGAAGGAAGCGTTAGTTGCTCGACAAAGATTGGAATATTGTTGCGGAGCTACTTGTGTGTTCTTCGACTTCGCTCAGGATGACAACTTCGTGAAGTAAAAGAATAGAAAACGGAAGCATTTACTTCGTTTTTTTTATTTGAAATTCGTATTTTCGTTCCAGAATCTAAAACTCAAAGATTGAAAAAACATATAAAATACTTAATCGCACTCTTTCTGACTTTTGTCGTGATTGCGGGCGATGGTACTTTATATTCTCAATCTAAATCGGCAGAATATTATCAGTCTTCGTTTGTAGTTTTAAAAAGAGAATTAAATTTTAAAAGCTCTCGTTTTTATAAATTCGGACAAGCTGTTTCTTGGAATGAAATAAGATTTTCAATTGTTTTGAATTTTCTCAAAACCGAAAATGTCTTTACTTTCCAAATCAAGAAATTGCTGAAACTTCAAAACCTGCTTTATCAAAACCTAACTTCATTTATAAATCAATCTGTTTTTATAAATGAAATAATCACTTCAAAAGACTTCGCTAAAAGTTTATACAACGCTTAAGAAATTTATTTCTGAGCATAGATGATTCAATAATGTCTAATCATTTATCATTCTTAAAATGTATAAACAAAATAAAAATTCTCGCTTGGAGCAATCTAAGCGACCGCTTCTTAATTGGATAAAAAGAAAATTTATAATCGTAATTACAGCCTTCATGTTAGGAATGGCAAACGGAATGCATACCGAAGATACTCGAATTAAAGGAAATCAAAATTATACCGAACAGCATAAGAAGGATTGATTACCTTTTATTTAACCGCAAAGGACGCAAAGGTTTTTTTGTGATATCTAAATAAACGCAAAGTTCGCAAAGCTTTGTATTCATGAAAAGCTTTGCGAACTTTGCGTAATCCTTTGCGAACTTTGCGGTTAAATTTCAAAAAACATAAAAAAAACCGAAACATCAAGCTTCGGTTTTGGAATTTGGAATTTCAAATATTGGAATTTAATCCACCCATTTATAATATCTCGCTCCAATCAAAACAGGAATCTCTTTTTCGATTCGATCTAAAACCCATTCGTTTTTAGGAGTTCTTACGCTTTGTTTTTGTTCTTTTTTATGAAGACTTTCGTAAGTATTGAAATCAATTTCAACGCTTTCAGCTAAATTTTCAAAAAGTTTCACATTTTCTAAAGCCGATTTCCATTCTGGCTGGATCGTTCCTTCAAAAACTTTCGATTTCGATCCGCTTCCGTAAGCTAAGAAACCGAATTTAGTTCCAGCAACTTCTTTTTTTGTATCATAAAAATGAGCTAACGTAGACAACAATCCCATGAAAATAGAACCAGTGTAAAGATTTCCAATTAAAGATGAAGCCAATTCTGCAGGCTGTAATTTCTCAGTAACAAAACTTCTGTAATCATCCGATTTTGCTACTTCTTTAATTTTTGTCTGATAATCTGCTGGAGCAATATCATCGGCGATAATTTTTTCGGCACTATCTAAAGCGTAGATTTCGGATAACATTCTTCTTCCTTGGAAAGAATATGGCAAGTGCATTACAATACTATGCCAAGTATTATATAACGTTTCGGTTGTGTTTTTTAATTTTTTGAATGAAAAGTAAGCATTTCGCGTACGATCCATATAACATTGATTAGAATATTGTCCGTCAAAAACCGGTTGATCTTTATGAATTTCGATTTCAGCTTCTAAATTATCAAACCAAGAATCGTTGTTTGCGTTTTTAGTGATTTCTTCTTTAGCAATTGTTCTGTATGGTTTAAAGAAGTCAAAAACACCTTTTGTGCTCGTTGCCCAATTATCATCAAAAGCAATAATTTTCGGTTCTGCAGTGATCAGCATTGCAACCGCTCCAGCACCTTGTGTGTATTCTCCTCCAGAATTTAAATCGTATTTTGCAAAATCAGACGTAACTACAATGGCTTTTTTAGTTGGATTTAATTTTACAAAATCAAGACAGTTTTGCAAAGCGTCTACACCGCCAATACAAGCGAAAGTAAAATCTACAACATCACATTCTGCTAATGAATCTTCGCCAAATTTCTGCTCCATTAAACTAATTAGATAAGAAGCAATGGGTTTAGAACTGTCAATACCGCTTTCGGTACCAACATAGATTCGACTGATTTCTTTTAAGTCAATTTTATTGTCAATGATAAGTTTTGTTAAAGCATTTGCTCCAAAAACAACCGCATCCTGATGAACGTCTGGGAAGGTCATTTTTATTAGACCAAGACCTTTTTCTAGTTTCTCGGGTTCAATATTTCTGGCAACAGCCAAAGTTTTTATGGGTAAATGTATGTTTGCTACGTCAAATGAAATAGCATCAATTCCTGTTTTCATTCTTATTTTTTTGAGCCGCTAAAGGTAAAACTATGTTGCGGAATGGCAATTTTTTACTTTGATAAAATTTTGATGACCCTACACTTTTGAAGAAAACAAATTAAAACTTCGAATAAAATAACAATATCATAAATTTTTAGTAATCTACTTAGAGTCGAAATCCTTGATTCTGTTTTACAAAGCAATGATTTGAGGTTTTCTATAGTGAATTATTTTTTATCAGTTTTAATTTTGTACGTAAAAATACGTAGAATTGTGCTATTTTAAAATCATTATAAATAACAGCGAAATGGTTGTAGTTCTTTTGTAATTGAGTTATTTTTGTCTAATTTTTTAAAACAAACTACTTAACACTTATGGCACAATCTGCACTATTGAATGCTTCCATCTTAAAGAAAGTAGCTATGGCTCTTTCGGGAATATTCTTAATCACGTTTTTAGCGCTGCATGTTTCCTTAAATTTTATTTCTATTTTGAGTGAAGATGTTTTCAACGAAGCTTCTCACTTTATGGGATACAATCCGCTGATACAATATGTAATGCAGCCAGTTTTGGCATTCGGAGTAATTTTCCATTTCGTAATGGGATTTATTCTTACTGCTCAAAATAGCGCGGCACGACCAATTGCGTACGCTAAATACAACGGAGCGGCAAACGCTTCATGGAGTTCTAGAAATATGATTATTTCTGGATTGGTTATTTTGGCTTTCTTAGGATTGCACTTTTATGATTTCTGGTTTCCTGAAGTTAGCTATAAATATATAGCTGGTACGGCACCAGATGCTACGAGGTATTATGGTGAGTTAGTTCACAAATTTCACGACCCAATTCGTACGGCATTGTACTGCGTGTCATTTATCCTTTTAGGATTCCACTTGTGGCATGGGTTTGCATCTTCTCTTCAATCTGTAGGGATGCACAACAAGTACTCTAGATTTTTATCAAAAGTAGGTTACTGGTTCGCAGTTGTAGTTCCAGCGCTTTTCGTAATTATCGCTTTATTTCATCATTTCAATAATTAATATCAATTATAATGGCATTAGATTCAAAAATTCCAAATGGTCCTATAGCGGACAAATGGACAAATTATAAAGATCATATTAATTTAGTAAACCCTGCTAACAAACGTAATCTTGATATTATTGTAGTTGGTACAGGTTTAGCTGGAGGTTCGGCTGCGGCTACTTTAGCGGAGTTAGGATATAACGTAAAAGCATTTTGCTTCCAAGATTCTCCACGTCGTGCGCACTCTATTGCAGCACAAGGGGGTATCAACGCAGCAAAAAACTATAAAGGTGACGGTGACTCGATTTACAGATTGTTTTACGATACTGTAAAAGGTGGTGATTACCGTGCTCGTGAGGCAAACGTTTATCGTTTGGCTGAAGTTTCTGGTAATATTATTGACCAATGTGTGGCTCAAGGGGTGCCATTGGCTCGTGAATATGGTGGACTTTTAGATAACCGTTCTTTTGGAGGAACTTTGGTTTCTCGTACATTTTATGCACAAGGACAAACTGGACAACAATTATTGTTAGGAGCTTATTCTGCAATGAACCGTCAAATTGGTCGTGGAAAAATTAAAATGTATAACCGTCACGAAATGCTTGACATTGTAATCGTGAACGGAAAAGCGAGAGGTATTATCGCTCGTGACTTAATCACAGGAAAAATAGAAAGACATTCTGCTCACGCGGTAGTAGTTGGTTCTGGAGGATACGGAAACGTATTTTTCCTTTCAACAAATGCTATGGGAAGTAACGCAACAGCAGCTTGGAAAATTCATAAAAAAGGAGCGTTTTTCGCAAATCCTTGTTATACACAAATTCACCCAACATGTATTCCAGTTTCAGGAGATCACCAGTCTAAATTGACTTTGATGTCTGAGTCTTTACGTAATGATGGTCGTATTTGGGTACCAAAAAACCTTGAGGATGCAAAAGCTATCCGTGAAGGAAAGAAAAAAGCAACAGATTTATCTGAAGACGAAAGAGATTATTTCTTAGAAAGAAGATATCCTGCTTTTGGTAACTTAGTACCTCGTGACGTTGCGTCTCGTGCAGCTAAAGAAAGATGTGATGCTGGTTTTGGAGTTAACAAAACTGGAGAAGCGGTTTACTTAGATTTTGCAGCAGCTATCAAACGTTACGGAACTGAAGATGCTTATGTAAAAGGTTTAGATGATAAAGATGCTGCTTTGGTAACTAAATTAGGAGCTGCAATCGTGAAAAGTAAATACGGAAACTTATTCCAGATGTATTACAAAATCGTCGACGAAGATCCTTATACAACACCAATGATGATTTACCCAGCAGTTCACTATACAATGGGTGGAACTTGGGTTGATTATAACTTAATGACAACAATTCCGGGATGTTTCTCAATTGGAGAATCTAACTTCTCTGACCACGGAGCAAACAGACTTGGAGCTTCTGCCTTAATGCAAGGTTTAGCTGATGGTTATTTCGTATTGCCTTATACTATCGGAGATTATTTAGCTCCAGATATTAAAATGGGTGAAATTTCTACAGACTTACCAGAATTCGTTGAAGCTGAAAAAGCGGTTGTAGATCAAATCAATAAATTTATCAATAACAACGGTAAACATTCTGTAGATTATTTCCATAAAAAATTGGGAAAAATTATGTGGAATAAAGTAGGTATGGCTCGTAACGCTAAAGGTTTAACTGAAGCGATCGAAGAAATTGCTGCTTTACGTGAAGAGTTTTATAAAGATGTAAAAGTTCCTGGAGGCGCTTACGAATTTAATCAGGAATTAGAAAAAGCAACTCGTGTTGCCGATTTCTTAGAATTAGGAGAATTGTTCGCGAAAGATGCTTTACACCGTAACGAATCTTGTGGAGGTCACTTCCGTGAGGAATACCAAACAGAAGAAGGAGAAGCACTTCGTGACGACGAAAACTTTGCATATGTTGCTGCTTGGGAATACAAAGGAAAACCAAGTGATGCAGTATTACACAAAGAACCTCTTAACTACGAAAACATTAAATTAGTTCAAAGAAGCTATAAATAGTATTTAGAAAAGTCTTAATACTTTTTTCTTAATACTTAATACTTATACAAAATGAAACTTACATTAAAAATATGGCGTCAAAAAAACGCTCAAGATAAAGGAGGGATTGTAGAATATCCTATCGATGGAATCGAACCAGACATGTCTTTCCTTGAAATGTTAGACGTTCTTAACGAAGGTTTAATCAATAAAGGAGAAGAGCCTGTAGCATTTGACCACGATTGTCGTGAGGGAATCTGCGGAATGTGTTCTTTATTTATTAACGGTGAAGCACACGGACCAGACAGAGGAGTTACAACTTGTCAGTTGCACATGCGTATGTTTAAAGATGGAGATACGATTTTTATCGAGCCATTTAGAGCAAAAGCTTTCCCTGTAATTAAGGATTTAGTGGTTGACAGAAGTTCTTTTGACAGAATTCAGCACGCAGGAGGATTCATTTCTGTAAATACTTCAGGAAATACAATCGACGCTAATACTATTCCAGTTAACAAAGACGATGCAGATAAATCATTTGATGCTGCTGCTTGTATTGGTTGTGGAGCTTGTGTTGCAACTTGTAAAAACTCTTCAGCAATGTTATTCGTTTCTGCAAAAGTTTCTCAATATGCATTATTGCCACAAGGTAAAGTTGAAGCAACGGATCGTGTTTTACACATGGTTCACCAAATGGATTTAGAAGGTTTTGGTAACTGTACAAATACAGGAGCTTGCGAAATCGAATGTCCAAAAGGAATTTCGCTTGAAAATATTGCGCGTATGAACCGTGAGTATTTAGCAGCAAGCTTGAAAGGATAATACGCAATTTAGTATATTTTAAAAAACGCTTCCGTTACGACGGAAGCGTTTTTTGTTTCTATTTACAGCATAATATCTAAAACTGAATCAATATCTCTTAAAAGCTTCAATTTGTTGTGTAAGAGAGTTTAAAATAAATGATTTTAGGCTTTTGTTATTAACTGGTTCTGTTTTATTTTAAATTGATGTAGTGCTTTAATTTGGTTTTTTGTTTCGATGAATTATTTAATGAAATGTTTATTTTTGTAATTAGAAAAAACAATCGGCATGAGCACTGAAAATGAAGTTTTAAATTACAGTAAAGAAGAACGTAAAAATCATATTCTAAAAGAGATCAATTTGCACACGCGTGTGAGTTTTGAAACTCTTTCGGCTAAACTTGGTGTTTCTGAAGATACTGTTCGTCGTGATATTAATGAACTTGACGCTGACGCACTTTTAATTAAAGTAAAAGGAGGCGCCATGACCAAAGGATATCACTATTCTTCATCGAACCAGACTTATGCTGTTGAAGCCAAACAAGTTATTGCACAAAAAGCGGTTGGCCTTCTTCATGACGGAATGGTTTTAATTGTTGATGGAGGAACTACTATTCGAGAGTTCATCCGGTTAATTCCAAACGATCTTAATTTAACTGTTTTTACAATTACGGCTTTAACTGCGGTTCAGCTTTTAGATAAACCCAATATTAAAACGATCATGATTGGCGGAAGCATTTCTTCTTACAGTCAGATGTGTGTGAGCGGAGAAGCTTTTCATCAATTGGCCAATATAAAAGCAGACCTTTTAGTTTTAGGGACAAATGCTTTAGACATAGACGGCGGTTATTCTGATTCTGATTGGGAAACCGTTCAGGTAAAAAAAGCAATGATTCAGGCTTCTAAAAAAACGGCAGTTTTGACTATTACGGAGAAACTAAATACTGTTCTTAAAATGAAAATTGCTAGTTTATCTGAACTGAATTATGTTATAACAGAGGAAGAGCCGGCTCATGAAAAATTGAAGTCATACAAAGAGAATTTTCCTGAATTGACTGTAATTTAATTTCAAAACCAATTTTTCTACTTATCTCTAAAATCTGATGAAAATTGCTTTAATCCAAACCGATCTTTTTTGGCAAGATGCCAGTAAAAACAGAGAAAATTTTGATTCAAAAATTGATGAAATTCAATCGGAAGTCAATCTCATTGTGCTCCCTGAAATGTTTTCGACCGGATTTACAATGAATGCTCCTGAAGTTGCTGAAACTATGCAAGGCGAAACAATTGGTTGGATGAAGTTTAAAGCAAAACAAAAAAATAGCGCAATTGTAGGAAGTGTAGTCATTGCAGAAAATGGAAAGTATTATAATCGTATGATTTTTGTTTTTCCGTCAGGCGAAATCCAATATTACGATAAACGTCATTCCTTTTCTCTGGCAGGTGAGGACAAAGTGTATACATGCGGAAATCAAAAAGTTATTGTAGACTATCTGGATTGGAAAATATGTTTGCAGGTTTGTTACGATTTGAGATTTCCGGTTTTTGTGCGCAATACAGAAAATTACGATCTGATTTTATATGTTGCCAATTGGCCTAAAGTGCGCACCAATGCTTGGGATGCTTTGCTAAAAGCACGTGCTATAGAAAATCTTTCGTATGTGGTTGGGGTAAACAGAATTGGTAACGATGCTTACGATTACGAACATATTGGCCATTCTCAAGCAATAGATTTTTTGGGCAATTATATTTTAGAGCCACAAGAAAAAAATGGTGTCTTTGTCGTAGAACTAGACAAAAACACCATGTATGAAACGCGTAAAAAATTAGACTTTTTAAGCGATAGAGATCAGTTTGAAATTAAGTTTTAAAAGGCTTTTCGTTTCTTTTCTGCTTCTTTTTTCTTTTTATCGTCTTGTTTCTTCTCGACTTCTGGATTAAAAGGAATGCTCAAGTCAATTGTTTCGTTCCGATCCCAATTGGCGCGCACATCAAATTCTTCCTGATTATAAAATACTTCTTCTGCGTATTTCTTTTCTAAGAAATTACCAGTGTCGTATTGTTTGTTTTTATTGTCGTCATAAATAATGCGTACAGTAAAAATATCAGGTTGCAGTAGATTGAATTCTAAAGTAGTTGCGCCTTCAGAATACCCTTCGGCTAAAACTACATCTCCTTTTTTATTGGTCAATTCAACAATTATAGGAAAACGTTTGACATTTTTAAGAGTCAATATCAGATTTCCGTAATCGGCATGTTCTTTAGTGCTGAGTTTATAAGATAAAGTATCATTTGTCTTTTCATAAAAATCGGTCAAAGCACCTGGTAAAAAAGTAAAACTATATTTGTCCAATGGTTCTTTTTGGAAATCGAAATATAATTTCTGTTCAAATTCATCATATTCTGTTGTATAAGGAACAGCAACAGAATCTTTATTGACCAAAGCGATTTTAGATTTGTCAAATTTTACCAACGGAGTTTCGGTTTCCAAAGTAAAGCGTTCTCTAAAATTAATCTGACCGTTTTGTACCGCTTTAATATTTAAAGTATCTTTTTTCAAGGCTTTAATCTTGAACGAAAATCTTTTTTTATAATCTCCTTTTTCAACTTCCATTGATAACGAATCGGCTTTAATTGGTTTGTACCAAACTTGAAGCGAATCTTTTTTAGGAAACTGCGTTACGATAGTTTCAAGAACTTCGTCGCCATTTTTAAGTGTAATTTTTGGTTTTGAATTTTTGAAATCCTGTTTTCCTTCATAAGGAAGATACAAACGGTTTCCTGAAGCTTGAATAGGTTTGAAAGCTTTTAATGGCAAGGTTTCTTTAAATAATTCCACCTCATAAACCGTGTCTGTCGGAATTGTGATATAGCTTTTCAAAAATCCGATTTTATCATCTTTTGGATTAAATTTATTATTTGAACCTTTATCTTTTAATGCTACCAAAAGATATTTTCCTTCTCTTAAATTTTCAAACTGAAAAGTTCGCATACTGTCCAAAGTGTTGGTAATGTAGCGCGGAAACTCTTTGTAAATGGTAGAATCTTTAAATTTATCATTTACTTCATATAACATTACAGAAACAAAATTGTCAACATACTTTCCGTACGCATCTTTAATTTTTCCGTTCAGTTTAAGTGAATCAATATGCGATCCAGTCGAAAACACATATTTAAACTGGTTTAGTGCGTTTCCTTCATTGTTGTCTGTAATTGCCTGTCCAAAATTTAAACTATAAGTTGTGTTGGGCTGTAAAGTATCTCGAAGCTCGATCTTTATAAATTTGCTGACATTTGTAGGCGTAATTAATGGCTCATTTTTTAAAGGCGGAGAAATAATAAGCTGTTTATTGGTATTTTTAAGTTTGACATATTCGTCAAAATTTAAAGTAATAGTATTTCCTTTAAAATCTGTGCTGAAATTTTTAGGAAAACTAGATACCAAAACAGGAGGTAACGTATCTTTTAAACCGCCGGTAATGCTGCCTCTTTTCGCGCAGCTTATCATTGATATTAGAATTACAAATGCAATGTATTTTAAAGTGTCTTTCAACATAACGGTTTTTCAATTTGATTGCACAAAATAACGATTATATTTGCTTTAATTGAAATTTTTTATCCATTTATTAGGATTTGGGACTTTTGGAAATCTTCCAAAATTTTAGTGTTTAAAATGCTATAATTTCTTACTTTTGAATTAAAATGTAATTTTCCTAAGTTTTGTTCAAACGATTTTTCCCAGTTTTGTTTCTCTTTTTAATGCTGTCATGCACTAAAAGTGAAAAGCCCGTAATCTCCTTTTATTACTGGAAAACAATCTTCAAGTTTTCTGAAACGGAAAAAGAAGCATTGAAAGGAAACAATGTACAGAAACTTTATGTAAGGTATTTTGATATTGGAATTCATCCAGAATCTAATTTTCCGATTCCCATCAGTCCTGTTCGATTTGAAGAAAACCCAAAAGAATATGCTATTGTTCCAGTTGTTTTTATTCAGAACAAAGTGATGCTTCAGCCTAATCTTGATGTAAATGATCTGGCTCAGAAAACCTTTGATTTTATAGAACAAATCAATTCTAAAAACAAAATCGCGTGTCACGAAATTCAAATTGATTGCGATTGGACCTTAAAAAGCAAAGAGAATTATTTAAAATTTATAGAAGTTTTTAAAAAACTTTCGAAGAAGAAACTTTCAGCTACCATTCGATTGCATCAGGTGAAATATTTCAAAAAAACAAAAATTCCGAATGTTGATTCTGGAGTTTTGATGTATTACAATATGGGATCGATTTCGCCCGATTCTCTAAATTCTATTTACGATAAGAAAGTGGCAGAAAGATATCTTAAAAGTTTAAAAAGATATCCTCTTCATTTAGATTTTGCTTTTCCAATTTATTCGTGGGGAGTTCATATTAGAAATAATAAAGTGATCGGACTTCGTTCTAAAATGAGTAGTAGAGAACTAGAGAAAGATTCCAATTTTGAAAAAACAAGCCCGATTTTTTTCAGGGTAAAACATTCCAATTATAAAAATGGTGTTTTTTATGAAGAAAATGATCTCTTGAAAATAGAAGAAATAAAACCAAAAGATTTAAAAGAAATGGCAGAAGATTTGCAAGATAATCTTGTAGAAAAGCCCAACGAAATTATATTTTACGATTTAGACGAATTCAATTTAAACAATTATGAGAAAAATACTTTTAAGCAGATTATTTCTTGCTTCTAGTGCCGTTTTGCTTTCTGCATTCGGAATTATATACGCCTGCGCAGATGGAGATTGGGATTATTTTGGTGCCTATAATTCAAATTTTACTCCAGAAACTTTTGCCGACAAATCATACTCACCTTTGTTTTTATCGGGTGGAATTTTTTACGGAATTGGTTTTGATACCCAGCATAATTCTCGTTTTAATAAAAATATAAAATCAGATTGGGCAGATTATCTAAAAGGAAAAGTCGATACCACAACAGTCAATTATTTTTTGATTGGTGATGAAAAGCCTAGATATTATTCTGATGACAAAAATACCATCAAAAATAAAGAAGAAATAGAAGGTTTGCATGTTTATTATAAAACGAAAAAAGAAAATAAAAGCACGCAAAAATGGGGCAAAAAGCTGAATCTGAAAGATGAGAAAGTAAAAAACTTTGTCGAGTTTTTGTATTTGGCTCAAAAAATAGAAACAGTATCTATTGGAGACGATTATTGGAGCTACGATCCCGTTGTGGCAAAAACGTTCAACGATACCAAAATGATTCAGTCGATAGAAAATGTCTACAACACTTTGTCAGATCCGTTTTTGAAAAACAGATATTGGTTTTTGACCATGAAAGCGCGTTTTTATAGTAACGACAAACAAAAAGCAATTGATTTTTTTAATAAAACAGAAAGTTCTGTTGCCAGAAATACTTTGTATTATCGCGCTTTAGCGTATGTTGCCGGTATTAATTATAAACAAAAAAAATACGCTACTTCTAACTATTTATATGCTCAGGTTTTTGATAAGTGTCCAGAATTAAGAGTGGTTACAGCGTATAGCTTTAAACCAAAAAACGAGTCAGATTGGACTAAGGCTTTAGCGTTGGCAAAAGACAATAAAGAAAAGGCGGCCCTTTGGGCAATTCACGGATATTATAAAGATGAAAAACAGGCAATTGAAAAAATCTACGAATTAGATCCTAAAAGCGAACATTTAAATTATCTCGGAACAAGATTGGTTAATTCGCTAGAGCAAAAAATAAACAATTCGTTTCAGACGGACGGACAAGGAGAGAATCAGAAACCAAAACCGCAAACCGTTGCTGAAAATAAAACTGAAAACAAAGCGAAAGTTGACAATAGCGCCATCGATTTAATTGCAAAAATTTCTGCTGCAGGAAATACCGATAAGCCTTATTTATGGGATATTTCACTTGGATATCTTCAAACGCTAAAAGGCGATTATGCCAGTGCAGATAAAAATTACAGCAAAGCTGAAAAAACACTTCCGAAAACAGAATTGGCGGCAATGCAGCTTCGTTTATTGCATTTTGTAAATAATTTAAGCAAGATTGATAAGCTGACAGATAAAAATGAGAAAACCATTCTAGCCGATTTAAATTGGCTATACACAGAACTTCCTAAAAATTATAAAGGAGACACGTTTCGTTATCAAAATGCTTCTTCATGGAGCAGAAGCTATTTATCGCGTTTGTATAAGGAACAAGGCAATTTGGTTATGGCCGAGATTTACGGAGAATCACGCTATAGTTATTGGAATGATGGAAATGCATATTATGACAATGAAAAGAATTTGCTGGGAATAAAAAGCTTTTTGGAAAAATCTAATAAATCTGAAATCGAGAAAATTGGTGCTGGAATTTATAGTTTAAAACTGAAGGATATTAATAATTTCCAAGCAATTCAGTCCACTTTCAAAAACAAAATTCCAGAAGCAATTGCTTTTATGCAGCAAACAGATTCTGTTCAGTATGTTAAATTCTTAGGAAATCCGTTTAACGGAAATATAAAAGATTGCCACGATTGCGAGCACGCGGCGTATCAAAAAAGAAAATATACTTTTATGGATTTCTTGATCACTATAAAAGAAATGCAGGATAAATTGGCTCAGAAAGAAGATGTTTACACCAATAGCCTTTTGTTAGGAAATGCGTTTTATAATATTTCTCATTTTGGAAACGGAAGAACTTTTTACGAGATGAGTATTGTAGGTTATGGATCAGGCCCGTATTCGTTTAGGGATTCGATGAAAGAAATGATTACGAATAATTCGGTTTCTAAAATGTATTATCAGAAAGCTTTTGAAGCAGCTTCGAATAAAGAACAAAAAGCAAAATGCTTGTATCTGATTTCGAAATGTGAACGAAATGACTATTACAATAAAAAATACAATAAAATAAATAGCTATTGGGAAATTCAAGATGATAAAGTTAATTTTATCGCTTGGAACTCGTTCAAAGTTTTGAGAAAAGACTATTCGGATACGAAATATTATCAGGATGTAATTGCCGAATGTGGTTATTTTAGAACATATGTAAATCAATAATTTCGAAAAATGGTAAATAAAATAGAACATATTGGGATTGCGGTAAAAAATATGGACGATGCTAATGTTTTGTTTGAAAAAATGCTTGGTGTTCCGTCTTATAAAATGGAAGCAGTAGAAAGCGAAGGGGTGTTAACGTCCTTTTTTCAGACGGGAAATAACAAAATCGAACTTTTGGTAGCAACAAACCCCGAAAGTCCTATTGCTAAATTCTTGGAGAAAAAAGGAGAAGGAATTCATCATATCGCTTTTGATGTTGATGATATCGAAGCCGAAATTGCACGTTTGAAAAATGAAGGTTTTGTCTTGATTAATGAAGTTCCGAAGAAAGGAGCAGATAATAAATTGGTCGTTTTTCTTCATCCGAAGAACACAAATGGCGTTTTGGTCGAGCTTTGTCAAGAAATTAAATAAAAAAATGTCATTTTAATTTTTGAATAAGATGTTGAAAATCAATTTCGTTTTTAAGTTTCGAAGAAAGATTTAAAATTAAATTAAAATGATGTCTTAAAATATTTGGAGTGAATGAAAAATAGTAGTAATATTGCATCCTCTAAACCGGTCCTATAGCTCAGCTGGTTAGAGCACCTGACTCATAATCAGGTGGTCCCTGGTTCGAGCCCAGGTGGGACCACTTCTTTTAGAACAGAAGCCTTTACAGAAATGTAAAGGCTTTTTTGTTTTTAGGTACTTTAAAAATGTAAAAGTTGAAATTTTTACACTCAATAATTGAATTTCTATTTCTGTAAAAAGCCTTAACTTTATCGATCCAAAACAAATTTAATCTTCAGATGGATAGATTAACTCCCGAACAGAGGAGGAAAACTATGCAGGCGATAAAAAGCACTGCTACAAAAGGCGAAGTAAGGCTTGCAAAAGCATTATGGAAATTGGGTCACAGATACCGAAAAAATAACAAAAAGGTATTTGGAAGGCCTGATATTACTTTTGCCAAATATAAAATTGCCATTTTTGTTGATAGCGAATTCTTTCATGGAAAAGATTGGGAAACGGAGCAACTAAGAATTAAAACGAATCGAGAATATTGGATTCCAAAAATTGAAAGAAATATTGAGCGTGACGGAGAAGTTAACGCTTTTCTTATTTCTGAAAATTGGACGATTTTAAGGTTCTGGAGTAAAGAGATTGAAAAAAATCTGGAAGTTTGTCTGGCAAAAATTGAAGGAACAATTATGCTTTTAAGTATTTAAACTTTTTCAGCTTTTAGCTGTCTAGCTTCTGCTTTTTCAATGCATTTGAATATTTCAGAGGCGAGCCTTTCTATAACAGGCATGCTTACAGAATTTCCAGCTTGTTTGTAAAGACTGGAATTTGAAATTTTTGGTAATTTATAGTGATCTGGAAATCCTTGAAAACGAAAACATTCTCTTGGTGTTAATTTTCTAAAGCCAAATTCTGTTGTGATGATCGGAACATTGTGGCCGCCGGTTCCCATGTTTGCGGTTAAAGTAGGACAAACTTCTTTTTTGTTTTCTCGAACATACTGCCTCCTGAATTGATAAATTCGGTCTTCTCTCACAACGGCTTCCTTTAGCATGTTGTACATGTATTTGTCTTCTGTGTAATAGAATTTTTTGTCGACTTTTTCTTTTGTAATTAAGTCGGTAACCTTTTTTGTTAATTCTTCTTTCTCCGGAAAATTAAATCTAAAACCTTTTTTTACAAATTTTTTATCAAAAGCAACCATGAAAATTCGCTCACGATTATGAGGAATATTTCCGAAATTCCTAGTGTTCAAGATAGCGCTGTCAAAAGTATAATCGCGTTTTTTAATCTCGCGCTGAATTACTTTCATTGTATTTCCTTTATCGTGTCCTTTTAGGTTTTTGACATTTTCAAGAAACACTACTTTAGGGCGCATCTCATCAATAAAATCCAGTATTTTGAAAAAATGATTTCCTCTGCTGTCTTTAAAACCTTTTCGGTGGCCAGCTAAAGAAAAGGGTTGGCATGGAAATCCAGCTGTAAGAATGTCAATTTTATTGAGATCTTTTACGTCGAGCTGCATTACATCTCCTTCAATAAGAGTGTGCTTGAAATTGTTTCTGTAGGTAACACAGGCCTTTTTGTCAAATTCATTTGCCCACTCTAATTTAAAACCTGCATTTTCAAAACCTAAACAAATACCGCCAACACCTGCGTATAAACTTCCGACTGTATATGGTTTTTTCATTTGATTAATTAAAATTAAAAATAGATTTGAATTTGAAGTTTTAAATCTTTTAGAATTGGATTGTATGTGTGTTTGATTTTACAAATATATTAATTTGAGAATATTCTCTTGAATGTAATTTAAGTTGAATCCAAACTACTTTTTTTGGCGTATATTTGGTAAAAGACATTTTTTGAGAGAACAAAAAACTATCGCTACTAAAATAAGTAAATTCTTATAGCCTTTTAAGTCTTGCGAATAGTGCTGAAAATGAACGTTGTTCTTCTAGAACGTTTTCTGAAACGGATTAGAGGTATTTTTAAGAAAAATGTTAAAATTTGTTCTGGATTTTTGCTTTTAAAAGTTGGTTTTGAGTAAAAAACTTATACTTTTGTCCAAGATTTTGGAGATGGAAATGCGTTTGTGCGAAATTTCTATTAAAGAATATTTGTCAATAATTATCTAGAATTGCTGTTTGCAATAGCTTGAATTTATGAAAAATCTAAAAGCCCCATTTTTAGTAATTGCCTTATTATTAAATGTTTTATTAATGTCTGCAGGATCTGCGCATCCACCAGTTCCGGAAACTTCAGGAAGTACAGCCAAAAGCGCAAATGCTATGTCTACTACTGTTTGCGATGATCCAGCTTTTCCTGATTGTAATGATGGGGCGGGTTTTCCAATAGATCAACATGTTGTTTTTCTGCTATTAGGCGGTTTAGCTTTAGGTGCTACTGTAATATATAAAAATCAAATAAAAAAAGCTTCAATTTAATTGAAGCTTTTTTTTGTGGGATTCTAAACGTTACTTGTTTATGGAGTAAAGTCTAGAGATGTATTTTCCAACTACATCAAATTCAAGGTTGATTTTTGTTCCAATTTTGAAATCTTTAAAATTAGTGTGTTCATATGTATAAGGAATAATTGAAACACTAAATTCGTTCGTTTTAGAATTTACAACTGTAAGACTGACTCCGTTTACTGTAATCGAACCTTTTTCGATTGTGATATTGTTTAGGTTTTTATCGTATTCAAAAGTATAATTCCAACTTCCGTTTGCTTCTTCAATTCTAACACAGGTTCCAGTTTGATCTACGTGGCCTTGTACAATATGTCCGTCTAAGCGGTCGCCAAGTTTCATTCCCCTCTCTAGATTTACAATGTCACCAGTTTTCCAATCGCTAATATTGGTTTTCAGAATAGTTTCGTCGATTGCCGTTACGGTGTAAAGAGAATCTTTAATAGCTACTACTGTAAGGCATATTCCGTTGTGCGAAACGCTTTGGTCTATTTTTAATTCGTGAGTTATCGATGAGTCAACTGTTATATGAAGATTGTTTTGATCTTTTTGAATTTCGTGAATCCTTCCGAGTGTTTCTATAATTCCTGTGAACATTGTGGTTTTATTTTACTAAATTTGCACATCAAAATTAGTAATAAATAAACTGAGCTCATGAATAAAAAAGCAGAAAATATAATTGTTGGAATTTCAGTTGGAGATTTAAACGGTATTGGAAGCGAAGTTATACTGAAAACATTCGAAGATTCTCGTATGTTGGAATTGTGTACGCCGGTTATTTTTGCAAATGCTAAAATTCTTTCATTCGTTAGAAAAAACTTTACGTCGACGATTCAATTTCATGGGGTTGATAAGTTAGATCAAATTATTCCGGGTAAAGTAAATGTTCTAAATCTTTGGAGAGAAGGAGTTGATATAAATTTTGGAGTAAATGATCCTAAAATAGGAGAATATGCAATTAAATCTTTTACGGCAGCAACGAAAGCTTTGAAAGATGGCGAAATAGATGTTTTAGTAACGGCTCCTATTAATAAATACAATATACAGTCTGAGGATTTTAAATTTCCTGGGCATACCGATTATTTGAATCAGGAATTAGATGGCGATGCGCTAATGATGATGGTTCAAGATAATTTACGAGTAGGTTTAATTACAGATCATGTGCCCTTAAACGAAGTTGCTTCTCATTTGACAGAAGAATTGATAACTAGAAAAATAGAAACTATTAGAAAATCTTTGATTCAGGATTTTAGTATAGTGAAGCCAAAAATTGCAGTTTTAGGACTCAATCCGCATGCTGGTGATGGTGGTGTGATTGGAAAAGAAGATGATTTGATTTTGAAGCCAACTTTAAAGAAAATCTTCGATTCGGGAACAATGGCTTTTGGTCCATTTCCTGCAGATGGTTTTTTTGGAAGCAGTCAATATGAAAAATATGATGCTATCGTGGCAATGTATCACGATCAAGGATTAATTCCGTTTAAGACATTGTCTTTTGGAAAAGGCGTGAATTATACAGCAGGTTTAAATAAAGTTAGAACCTCTCCAGACCACGGTACAGCTTACGATATTGCTGGGAAAGATATGGCAGATTATAATTCTTTTAAAGAAGGAGTCTATCTTGCGATTGATATTTTTCGCTCGCGTAATCAGTATGAGGAGATTAGCCAAAAACCTCTTAAAATAAAAGAAAAACAGTTATAAACAAAAAAAGGTCAATAAGATTATTAGATTTGTAATAATTTTATATCTTTGCACCCCAATTCAGATATCTAGTTTTAGAATCGAATTGATCAAATTGATGTTGAAATGAGCAAAACAAAAGAATTTTTAATTCCTTTCGTAGGATTAAAACTAGGAAAACACCATTTTGAGTATCAAATAAATAACGAGTTCTTTAAGAATTTTGAATATGATGAGTTTCAAAGTTCAGATATTAAAGTTAATGTGCTTTTCGAAAAGAAAAGTACTATGTTAGAGTTAGAATTCAAACACAAAGGAACAGTTAATGTGCCTTGTGATCTAACAGGCGAAGATTTTGATTTACCTATAAAAGGGAAAATGAAGTTAATTGTTCGCTTTGGAGACGAATTTAATGATGATAATGAAGAATTGTTGATTTTGCCACATGGTGAACACGAGATAGATGTAGCGCAATATATTTATGAAATGATCGCGCTTTCTGTACCTCACAAAAGAATTCATCCAGGTGTTAAAGACGGAAGTCTACAAACAGAGGCTTTGACAAAACTGAATGAGTTAAGTGTAAAAGAACAAAAGGAAGAGAGTAACAAAGAAGAAGATATTGACCCGCGTTGGGAAAAATTAAAGAAACTATTAACGGATAAATAATATAGTAAAATGGCACATCCTAAGAGAAAAACCTCGAAAACAAGAAGAGATAAGAGAAGAACACATTACAAAGCTACTGTAGCTCAAATCGCTACATGTCCTATTACAGGTGAGGCGCATTTATACCACAGAGCTTACTGGCATGAAGGTAAAATGTACTACAGAGGGCAAGTTGTTATCGATAAATCTGAAGCGGTTGCTTAATACGTTTTTGTAAATTATACTAGAACTCTCACATAGTGAGAGTTTTTTTTGTTGATTATAATTTTCGTTTTTTAGGAAAATATAGACAAATTCGTTACGTTTTTTTTTGTAATTTTCGGGTCTTTTAAAAATTTTTCAGATTAATCTAATTTGAAAATAAAATAATAGAATATAATGAATACAATCACAGCCGCAATTACCGCTGTTGGAGCTTATGTTCCTGACTTCGTTCTTTCGAACCAAGTATTAGAAACAATGGTTGATACCAATGATGAGTGGATTACCGCTCGAACAGGAATTAAAGAAAGAAGAATTCTTAAAGATGCTGATAAAGGTACATCTTACCTTGCTATACAAGCAGCAAAGGATTTAATTGCAAAAGCAAATATTGATCCGCTTGAGATTGATATGATTATAATGGCAACTGCAACACCAGATATGATGGTGGCTTCTACAGGAGTATTTGTTGCAACAGAAATTGGAGCAACAAATGCATTTGCATACGATTTGCAAGCGGCATGTTCAAGTTTCTTATACGGAATGTCTACAGCTGCAGCATATGTTCAGTCTGGACGTTACAAAAAAGTACTTTTAATTGGTGCAGATAAAATGTCATCTATTGTAGATTATACGGATAGAGCAACTTGTATTATTTTTGGAGATGGAGCTGGAGCAGTTCTTTTCGAACCAAATTATGAAGGTTTAGGTTTACAGGATGAATATTTAAGAAGTGATGGTGTAGGGCGTGACTTCCTTAAAATACCAGCAGGAGGTTCTTTGATTCCGCCTTCTGAAGATACTGTAAAAAATAGACAGCACAATATTATGCAAGACGGTAAAACTGTTTTCAAATATGCTGTAACTAATATGGCAGATGCCAGTGAATTGATTTTGCAAAGAAATAATTTGACAAATCAAGATGTTGACTGGTTAGTGCCACACCAAGCTAATAAACGTATTATTGATGCTACTGCTGGAAGATTAGAATTGGAAGATTCTAAAGTTCTAGTAAATATCGAGAAATATGGAAATACTACTTCTGGAACTTTACCATTAGTATTGGCTGATTTTGAAAATAAGCTTAAAAAGGGAGATAACATTATCTTTGCTGCTTTTGGTGGTGGATTCACTTGGGGATCTATCTATTTAAAATGGGCTTACGATAAAAAATAAATTAAAACTAAAAACGAATCATTATGGATTTAAAAGAAATTCAAAACCTAATCAAATTTGTTGCAAATTCGGGCGTTGCAGAAGTGAAGTTAGAAATGGATGATGTAAAAATCACGATCAGAACAACTTTAGAAACAAATGTAACTGAAGCAACTTACGTACAGCAATTACCTGCTCAGGCAGCTTTACCTCAAGCGGCAGTTCCACAAGTAACGGCTCCAACAGTTGTAAGTGTGACTCCAGAAGCGCCAGCTGCTAACGATTCTAAATATATTACTATAAAATCTCCAATCATTGGTACATTCTATAGAAAACC
Source organism: Flavobacterium sp. LK-23 (assembly GCF_058135255.1). NCBI lineage: Bacteria > Pseudomonadati > Bacteroidota > Flavobacteriia > Flavobacteriales > Flavobacteriaceae > Flavobacterium > Flavobacterium sp. LK-23. The sequence continues at coordinate 73,391 of NZ_JBYUVT010000006.1, forward strand.
ATCTCCAGATAAACCAGTTTTTACAGAAGTTGGAAGCACTGTTTCTAAAGGTGATGTTCTTTGTGTAATTGAAGCAATGAAATTATTCAACGAAATCGAATCTGAAGTTTCTGGTAAAATTGTAAAAATTCTTGTAGACGATATGTCTCCAGTAGAATTTGATCAACCTTTATTCTTAGTAGATCCATCATAAATAAATTTAGATTTTAGATTTTAGATTTTAGAATGGTTCGAAAAAAGTTTTGTTAATCATCTAAAATTATCTAATTATCAAATTGTCTAATTATCTAATTAAAATAAGATGTTTAAAAAAATATTAATTGCGAATAGAGGAGAAATTGCACTACGTGTAATTCGTACATGTAAGGAAATGGGAATCAAAACTGTTGCAGTTTACTCTACAGCCGATGCAGAAAGTTTACATGTTAAATTTGCTGATGAAGCGGTTTGTATTGGCCCTCCTCCAAGTAACTTATCGTATTTGAAAATGTCAAATATCATTGCTGCTGCAGAAATTACAAATGCAGACGCAATACATCCAGGTTATGGATTTCTTTCTGAGAATGCTAAATTCTCAAAAATCTGTCAAGAGCATGGAATTAAATTTATCGGTGCTGCTCCAGAAATGATCGACCGAATGGGAGATAAAGCTTCTGCTAAAGCTACAATGAAAGCGGCAGGAGTACCTTGTGTGCCAGGTTCAGACGGATTGTTAGAATCTTACGAACATGCACAAAAAGTAGCTAAAGAAATTGGTTACCCAGTTATGATGAAAGCTACTGCTGGTGGTGGTGGAAAAGGAATGCGTGCAATCTGGAAAGAAGAAGAGCTTTTAAAAGCTTGGGAAAGTGCGCGTCAAGAAGCTGCTGCAGCATTTGGAAATGACGGAATGTACATGGAGAAACTTATTGAAGAGCCACGTCATATCGAAATTCAAGTTGTTGGAGATTCTTACGGAAAAGCATGTCACCTTTCTGAAAGAGACTGTTCGGTACAACGTCGTCACCAAAAACTAACTGAAGAAACACCTTCGCCTTTCATGACAGATGACCTTCGTGCTAGAATGGGAGAAGCTGCTGTAAAGGCTGCTGAATTCATTAAATATGAAGGAGCTGGAACTGTAGAGTTTTTAGTGGACAAACACAGAAACTTCTATTTCATGGAAATGAATACTCGTATTCAGGTTGAGCACCCAATCACAGAACAAGTTATTGATTATGATTTGATCCGTGAGCAAATTATGGTTGCTGCTGGAATTCCAATTTCTGGTAAAAACTACCTTCCACAATTACATGCTATTGAAGTTCGTATTAATGCTGAAGATCCTTACAACGATTTTCGTCCTTCACCAGGAAAAATTACTACGCTTCATATGCCAGGAGGACACGGAGTTCGTTTAGATACTCACGTATATTCAGGATATAGCATTCCGCCAAACTACGATTCTATGATTGCTAAGTTAATTACAACTGCGCAGTCTCGTGAAGAAGCTATCAGCAAAATGCGTAGAGCTTTGGATGAATTCGTAATCGAGGGTGTGAAAACTACAATACCTTTCCATAGACAATTAATGGATGATCCAAAATATATTGCAGGTGATTATACAACTGCATTTATGGATACATTTAAAATGAATAGTCCAGAATAGTTATAAAGGCTTCCAGATTTGGAAGCCTTTTTTCTTTTACAAAATTCCAATCTAGAAACTTAGGGATAAATTCCAAATCCCAAAATCTAGAACTTTTACTCCCTTATTTTGGAATTTGTGATTTTAAAATTTGTAATTTCTTCCGAAAGGTTACACTAAAAGTGTTTACTTATTACACACCTTTTTTCTCATTTACACACCTTTCGCGTTTTGTCTTTTTTTGCTATATTTGATGTAAAGTCTTTTAATACAGGTTTTTACGGTCTTTGGCATGGCTCTTTTCTTTTACGGCATAATAATTTCATTACTTAAAGCGTAAACAACTATTAATTTAAATATATACGTTATGAAAAATTTATTTTTATCAGCCGCAATTGTTTTAGGAAGTTTAACTTCATTTGCTTCAACTACTCCAATTACTAATACAAATGTAAAAGTAGTTTCTATCGCAGACGATTATACAGAAATCAAATTAGAAGAATTACCAGCTGCGATTAAAGAGTCTTTGAAAAAAGCATATCCAGAAGCAGTAATTACTAAAGCATATAAAAACGAAAAAGAACAGTATAAACTTGATGTAACTGTTGGTGACAAAGTAGGAAACTTATTTGCTAATGCAGACGGAACTTGGATTACACAATAATCAAAAAAATGATGTCTTGTGAAAATCCGGATCAAGAATACTAAGATCAAATTAACTATATTAAAAAACAACTATCATGAAAAATTTATTTTTATCAGCCGCAATCGTTTTGGGAGGTTTAACATCATTTGCTTCAACTTCGCCAATTTCAAATACAATCGTAAAAACAATCTCTATCCAAGATGATTATACAGAAATTAAATTGGAAGAAGTTCCAGCAGCAATTACAGATGCTCTTAAAAAAGCATATCCAGATGCTGTGCTTTCTAAAGCATTTAAAAACACAAAATCTGAATACAAGCTTGAAGTAACTGTTGGAGATAAATCAGGAAATCTTTTTGCTAACGCAGATGGAACTTGGATTAAAAAATAATTAAGTCTAACCCTTAAAAACTATTACTATGAAAAAGTTAATCTTATCGGCAGCAATTGTTTTAGGCAGTTTGTCGATGAACGCAGAAACCCCTGTTGCAACAAATTTAATGGTGCAGACAGTAAATGATCAGGATGGATACAAAGAAGTAGATGGAGTTCCCGCAGCCGTAAAAAAAGGCTTAGATGAAGCTTATCCTGGTGTAGTGCTTGAGAAAGCATGGGTAAATGATAAAAAGGAGTATAAAATTGAGATAACTGTTCGAGGTGAAAAATCGATCGTTTATACAGACGCTTCTGGTAACATTCTTAAAAATAATTTAAACCACTAAATATTATGAAAAAGTTAATCTTATCAGCAGCGATTGTATTAGGAAGTTTTACAGTTAATGCTACGGTTCTTCCAGCAGTTTCGATTTCTCAATCAGTATTCGCTCAAAGTGAGTTTACTGAAGTAGCTATAGATGCCGTTCCGGCCGCTGTAAAGTCTACACTTGAAAAATCTTTCCCGAATACTAAGCTAGAAAAAGCTTATAAAAACGAGAAAAATGAGTACAAACTTGAGATTTCAAGTGGAGAAAAGAAGTATACTATTTTTACAGATGCTTCTGGAAATATCATTAAGAAATAATTAAAATCAGCATCATGAAAAAACTAATCTTATCAGCAATAGTGGTTCTAGGAACTATGTCAATACACGCAAATGTATTGCCTGTTTCTCCAAACACTAAAGCAACTGTAGCTATTCAATCAGAATACACAGAGGTTACAGTAGATGCTGTGCCTGCACCTGTGAAAACAGCTTTGCAGACAGCTTATCCAGGAGCAAAACTGGATAAAGCATTTGTCAATGACAAAAAAGAGTACAAACTAGAAATATCAGTTGGAGACCAAAAGGCTACTGTTTACTCAGATGTCAATGGTAACTGGTTGAAGATATAATTAGGTGAATTTAGATTTATGTTTTTGGTGAAAAAGAGATTGCATTGTGCAATCTCTTTTTTTTTACATATTTTGCATAATTTTATGAAATAACAAGTTTAATAATATTATTTTAGCAAAAAGACCCTACAAGCAAATGCCGAAGATATTACTGATAGAAGATGATATTGCGTTCTGTAAATTATTAGAGAAATTTCTAATCAAAAAAGCGTATGAGGTAACCACTACTTTCTCAGCAACAGAAGCGCGCGAAGCAGTTAAAAACGAGTCATTCGATTTGATTTTGACTGACCTTCGCTTGCCTGATTCTGATGGTATCGGACTTATGTCTGAATTTAAAAATTCTCACCCTCATATTCCAGTTATTTTAATGACAGGATATTCTGATGTAAACACTGCTGTTAAAGCCATAAAAAATGGAGCAGCAGATTATATTTCTAAACCATTTAATCCAGACGAAGTTCTTCTTGTAATTACCAATGCATTACAAGCACCAAAAGAGGAAGAAGAACAAGCTCCTATAAAAGAAAAAAAGACAGTAAAAAAGCAGGCTTCATCGGGAGACAATGAGTTTGTAAAAGGAATTTCTGTTGCATCCAAAAAACTTCTAGATCATATTCAATTGGTGAGCCCGACAGATATGTCAGTTTTAATAATTGGTGAAAGCGGTACAGGAAAAGAAATCATTGCTAAAAGCATTCATCAGCAAAGCAGAAGAAAAGACAATAATTTTATTGCAGTAGACTGCGGAGCGATTCCAAAAGAATTGGCTGCAAGCGAATTTTTTGGACATCTAAAAGGATCTTTTACTGGAGCAATTAATGATAAAAAAGGATATTTTGAAGCTGCCAATGGTGGAACTTTATTTTTGGATGAAATAGGAAATCTTTCGTACGAAAATCAAATCCAGTTGTTAAGAGCGCTTCAAGAAAGAAAAATTAAACCGGTAGGAAGCAATAAAGAAATAAACGTCGATATACGCATTATTACTGCAACGAATGAAGATTTGCGTGAGGCAGTAAAAAACGGCGATTTTAGAGAAGATTTATATCATAGAATCAATGAATTTTCAATTCAGTCACCATCTTTAAAAGATCGAGGCGAAGATTTAATGGTTTTTGCAGATTATTTCTTAGAAAAAGCCAATCAGCAATTGCATAAGGATGTTATTGGGTTTTCTCCAGAAGTGGTTTCTATTTTTCAGAACTACTCTTGGCCAGGAAATTTACGAGAATTGCAAAACTGTGTAAAACGTGCCACTCTTTTAACTCGTGGTGATTTTATCGAAAGTGATGTGCTTCCAGCAGAATTTTTTCAGATCCAAAATCAGCCTGCCGCAACTGCCGAAGTTTTCTCATTGTCTGAAAACGAAAAAGAAACTATTATTAGTGCCTTGTCAAAAACGCAAAATAATAAATCTGAAGCAGCAAAACTGCTGAAGATTACCAGAAAAACACTTTACAATAAATTGAAACAATATAATATCGAATAAAAAAAGCAGTCTCTTTAAGACTGCTTTTTTATTGCTTCATTAAATCTCTTGTTTCAATTCCTTAAAAAGGACTTCTACTTTTTCAGATAAATCTGCGTACGTTGCTTTTATATCGATTGTATTTAAATCTTCTTTTTCTAAATTTTTTAAAATTTCGCCAATCTCATTTGCCTGAATTTGCTTGAACATGGGAGCAATACGATGCGCAATAGATTTTATTTCCTCATGATTTTTCTCTTGAACAGCAGCGTTTAAAAAACCTAAATTTTCGATTGATGTTTCTATAAAAGACTTCAAAACTTCTTTCAAAGCCGATTCATCCTGACCTAGAAAATCTTTCAAAGTTTCTAAAGAATATATTTGAGAAGCATTTTCATTTGCATTCTCTGTAGATTCAGTTATCGGAATTTCTTCATGATCTAAAATATGCTGAATTGTCTCGAGCAAAATTTTTGGCGAATAAGGTTTCTTTATAACTGTTGTAAAACCAGCATTTTTATAAACTGAAAGATCCAAATCGGTGCGGCCAGTCAATGCGATTACAGGCTGATTTTTAAAAATGGTATCTGGAAGTTCACGAAGTTTTTCCAAAAATAGAAATCCGTCTATTTCTGGCATTTGAATATCGGTAATGACAAAATCAAAAGGCGTGGTCTCAATCGTTGCTAAAGCTTTTGCCGGATTAGTAAAAGAATAAACCCTATGCTGTTCTTGTTTTAAAACCCCACTTGTTAGATTCAAAAGATTAATGTCGTCATCAACAACAATAAAAGTTTGTGTTTTACTGCTTTTTGCCGTCTTAGGTTTTAGTTCGGTTGCAGTAAAGTTTTGGCTATTATCGAATAATAAAGGCAGTTTAATAATGAATGTGCTTCCTTTTCCAAAAATACTATCTAAAGTTAAATTACCGCCTAGAATAGAAATGATCTTCTGACAAATTGATAACCCTAAACCAGTTCCGCCATATTTCTTTTCAATGCCTTCATTGGCTTGTGCAAATTCTTCAAAAACCAATTTCTGATTTGCTTTTTCAATTCCGATTCCAGTATCTTGAATTGAAATGGTAAAAAACTGATCGTCATTTATGTAAGCGGCAATTCGAATATGGCCTTCCTCAGTAAATTTATAAGCATTTCCGATAATGTTAGTCAAGATTTGTTTTAAACGAAATGGATCGCCAACGATACGTTTCTGAAATTGTTCGTCTACATTGATAATAAGATCAATGTCTTTTTGCTTGTAAACCGTTTGAATATTTCTGGCCACATCTTCAATGATTTCCGGCAACGAAAACGGAACTTTTTCTATAGAAATTTTCCCTGCTTCGATCTGCGAAAAATCGAGTAGATCCTGAACCAATTGCGTAATATACTCAGACGAGTTTTTAATATTTTTAATAAAATAGGATTGCTTCGTATTGATGTCTGAATTTCCTAAAAGTTCAGAATAACCAACAATGGTGCTCAAAGGCGTTTTTAAATCGTGACTTACTGTCGAGATTAATTGTTCACGGCTTTTTAGCAGATTTTTGGTTTTGAAATTCGCGATTTCGAGCTGTTTTTTATACAATTGAGATTTTGAATAATCGCTAACAATTAAAATCGAGAAAAAGACCGTCAGCAATAAACCGATAACTGCCGAAGCCGTTACAATTTCGTTGACTCTTTTTAATGATTTTTCTTTTAATGAATTGTTTTTGATCGAATTGATAATGATTTCTCGCTCAATAATTCGAAGTATTTTTCTAAGTTGATCTGAAATTGCAATTTCATTCTGAAGCAGTTTGTTTTCTTCAAAATTCAAAGATTCTTTTTTCTTTTCAGCTTTTATCTTTACAGAACTCAAAAGCTTTTTAGAATTGGCCAAAATAGAATCAGAAGCTTTTTTGCTTAGTGTATTGGTGCTGTCGTCTGGAATATTCGAATTTAAATAATCAACATATTGCTGTAAAACACTTCGCTGATAACTCCCCAACTGATTTGGGTTTTTAGTAAAATCCTGAAGTTCGAGTTTTCTTAAATTAAACTCCATTTTCGTGATTTCATCAATAGCATTATTTACAGAAGTTTCATCATCTGCTTTATTCTTGATTTCTCTTAACTGTTTAATGTTTTCTGTCTTTTCAGACAAAAAATATGTTACACTATCTAGAAGTGTTTTCTGATATTCGGTAGTAACAACTTGTTTTAAAGTATCGATACGTTTGCGAAGAGAATCGGTTTCGATAAGATAATTTTTAAAATCTTTTTCGGAGTTGTTCTGAATGGTTTGCCTTGCTAAACTTTCGGTTTTATAAACATTAGAATACAATCTGCTGACTCTGATGATTTTGTTTTTTTCTAAAGCAATCTTATCTTCAAGTTTATTGTAAACTACATTTTCAGAATAAAGAAACCATCCAACTGTAACAACCAAAGCCAATAATGCAACATAGCTGAATAAAACTTTAATTGCGGTGTAGCTTCTTTTTGTTTCCATATTTTGCTTGAAAGATTTGAGGGAATGGGGTATTATTAAAACATTGCAATTTATCTAAAAAAATCTGTTTTACGAAGAGTAAATCTACCCATAATGTTACATAATTGTAAGGTTTGCAAAGAAAAACAGCCGTAGATTGTGTAAATCTACGGCTGTCAAACATTCTTTTTATGTATTACAAAGTTTCATCTAACCATTTGAAGAATTCGCCTTGCCAAACCTGAGCGTTCTGAGGTTTTAAAACCCAGTGATTTTCATCTGGGAAATAAACAAATCTACTTTTGATTCCTCTTAATTGAGCGGCTTGAAAAGCTTCCTGTCCTTGTCCGATTGGCACACGGAAATCTTTTCCTCCTTGGAAAATCAAAATTGGTTTGTTCCAATTCTGAACCAAAGTTGCAGGATTAAAAGTTGTATAAGCCTTTTGCGCCACAGCATTATCTTTTTCCCAATATGGTCCACCAAAATCCCAGTTGTTGAAGAAAACTTCCTCAGTAGTTCCTAACATAGAAACGGTGTTGAAAACTCCGTCATGAGCAATAAATGTTTTGAAACGGTTTTTGTGAATTCCAGCTAAATAAAATACAGAATATCCTCCATAACTAGCTCCAACGCAACCTAAACGACTTTTGTCAACATAACTTTCTTTTGCCACATCATCGATTGCAGAAAGGTAATCGTCCATAACTTGTCCGCCCCAATCTTTACTAATTTGTTCGTTCCACTCAACACCGTGTCCTGGCATTCCACGACGATTTGGCGCAACAACCACATAACCTTTAGCGGCCATTAGAGAGAAATTCCAACGGAAAGAATACGATTGTGTCAACGGACTTTGCGGTCCACCTTGGCAGAATAATAAAGTTGGATATTTTTTTGAAGCATCAAAATTTGGAGGAAGAATTACCCAAACCAACATCTTTTTACCGTCAGTTGTGGTAACGTAACGTTTTTCTGTTTTGCTTAACGATAAAGTTTTATAAGTATCTGTATTTACATTTGAGATTTGTTTCCAAGTATTTTTCTTTAAGTTGAAAGAATAAATCTCACCTGCGTGATTCATATCAGTTCTGGTAACAATGATTTCATCGCCAGCAAGACCAACTAAATCATTTACGTCAAAATCTCCGTTAGTCAATTGACGAACATTGATCGCGATTTTAGTTAAACCAGGAAAATTAACCGAGAAAAGTTGTTTAGTTCCATCAACCGGAGCCACAAAAAATACCGTTCTACCATCTTTACTCCAAATAAAATTATCTACAGTTCCGTCCCAATTTGCAGTTAAGTTAGTTTTGATTCCTTTAAACTCGACAATAATATCGTTTTTGTCCGACTCGTAACCATCGCGTTTCATTTGTAGCCAAGACAAATTTCCTGTTGGCGAAAATTGTGGAGCAGTATCATAACCTAAATTACCTTCGGTTTTATTGGTTGTTTTTTGAGTTTCTAAATTGTACTCATAAATATCTGTGTTGGTAGAAATCGCATAAGCAGTTCCTGCTTTTTTCTTGCTCACATAAAAAATGCTTTTGCTGTCTGGAGACCAGATGTAATCTTCGTCGCCACCAAAAGGCTTTTGCGGAGAATCGAAAGTTTCACCTTTCATGATGTCGGTTCCTTTTGCTCCATCTTTGTTTTCTTTATAAAAAACGTGATTAAACTTACCTTCGTTCCAAGTATCCCAATGACGGTAATCCAATCCATCATAGATTTGAGCATCAGATTTGTCAAGGCTTGGGTAGAAATCTTTACCTAAAACTTTGTCGATTTTTACTTCATCATTGTAAACAACAAATTTTCCGTCAGGAGAAATATTTTTGTCTTTTAAAACGTCTTTTGTGTCTTTGATTTCAGTGGCATTACCTCCGTTTACTGGAATAATATAAAGTTTAGAAGTCGACTTGTTATCGGCTACAGAAGGTGTCGAAACCTTGTAAACAATATTTTTTTCATCTTTCGAAAGTCCGAGTGGAGTTACTCGTCCTAATTTCCATAACAATTCCGGAGACATTACATTCTGTCCGATAGCATTTAAACTCATCATTATTAAGGTTGTTACTACTACTTTTTTCATAATCAAATTATTCTTTTTTTGTGGTGCTAAAAATACAACATTTAAAGGCCAAGTTGTTAAAATCCAAATCCCAAAAATTGTTAAAATTCCAATGTGAAGAAATTCCTATTTGTCACCCTGAGCGAAGTCGAAGGGCTTATCGAGATGTGGCTTCGACTTCGCTCAGCCTGACAGTTCGAGTAAAATTGTAAGCAATCAAGTTTTTGGAATTTGGAATTTCATTTAGTTTTGGATTTTAAAAAATTGTAATTTAACCCAAGATTGGAATTTGGAGTTTAAAAAATTAGAATTTATTTTTTAGAATAAAAAATTTATGGAACTAAGCTATTGGGAACTCAAAAATTGGTTTACGAATATTGATTATACTATTGTAGGAAGCGGAATCGTAGGTTTACATACCGCATTACGCTTGCGCGAAAGATTTCCTGCTGCAAAAATTCTGGTTCTTGAACGCGGAATGTTGCCTCAAGGAGCAAGTACCAAAAATGCTGGTTTTGCCTGTTTTGGAAGCCTGTCTGAAATTATGGATGACTTAAAAACAAATTCAGAAGAAGATGTTGTGGCACTTATTGAAAAACGATGGAAAGGTTTGCAATTGCTCCGAAAAAGATTAGGAGACGTGGCAATCGATTTTAAACCTCATGGGGGATATGAATTATTTTTGAAAGAAGATGAATTTGGATTTAACGAATGTATTTCGAAAATTCCATTTATCAATGAAATTCTAAAACCACTTTTTAAAGCTGATGTTTTTTCAAAAGAAGTAGACCGTTTTGGATTTGGAAATAGTAACGAGTATTTAATTTTTAATCCATTTGAAGGACAGATTGATACTGGAAATATGATGCAAGAATTATTGAAACAAGCAATTTCGGAAGATATTTTAATCTTAAATCAGCAAACGGTAAAATCGTATATCGATGCAGGAAATCAGGTTGAAGTTGTAGTAAACGATTTTAGTTTTAAAACCCAAAAACTGCTTTTTGCGACCAACGGCTTTGCGGGCGAACTAACAAAAGGTGCTGTAAAACCGGCGAGAGCGCAAGTGCTTATTACAGAGCCCATTCGCAATTTAGACATCAAAGGAACGTTTCATTTAGATCGAGGCTATTATTATTTCAGAAATATTAATGACCGTATTTTATTAGGCGGAGGAAGAAATCTTGATTTTGAAGGAGAAACAACTACTGAATTTGGACAGACGAAAATTATTCAAAATAGATTGGAAGATTTACTGAAAAATGTAATTTTACCAAATCAGGATTTTCAGATTGTGCACCGATGGAGCGGTATCATGGGAATCGGAAATAGTAAGAATCCTGTCGTATCCCAACTTTCTGAGAATGTATTCTGTGGAGTGCGTTTAGGCGGAATGGGAGTGGCGATCGGAAGTTTAATAGGAACAGAATTAGCAGATTTAATAGAATGAAAGTAACCAAAAAACCGGCACCAAAAACAACTACAAACAAACCAAAACCTAAAACTTCGGCTTCAAAAAAATCGAATCGTTCTTTTGGAGAAAAAGTGAAATGGTTTTTTATTAAAGCCGCTTTATGGTTTTTCGGAATTTCTATCGGGTCGGTTATCTTTTTTAAATATGTTCCAGTGCCATTTACACCTTTAATGCTTATTCGTGCCATTGAAAATAAAATGGCAGGAAAAGAAGTTTATTTTGATCACGACTGGGAACCGATTGAAAAAATTTCAATGAATTTACAAAAAGCCGTTATTGCCAGTGAAGACGGAACTTTCCTTACACATAATGGTTTCGATTTTAAAGCATTGCAAAAAGCATATAAAAGCAACGAACGCGGACGCCGAATTCGAGGCGGAAGTACCATTTCGCAGCAAACAGCCAAAAATGTCTTTTTATGGCAAGGAAAAAGTTATTTCCGTAAAGGTTTAGAAGCGTATTTTACAATTTTAATTGAAATTATTTGGGGCAAAGAACGCATCATGGAAGTTTATTTGAATAGTATCGAAATGGGAGATGGAGTTTATGGCGCTTACGCAGCAACAGAACATTGGTACCGCAGAGATGCTTCGAGTTTAACACCAATGCAGGCAGCAGGAATTGCAGCGATTCTTCCAAATCCAAGAAAATTTAAAGCTACAGGATCATCAAGTTATATCAATAGAAGAAAAGAACGAATTGTACGTGAGATGCGTTACGTTGGAAAAATCAATTATAATGGAAAAGAAGAAAAGAAGAAGTAAAAAATCGCTTGTTGCTTTTCTAATATTGACTGTAACGCTCACTTTTGGACAAGGAAAAACTGCAGAAATAGGGTTTATATCTGATAACGATTTATATACATCGTCTAAATATGATATGTATTATACCAATGGTCTGGAACTTTTTTATCGCTTTTTATCAAAAAATGATAATCCGAAAATCAATAAAGAAATTACCGAATTTAGAATTGGACAATATCTTTACAATCCAAGATTTTTAAACAAAGAAGCCGTTACGGTAAACGATCGTCCTTTTGCAGGTTATCTTTTTGCTGAAGTAGGAAAAAGCTTTTTTTATCAGAGCGAATCGGTTTTAAAGACCGATTTTCAAATTGGTTTTCTTGGACCGAATGCTTTGGGTGAGGAATTACAAGAAGGTTTTCATAAAATAATTGGCTACAAAAAAGTATATGGCTGGGAAAATCAGATTCATAATGCTTTAGGGGTTCAGGCTCACGCTATTTATTCTAAAAAAATGTTTCCCTCAAAACATAATGATTTTGTAGATCTTCATTGGCAGTCGGAAGGTAATCTGGGAACGATTTTTTCAGGAGTTTCAACAGGATTTATGGCAAGATTCGGATTTAAAAAATTACTGCCAATTTATGATTCTAATATGCACGATGCTTCGATAAGTACACAAACTCAACCCAACATTAGAGAATTTTATTTCTACGCAGCGCCAAGTGTCAACTATCAGTTTTATGATGCCACAATCGAAGGAAGCATGTTTAATGACACAAGTCCGATTACTTTTGAGTTGGAGCCACTTCGTTTTAATGCCGAAGCTGGTTTAAAATACCGACACAACAACTTCAATATTTCGTATTCTTTTCTTTATCGTGGAAGAGAATTAAGAGATCCAGGAATTGATACTAATTCTGGATATTTTTATGGATCGATAAGGATGGGGTTTTTATTGAGATAACGATATCTCATAGCGCTATGAGATAGTTATGTTATATAGTTATGTGGGGTAGTGCTATGAAATAGTGCGTTGCACTATTTTGATGTCTTTTAGGCTTTCAGCCTATAACTAAAAATAGCTCTGAAAGAGCCGAAACCAATAGAATAGCGCAACGCGCTATTAACAATAGCCCAACGCAACCCAACCCGATATGAATATGAATATAGAGAGTTAGCCCTGAAAGGGCGAAAGCCTAATCCCAAAGATAACGTTCGTCATATTCAACATTATATTTGTTTAGAAAGGCTAAAAGTTCTTTTTTGAATGTCTTTTTTTTATGATGTTCTTCTTGGTTTTTAATGTACTTTACCACTATATCTAATTGAGAAGGATTAACAGAAAAAATACCATAACCGTCCTGCCAGTAAAAGTTTGCATAACGCGAATCTACTGTTTTTACCCATTTTGACGATTGTTTTTTTACTTCTTCAACCAGTTTCATTTGCGTAATTTTTTTAGACAGCAGACATAAAATATGAACATGGTCATCATGTCCTCCTATTTGAATAGGGTTGCATTCTAAACCTTTGCAAATCCCTCCAAGATAGGCCCATAATTTTTCTTTCAGATTGTCATCAATAAATGGATAACGCTTTTTTGTGCTAAAGACTAGATGCACATATACTTTATATAATGATTGTGGCATGTTTTTCTCTTTTATAATTGCATTTGATGAATTTTAAGCAGAAAGATGATGATTTGAAATGCAAATATTGTATACGTAAATAGAGAATTTGGATCTTAAAAGTTTTATTTATGACACAATAGGGCAAAATGTAAACTAGAAAAAAAGCCACTTCTGTTTCCAGAAATGGCTTTTTGTTATAATGAATAGATTGGCTTTTAATCCCAACGGCTCAAATTTCCTTCAGCACGTTCAAATAATTCTTCCAAAACATTTTCCAGAGATCTTTTGGGAAGACCAGATTCTAAAAAATCAAGTAATTGATCTGTAGTAGCTTTAATAGTATCCTGATGACAATAAATGTTGGTAAAGTTTCCGTTTCGATCAAAAACAACATATTCGCTGCTCTCCTCTATATCTTCTTCAGATGTCATCCAGCCAATACATTGAAAGTTTGCATTTATTTTTTCAGTTTCTTCTTGAGTAAGCAATTTGTATTTCTGAAGTTCTGGTCTGTCATTTCCCCAATAAGCAATAATCATATCGATAATGCCTGTAGAATTATGGGAAAAATCGGCTCTCTGCTTCATGTATCGGGTTAGATTTTGAGCAGAAGAAACACAAAAAATCTCATCAGATTCGATACCGCCAATAGTTTTATAAAATTCGATTAATTCTTTTGGTAAAGGCAGAGAAAAATAAGAAGTCAATTGTTGTATTTCTTCGTCTGAAGCTGGAGATGATTCTTTTATTTCATCGTATTCAAGTTCACATTCGGTAATGCGTATTTTTATTTGTTCCATAGTTGTCGTAGAATTGATGTTGTTGCAAATGATTATTAATGGCGATTATCACATTGCAGAAAAATCTCCTCATTAGATTTATCAATAATTGAAATATTTGGGCAGCCAAAAGACATATATTCAAAACCAAAAACAACTTCAGGTTTATTTTTAAAAAGTTTCCCTGCCCATTGTTCAACAGCATCATCTCCATTTTCATAATTTAATGGAGCAGGAGATGTGCCTTCGCTTTGGCTAAAAAGTTTTTCGATTATAACATTTTTCGTTTTAGAATCGACAACCAAAAGACGTCTGCCATAAATTATTTTATTGCTATCTAAGTAGTCTTGTAAAAAATACTCATAGCTTTCTGTTTTGTAAAAATAGGTATTCCCTGTTACTGTGTTCTTTAGCAAAGTACGGTCGTTATTTTTCATTGCTTTTGATGGATAATCCTTTTTTGCAATTTTTTCCCACTTAATAGGCTTTAAACGTTCTTTTGAAAACGGATTTTCTTTACCTACATATACCAAAGCATCTCTATAATATTCGCTGAACCCGCTTAAATATTTTTTGTTGATTTCAAACCCAATCATAAAATCATAATTTTGGTAAGGCCAATCTTCTTCAGAAGAATAACCATTTAACATTGCAGCAGTTTTTAGGTTTTTTACAGCAAAAGAAACGTGTTTGTTTTTAGCATAATCAATTATGAAAACAGAATCAGTTTCAGATATGTTGGTTTTAGACAAAAATCTTTTTCTGTAGTTTTTATCAAACGTGAAATACACCGCATTGTACTTTCCTATTTTTTGGATGTTTGGTAAAGCAAGAGTATCTTTTTCGTCGTTTACAGGATAAATATCCGAAAGAGAAACAAAAGCAACATCGCTGCTGTCTTTTGGAGTAATTGTAAATAAATTGATGCTTTCTTTTCTTGTAGCATCTTCGGTTTGAAGAGTATCCGTTTCAGTTTCTGCGTGTTCTGTCACTTCAGGAAGTGCAGTTGTTGAGGTATTTTCTTTTTTATTGCAGGCAGATAATAGAATTAAAAAAGTGGCTGATAATAAAAACGATTTTGTTGTCATTATTTAAATTTGATTTTGGGGTTCGCTATGTACGAAAGTACTTTAATTGTTTTTTATTGCAATACTATTTCCTGTGTTTTTATCGAAAGTAATAGTTTTGTTTGGTCCGCCGTAAAAGAGAGTCAAAGTCAGCGTGCTATCGGTTTCACTTCTAAAAATAATATCTTTTGCCGTCCTGATTTTAATGTCCAAATTATCATTCATAAGCTGAGAGTCGGTGCATTTGATAATTCGTTTTTCAAATAAACCTTTTTTCTCAATTACCTCCAACCACGGATGACCCATCGCACTGTAACCCACAATTTGCGCTCTGTAATTTTCATTTAGATCTTTATTTTGATACAAACCTAAAGATGTGCTTGAAAGCAATAAGGCGAAAAAAGGAATCATCATAGCAATAATGCTAATAGCAAATGTTACAATTATTGCTGCTAAAAGAAGTTTTGCCAAGAGTTTTTTCCAAAAAACAATAATTATTACAAAGTTGCTTATCAGCCAGAGCCATGATAAAACAACATCGCTATAATAACCACGAAGACTAATTTCTTTAAAGTAATATAAAAGGCAGTCCATTACAAAAAGTGTCCAGATGATGAAATAGATTCGTAAAAGTGTTTTTTTACCCGAACTCATAATTTTCTTGAGATATAGTTTAAACTAAATACTGTAACAATAGATAAAATTGAAATAGGAAGGAAGGAGAATTTAAAAGTATACATTATTTCTTCTTTAAAGAGATAGGTACTCCAAGCAGATTCTCGATCTACAAAAATGGTGTAATTCCAGAAAAACCAAACAGTAATTAAGATTAGTAATTGAAGTATAACTTTTAGATTACTGTTTTTAATGAATGAAAGAGCCAGAAAAACTATGGATAAGAAAACAGTAGAAAATAAAGTCATTAAATAAGCATCGTCAAAAAAAGAACAATCTAAACAGCCGCTTGATATTTTGTCAGAAAAGCTTCCCATTGCCCAATATATTTCAATTAAAGTAAAAACGAAAAGCAAAACTGCAATTATAAGAGGTTTCTTTATGAATGAGAATATTTTGTGTTTTAAGGTTTGATCCATTTGGAAATGTTTGATAAACTATTAAAAATAGCGTGTTTTGAATTTTGTCTCATGCAAAAATAGAAAACAGTTTTTTAAAGAAATATCTTTCAAAGGATATAATTGCATTAAAATAGGTTTTATTAAAAAATAAAACACTTAACTGTTTGATAACATGAAAGATATTTTTAATTATTTACTTTTAATTAAAAATTTAATTATGGATATCAATTGGAACATAATAGCGGTTGTAGCAATATTGGTGGTTATTCTTGTTGTACTAACACTCAGAAAAAATCTGCGTGAAAAAAAGAAATTAGAAAAATTGCTGAACAACGATTTTAAAAAAGCTGAGAAAGATAGAGTTGATGCTGATGATGCTGCTAATGAGAAATAGTTGATTTTATAATCTTTAAAATTCTATTCATAGCGATAGATTTTTTATTTCGATTTCTATGACAAAATTATAGAAAAGACAAAACCCTTGTAAAATAAAGCTTTACAAGGGTTTTATGTTTATTTTGGAGAATACCGGATTCGAACCGGTCACCTTCCCGATGCATCGGGATACTCTAGCCTTTTGTTTCTATTAGGGTTTCAATGTATTTCCGACTTTTCTTTTTTTTTATTTGTAATTCTCTTTGATAAGCTTCACTTCTGGTAGCAAATGTTTCTGAATATTTTAATACCCAGTCTTTCACAATTTTTGTGAATTTACTTCTGCTATTTAAATGATCTTTTAAACGCTGTTCAATATTTTGGCAGGAACCAACATAGTATTTGTCTAAGGTTTTTGAATATATGATGTAGATATAAAACATAAAATGTGTGCTAAAAAAAAATACCCAAACAGAAACAGTATCTGTTTGGGTATTTTTAAATTATTTGTGGAGAATATCGGATTCGAACCGATCGCCTCTACGCTGCCAGCGTAGCGCTCTAGCCAAATGAGCTAATCCCCCAAATGCGTTAACAAATAAAGTCAATTAATTCTCAAAAAACAAATTTGTAGAAGTTTCGTATCAATTATTTTCAAAAGCGTAACTTTACCTTTAAATGTAATTTTTATGAGCCTAGAAAATACAAACGGAAGCTTAGAAACTTCTTTTCAAAATAATATTGCGACTGTGCAATTTGGTCATCCAGCAAGTAATTCTTTTCCGCGTGAATTGTTAAACAGACTTACAGCTGAAATTAATTCTTTAAGCAGAAATGAAGAAGTTTCGATTATTATTTTAAAAAGTGAAGGAGAAAAAACGTTTTGCTCAGGAGCTTCTTTTGATGAACTTTTGAAAGTTGAAAGTGAAGAGCAAGGTCTAGAGTTTTTTTCAGGTTTTGCACATCTGCTCAATGCCATGCGAAATTGCAACAAAATTATAATTGGACGTGTTCAGGGAAAAGCAGTGGGTGGTGGTGTCGGAATTATTTCGGCTTGCGATTATGTTTTTGCAACTCCGCAAAGTGATATTAAATTATCAGAATTAGCGATCGGAATTGGTCCTTTTGTAATAGAACCAGCCGTTTCTAGGAAAATAGGAAAAACAGCAATGACACAAATGACATTAGAGGCTCACAAATGGAAATCGGCAAATTGGGCTTTTGAAAAAGGGCTTTTTTCGGTTTTATGTGACGCTGAAAATCTGGATGCTGAGGTTGAAAGTTTTGCTCAAAAACTGAGTTCTTATAATCCTGAAGCGCTTTATGAAATGAAAAAGATTATTTGGGAAGGAACAGAACAATGGGAATCTCTTTTATTTGAGCGTGCTGCCATTACAGGTAAACTCGTTTTGTCTGATTTGACTAAAAACGCTTTGTTGCAATTTAAAAAATAAGGGATGATATAAGTCATTGATTTTAGAAAAATGGGAGCATAGCTTTGAAAAATATTTTAAAATCAAATTTTCACTATATAAATTATTGAACATGACTATTATTTCGTTAATGCAAAAAGTTGACATTGCAGAGAAAATTAAAGATGCTCCAGACAGCGGTTATCAAATTGGCGTTGTCATTGGATCTTTCATTCCGTTTCTACTTTTGGGCGGAATTGCTTTGTGGATGTATACTCGTGCTAAAAAAAGAGCTAAAAACGGCAATTAATTTGTAAATTTGCAAGCTTAAAATTAAAAATCGATGAGTAATATCAGAATTACAAAACAATTTAGTTTCGAAACCGGTCACGCTTTGTACGGTTACGACGGAAAATGCAAGAACGTTCACGGACACAGTTATAAATTATCGGTAACAGTTATTGGTTCGCCAATTACAGACCGATCGAATGTAAAGTTCGGAATGGTGATTGACTTTTCTGATCTAAAGAAAATTGTAAAAGAAGAAATCGTCGATCAGTTTGATCATGCTACGGTTTTTAATCAAACAACTCCGCATATCGAATTGGCAAATGAATTGAAAAACCGCGGACATCATGTGATTTTGGTAGATTATCAGCCCACAAGCGAAAATATGGTGGTTGATTTTGCTGAAAGAATCAAAAACCGTCTGCCTGCAGGAATTTCTCTTTTCTCACTAAAACTTCAGGAAACAGAATCGTCTTTTGCAGAATGGTACGCATCAGATAATCAGTAAAAAGGTTATAAGTTAAACGTTTAAGGTTAGAAGTCAAAACGTATAACTTCTAGCTATTAATTTATTCTTCATAACTCCTAACAAATAACTTCTAACTTCTCTCATGAAAAAAATATATTTTGCTTCAGATCAGCATTTTGGTGCGCCAACTCCAGAATTGAGTTTACCGCGTGAAAAGAAATTTGTGGCTTGGCTTGATGAGGTTAAAGAAGATGCAGAAGCAATTTTTTTATTGGGAGATTTATTCGATTTTTGGTTTGAATATAAAACAGTTGTTCCAAAAGGTTTTGTACGCATATTAGGCAAGCTGGCTGAAATTCGCGACAGCGGAATTCCGATTTATTTTTTTGTCGGTAATCATGATCTTTGGATGAATGATTATTTTGAAACCGAATTGAATATTCCGGTTTATCACGATAATAAAGAATTTACCTTTAACGGAAAAACCTTTTTAATTGGTCACGGAGACGGAAAAGGTCCTGGTGATAAAGGTTATAAAAGAATGAAAAAGGTTTTTACCAATCCGTTTTCAAAATGGCTTTTCCGCTGGCTTCATCCAGATGTTGGCGTAAGTTTGGCTCAATATTTATCAGTAAAAAACAAACTAATTTCTGGTGACGAAGATGTGAAGTTTTTAGGAGAAGAAAACGAATGGCTTGTTTTATATGCCAAACGAAAACTAGAAACCAAACATTACAATTATTTCATTTTCGGACACCGCCATTTACCCATGATTATTCCAGTTGGAGAAAACTCCGAGTATGTCAATCTTGGCGATTGGATCGGATATTTTACTTACGGTGTTTTTGACGGCGAAAAATTTGAGCTTAAAAAATTCGAAAAATAATTACTTCGTATTCGGATAAATTCCAATCTTATGCGTTCGCAGAATATATTCTGAAAGTTGTTTACTGTTTGAAAGTTGAAACTTAATTGCTCCAGATGCTTTTTTCGGCATGTGGCATTCTACACAATTGCTAGCTAATAATTGCTCTGGCATTGTTTTTAAAGTGGTTTCTTTGTGCTTTAAACCTTGATGGCAACTCATACAGATTTTAGAATAGGAAGCCAAGTTTTTAGAAGCATTTTCATGCGGATTATGGCAAGTAATGCAATCCATTTTATCACTTTTGACAAAACACTTACTTTGTGCCATTAATCGATATTGATTGCCGTGCACATCAAAATTTGCTGTATCGGTAATACTTTTGGTCTCACGAAAGAATTCTGATAAATTATCTCCAGGTTTAAATTCAAAACGAGATTTTAGTTTCATACCATCGTTTCCTGCGTGGCATAAAGCGCAGGCATCCAATTTTTGCTGTCTGTTTAAGTTTTTAAAACTTGTAATGCTATTGGCAACTTTTACGTTTGGATTTTTTAAATGAAAGTCCACATGCTTTTTCGCAGGACCGTGACAGCGCTCGCAATCAATTCCGTAAACAATTGTTTCTTTTCTGATGATATCTTCAACATCCATAGACATCATATTTCTTTCTTCAGAATTTTGATTCACGTTTCGACTGCTGGCATTTGAGGCGTGGCATGAATAACAATCTTTTACTACCATACGGTCAAAATAGGGTTTGTCTGCAGGAAAACCTGGACTTGTTGCCCAATTGTTTATAGAATGATAAAAAGAAACTGGCAGCTCATAAGTATTATTGTCTTTCCAGTAAACAGAAGTTTGTGCGTGTTTGGTTCCAAATACAATTTCAAATTTATATTTAGCCGTTTCTTTACCGTTTTTATAAACAACTTGGTATAAACTGTCGCCACGTTTTTCCATGACTAGTTTGGTGTCTTTATCGTAAATGAAGGTGTGATTTTTAGAATCGAAATCGCCTAAAACGTTTCCTAAAATTGCTGGAGCGGTCGCTTTAAAGTGCGAACTTTTGAATGCCATATCAGATTCTACTTTATGACATTGTATACAACTCTCAGATCCCGCATAATCGGTTCCGCGCGGATCAATATATTCTTCAGATTTGTTATTGCAACCAACAACGAGAATTGCCAGAAGTGTTAGAGTTAGTCGAAATACAGCTTTTTTCATTGCTGTAAATATACTTTTTTTTGAATTGAATCAAAATATATTTCAATAATGAAAAAATGCTGTTAAAATATTTAGAATGCTTCTTAATTCATGCCAACTCCGTAGACATATTCATCTAATTCGATTTTGAATAAAGAACCTTCAACCAAATCTTTAATCGATTTTAATTCGGTCATGTTTACAGCTAAATCTATAGAATTGCAAGGTGTTTTCAATAAAAACTTATGACAAGAATATTTCATTTCGCATGCTTCGCAACAAGCATTTTCTATCATGCTATCTTCAATCAAATCGCAAAAATGATTTAATTCTTGAACTGTAAAATAAAAGCCAGTTTCCTTAAAAACCAATTGCACTTTGTCGGAAATCGTAGTATTGTGATCTTTCCAGTAAAAAGCTATTCCAAAGTTGTTATGATATATCTGCTCAATTTCTCTCATCGTAAATCCTTTTATTTCAGCAAATATAAATATTATTTATATTAATTCTAAATAAAAAAATCATAAAAGTTTGAAAAAGAATATTTGTTGAGAAAACTTTAGTTCATACCCGAACCGTAAATGTATTCATTAAGATTAAGTCGAAATAAAGAACCATCAACTAAGTCTTTTATAGAATTTAACTCCATTGGAGATATTTCTAAATCCAACGCAACATAAGGAGTCTTCAATAAAAATTTATCGAAGGCGCGTTCTACACCATGCGTATCATAATCATTATGGTCTGTTACGCAGTCTTCAATTAAATCGTGAAATTCATTTAATTCTTGAACGGAAAAATAAAATCCCATTTGTTTAAAAAGCAATTGGATTTTATCTGATATAATTTCGTTGCCTTCTTTCCAATAAAATGAAATTCCAAAATCGTTTCGGTATATCTGCTCGATGTCTTTCATGGCAATTTTTTTAGGCCACAAAGATACGAACTGTTTGTATTAATACTTGACTAAGAAAAGCATAAAAAAAAGCTAAAAACCAATATGACTATTTGATTTTTAGCTATTTATAAAGCTTTTGTGATTTTGCTTTTTTGTAAAATTCTATCTCATAATAAGATTATTTCAGCCAATTTTTTAGCTTAGAAATAAAGGCTGCCTGTTGGTCAACAAATAAATAATGCGAGCAATTATCAAGGAAAGCAAAGTGATTTTCTCCAGTAATTGCCTTAAGAGAATTAATTTGTGCCGATGAAAAAATACCGTCATCTTTTCCGTAGATTCCATAAATAGGAACTCCAGCAGATTTGATTTTCTTTAAAATCGCACGCGTATCGATGTTATTTTGTTTTTCATTTTGATAAAAAAGAAGTGGAGCATTTTTATTTCGAATATTCGTTTTATAAAATTCTCCAGCTTCATAATCAGAATAAAGCTTTTTAGATTCTGCTGTCGGATTTGGCATTTTAAAAAAGCCATTTTCACCAGCAAGGTCATAACATCCTTTTCTGTATTCGGCTGAGTTTTTATTTAGATTCTCAACAATGCTGATTTTTTTTAATTGTTCAGAATCGTTGTTGTACTTTTTCTTCAGCGTATTTAAAATGTGATCGTAAGTTTCCTGTTGAGAAAATAAAGCGCCAGCCAAAACCAAAGCGCTTACATTTTGCGGATATTTATTGGTATAAAGTGTCGCAACTAAACCGCCAAAACTATGCCCCAGAATAACAGCTTTCTTTATGTGATATTTTGTATAAATTGAATTTAGATCCTGAAAAGCTTCTTCGTAAGTAAATTTCGCATTTGGGTCTGCAGATCTTCCTTCGCCTCTTCGATCGTAAGCGATAACATAAAAACCTTGATCGGCCAGTTTTTGAGCTGTTGTTCCTTCAAATAAAGTAGCATTGCCACTTGGTCCTCCATGAATAAAAATGATGGTTTTATTCTTTTCGTTTCCGTAGGTTTTGATATAAAGATTTTGCCCTTTCGCAAGAAAAGAAAATGCTAGAAAAAAAGAAAGAAAGAATAATTTCATTTATTCTAACTTATGATGATCGTCCATATCTTTTTTCAAATCTAAATTTCTAAAAGTTGGAGATTTCAATGCAGTGAAAATTACTGTTAAAAGCGTAACACTTCCTCCAAAAACAACCGAAGTTACAGCTCCCATCAATTTGGCAGTTGCACCACTTTCAAAAGCACCTAATTCATTTGAAGATCCAACAAAAATTGAGTTTACGGCACCCACACGTCCGCGCATGTGATCAGGAGTTTTAAGCTGTAGAATAGTCTGACGGATTACTACTGAAATTCCATCAGCCAATCCGCTTAAGAATAAAGCGAAAACAGAAAGCCAGAAATAAGTAGATAATCCAAACAAGATGATGGATAGACCAAAAACAAAAATGGCAATTAAAAGTTTCTTTCCTGCATTTTCATACAAGGGTACATAAGCCGAAACGAGCATCGTGATAAAAGCACCTACAGCAGGAGCGGCTCTTAAAATTCCGAAACCTTCAGAACCCACTTTCAAGATGTCTTGTGCAAACACAGGCAATAATGCAACGGCACCTCCAAAAAGGACAGCAATCATATCGAGTGATAATGCACCAAGAACAATTTTGTTCCTGAATACAAATGTCAAACCTTCCATAAGGCTATCTTTTATAGATTCTCCCATTTTCGGATTTACAATCGGTTTTTGGCCAATTTGTGATAAGGCAATTAACGAAAGAATTGAAAATCCAAAAACCAAACACATGGACCAGTGAACACCAATCCAATTAATAGAAAATCCAGCTAATGCAGGTCCCATAACGGCTCCAATCTGCCAAACCGAACTACTCCAAGTTGCCGCATTTGGATATACTTTTTTAGGAATGATCAACGATAAAAGAGAGAAAATAGTCGGTCCCATAAAAGAACGAACGATTCCGCCAAAAAATACTAAAGCGTAAATCGAATACAAAATAACATGTGTAGACCAGCCTCCAACAACTTTTGGCCAAGTCAATAAGAAAAGCCCAAAACTAATTACTGAAAATCCTAAAATACACTTTACCAATAAGCCTTTCTTTTCTCTTTGATCGACAATGTGTCCTGCAAACAAAGACATTGAAACGGCAGGAATAATTTCCATTAAACCAATAATTCCTAAAGAGAGCGGGTTTTTGGTTAAACTATACACTTCCCATTCAATAACAATAAACTGCATAGACCAGGCAAAAACCATGGCAAAGCGCAATAATAAAAATACGTTGAATTCTTTATATCGTAGCGCCTGATAAGGATCGGGTTTGTTGGATTTAATTTCTTCCATTTGTTCTAATGTCTTTCAGCATAAGCTGTGTTGAAACAGTTCCGTTCCATTCGTTTTCGGCAATGCAATATGCCAATTGAAACGGATTTTGATTTTTTACAATATTTAGTTTTTTTCCTAATCCGAAACCAATTGCGGCGATTCCGTCTGAGTTGTTTTGTTTGGCAAAAAGCCTTAAATGTTCTTCTTCTGCACCTAAAGTTTTAGCGTAACCTGTGTCAATAGCATTTTCAGTCATAAAAACAGGCGTCATATTCTGAGGTCCGAAAGGTTCGAATTGTTTTAGAATTCGAATTAATTTGGGTGTTATATCAGAGAAATTAATTTCGGCATCGATCTCAATTTCTGGAGTAAGCATTTCGGGTAAAATAGTTTCAGAAACCTGTTTTTCGAAAGCATCTTTAAAAGTTTGGTAGTTTTCTGCTTTCAAAGTCATTCCTGCAGCGTACATGTGACCTCCAAATTGTTCCAAATGTTCGGCGCAGGCGTCTAAAGCATTGTAAACATCAAAACCTTTTACAGATCGGGCAGAAGCTGCGTATTTGTCGCCGCTTTTAGTAAAAACCAAAGTCGGACGATAGTACGTTTCAATCAATCTTGAAGCCACAATTCCGATTACGCCTTTGTGCCAGTCTTCTTGAAAAACGACTGTTGAAAAACGTTCTTCTTCGTTGTTTTCTATAATCTGCTGAAAAGCTTCTTTGGTGATTTTTTTATCTAGATCTTTTCGGTCTGCGTTGTATTGCTCAATTTCCGAAGCAAATTGTTGTGCTTGTTCAAAATTGAATTCAGTTAACAATTCAACAGCGTGATTTCCGTGTTTGATTCTTCCGGCAGCGTTAATTCTTGGCGAAATAATAAAAACGACATCGGTAATATCGAGAACTTTCTTTTTTACCTGATGTGTTAAAGCTTTAATTCCAGGTCTTGGTTCGCTATTAATAACTTTCAATCCGAAATGTGCTAGAACTCGATTTTCTCCCGTAATAGGAACAATATCAGCAGCAATTGCAGTAGCTACCAAATCAAGGTATGGAACTAAATCTTCAATCGTTTCATTTCGATTTTGTCCTAAAGCCTGAATCAATTTAAAACCAACTCCGCAACCGCACAATTCATCGTAAGGGTAGGAGCAGTCTTCTCTTTTTGGATCTAAAACAGCAACGGCCTCTGGAAGAAATTCTCCGGGGCGGTGGTGATCGCAAACAATAAAGTCAATGTTTTTTGCTTTCGCGTAGGCGATATGATCAATCGATTTGATTCCGCAGTCTAGAGCGATAATTAAAGAAATTCCGTTGTCATCTGCATAATCAATTCCTTTGTAGGAAACGCCATAACCTTCGGCATAGCGATCGGGAATGTAAGTGGCAATATTGGGATAATGGGATTTTAGATACGAAGAAACCAAAGAAACGGCTGTTGTTCCGTCGACATCGTAATCGCCAAAAACTAAGATGTTTTCTTCGTTCTGAATGGCTTGTTCAATTCGGGCAACAGCTTTATCCATATCTTTCATCAAATACGGATCATGTAAATGTTCTAAAGAAGGACGAAAGAAATTCTTCGCCTCATCAAAAGTTTCAATGCCACGCTGAATCAAAAGCGTTGCAACAAAATCTTCTACATTTAAGGCTTGCGCCAAATGTTTGACTTTTTCTTCAGAAGGTTTTGGTTTTAAGGTCCAACGCATCGTTGATTTTAGGTTTTAGATTTTAGACTTCAGATTTCTGAAATCGTTTAATCTGATGGGTAATTTTTTTTGCCACAGATTAAAAGGATTATAATGATTTTTTAATCTGTGTTAATCATTTTAATCTGTGGCAAAATATCTTGTATTTAGAAGGGCTTCGACTTCGCTCAGCCTGACAATGCTATTTTGCTTCTAAAGCATTGCCTTCAAACTGAATTCCGTCCCAACCTAAGTTGATGAAATTTCTAATGTTTTGGTGGTTTGTTCCATTTGGATCGCCTAAAACTTCTTCAAAATAAAATGCTCCAAAACACGCTAATGTTTCTTCTTTATTTAGATTCTGCAATTTCGCGAAAGAAAACAATTTGCAAGAACCTGAATTTTCGCCAGCTGCATTATGTTGTGTTCCGTTTTGAAAAGCTGTTGGAGTAAAGTTGTAATTTTCTTCAATTACTGCAATAGTTTCTGGAAATGTGATTTGTGTTGGAGTTTGTTTTACTTTTTCTAAAAAGGCTTGAATGCTCATGTTGTTATGTGTTGTTTTTTTGCCACAGATTAAAAGGATTAAAAAGGATTTTTTTCTATGTGATTTTTTAACCACAAATTACACAAATTTCCGCTAATTAAATTTGTGCTAATTTGTGTAATTTGCGGTAAATCCCAACATTAATCTATGTCAATTTTTAATATTGTTTCTATTCTTCCTCGTCCTTAGAATACTTACTTTTTTTCGCTTCTTTTTCTATTGTTTTTCCCGCAACAACCACAACGATTTCGCCGCGTGGTGCTGTTTTTTCAAAATGCGCTAAAACTTCTTTTGCAGTTCCGCGTACATTTTCTTCGTGTAATTTTGATAATTCTCTAGAAACACAAACTTGTCGGTCTTCTCCAAAATATAGTACAAATTCGGCTAAAGTTTTAACGAGTTTATGCGGAGAAACGTATAAAATCATGGTTCGGGTTTCTTCGGCTAAAGCCAAAAAACGAGTCTGACGTCCTTTTTTATCAGGTAGGAAACCTTCAAAAACAAATTTATCATTTGGAAGTCCGCTGTTTACCAATGCAGGAACAAAAGCCGTTGCTCCAGGAAGACATTCTACTTCGATTTTATTTTCTACGCAAGCGCGTGTCAATAAAAATCCGGGATCTGAAATGGCAGGAGTTCCAGCATCTGAAATCAAAGCGATAGTTTCGCCCGCTTTCAAACGTGCAATTAAGTTTTCGGTAGTTTTGTGTTCGTTGTGCATATGATGGCTGTGCATGTGCGTGCCAATTTCAAAATGCTTTAGGAGTTTTCCGCTTGTACGGGTATCTTCCGCCAAAATCAAATCGACTTCTTTTAAAACCCGAATGGCTCTAAAAGTCATGTCTTCAAGATTGCCAATTGGCGTTGGAACGATATATAATTTTGACATAATTTATTTTAAAGTTTGAGCACGAATTGCACGAATTGGCACAAATTCTAATTTCTCTAAAAACTGTACCCAGCAAAATTCGTGTGAATTGGTGAAATTTGTGTTTTTAAGAGAATTTTTTCTCGATAATTCCCATGAAACGCTCTGCATAATCGTCTTTTCCTTCCCAGTTGTTATAATCAGGTTTTACCATGTTTTCGATAAAGTCGTTTGCTTCTGCATAGGAATCAAAAGTTAAAAGCTGATTTAAAACACGGCTGTAATCTTCTGTACTGTTGCCAAAAAGATTTTTAGTAAAAGCAATTCTATCATTCAAATCAATATGAAAACCTCTTGCCAGTTTTTCGTTCAAACTTACCGATTTTGGCTGTGCAGGAGTTTCAAGAATAGCCGTTTCCACTTTTTTAGTTTCCTTAAAATCACTTATTGAAGGAGCTTGCGTTGACGGAACAGTTTCAAAACTTTCCACTTTTACAAATTGTGCATCGGCGTAATTAATGCCGAAATCTTCAAATTGAATAGTTGGCTGTGCAGGAGTTTCTGCTTTTGGCTCTTCTATAATTTCTTCTTTGATTTCTTCTTTTATCGCCTCGGTTTCTAATTCAAAAGCAGGTTTGAAATCAGGAATAGGCTTTAACTCATTTACAGTCGTAAACGAAAGATCATCGATAGGTTTTTCAGTTTCTTCTACTTTTTCAGCAATTGGCTCAACAATTTCTTCGACAATTGGTTCTTCAATAACAGCTTCTTCAATTTCGGCAGCAATTGGTTCAACAGTTTCTTCAATTACAGGTTCTTCAACTTCAACAATTGGTTCGGCAGTTTCAACAATTTCTGCTGGTTTTTCTTCCGAAATTTCAGGTTCGTAAGATTCTTCAAGTGCAATAACTTTTTCTTCAGCAGGAGCTTCAAGTTCAATTATTGTTGGAACTGCATCTTCTTTTTCGAAAATAGTTTCCAATTCAGAAGTAATATCGCTTTGCCCGATTGTTGGTTTTGCAGCATCGAAATTCTCTTCTACAAATTTTAATACCGCTAATTTCTCGTATAATTTCTGAGTTTCAAGGTACAATTGATTGATATCGGATTTATTTTTAAGTTTTAAAATTCGATGTGCAATGCTAATTAAATCAGCTTCCAATTTTTTTTTCATAACTGTTGAAAATTATAGTGAATAAGGTATTTTAGTGTATTTGATGTCTGAATGTTTCTATTCTCAAGGAAATTCAAAAGATAATTTTTTATTTCTGTTAATACGCTGTCGCGAATTTAAGGTTTGATAAAAATTTTCTACTTTTGAAAAAATGTAAAACAGTACATTTTTACATCAATTTATTGCCAGTACAAAGTAATAAAAACTATTCATTTTTAAAGGTAGAAAAATACAAAATGTTTCTCGAAAATACAGTAAATCACAAAGAACAATTTGGTTGGATTGAAGTTATTTGTGGATCAATGTTTTCGGGTAAAACCGAAGAGCTGATCCGAAGATTAAAGCGCGCCCAATTTGCCAAACAAAGAGTCGAAATTTTTAAACCCGCTATTGATACCCGTTATCATGACGAAATGGTTGTGTCGCATGATGCCAACGAAATTCGTTCTACGCCAGTTCCTGCGGCGGCTAATATTTTAATTTTGGCCCAAGGATGCGATGTGATCGGTATTGATGAAGCTCAGTTTTTTGATGACGAAATTATTACCGTTTGTAACGATTTGGCAAATCAAGGAATTCGTGTAATTGTGGCTGGATTGGATATGGATTTTAAAGGAAATCCGTTTGGACCAATGCCAGGACTTATGGCAACTGCAGAATATGTAACGAAAGTTCATGCTGTTTGCACGAGAACTGGTAACTTAGCAAATTATAGTTTTAGAAAAACGGCTAATGATAAATTGGTAATGTTGGGTGAAACCGAAGAATATGAGCCACTTAGCCGTGCAGCGTATTTTAACGCCATGAAAAAAAATCAGGAAAAATAGATCTATTTTCCTTGTACAAGCCTTAACAAAACAATATAAAATATGAGAAAATCGACTGGTTTATTGTTATTATTAATTGGAATTGCAGTTGCTTTTGTAGCTTATTTTCAATTTTATCTTGGCGAAAAGGAAGATGAAGTAAATACTGAAGTTAAAGAACTAGTTGTGAAATACAATAAAAGCTGTCCGCTAAATATTCAAGAAGGAATTCGTTTAGACAGTGTCACTTTGCCTCAAGAAAGAACAGTTCAATATAATTTAACCTTGATAAAGGTGGTTAAAGAAACCGCAGAGATCGGTGTAATTCAGGAAGAAATTAGAAAAAGTCTTTTAAGCACTGCGAAAGCAAATCCTGGACTTCAGGTTTTTAGAGAAAACGATTATACTTTAGTGTACAGTTACAGTGACAAAAAGAGAACTTTTTTGTTTGATGTGAAAATATTGCCAGACGAGTATAAATAATTTAACGTTGTATGGACGTTGTTAAACCCGACAGGTTTTTTGAAACCTGTCGGGTTTGTTGTTTTTGAAAACAATTGTCAGACTGAGCGGAGTCGAAGTCCTATCTAACGTAAATGAGCTTCGACTTTGCTCAGCCTGGCAAAAGGTAAGCGTTTAAAATTTATCAAAAATTAGTATAAAATATAAAACCCGACAGGTTTTTAAAATCTGTCGGGTTTGCTATTTAAATGAACTTATATTCCTTATATGGTAAAAAAGAAAAAACTAAATTTTCTTTCTCATTCTCGCCACTGGAATATCCAACTGTTCACGGTATTTTGCAATAGTTCTTCTCGCAATCGGATACCCTTTTTCTTTTAAGATTTCTGCCAGTTGATCGTCTGGAAGCGGTTTTCTCTTATCTTCTTCCTCAATTGTGTTTTGAAGAATTTTTTTGATTTCTAAAGTCGAAACGTCTTCTCCTTGATCATTTTTCATGGCTTCAGAGAAAAACTCTTTAATCAATTTTGTTCCGTATGGCGTTTCTACATATTTGCTGTTCGCCACACGCGAAATTGTCGAAATATCCAAACCAACCATGTCCGCAATATCTTTTAAGATCATTGGTTTTAGTTTCGTTTCATCGCCGTCTAAGAAATATTCTTCCTGATAATGCATAATGGCATTCATGGTTACAAAAAGAGTTTCCTGACGTTGTCTGATAGCATCGATAAACCATTTAGCAGAATCCAGTTTTTGTTTGATAAACTGAACGGCATCTTTCTGTGCAGTCGATTTATCACGGGATTCTTTGTACGTCTGCATCATTTCCTGATAATCTTTAGAAACGTGCAAAGAAGGAGCATTTCTTCCGTTTAGTGTCAGTTCTAATTCGCCATCTACAATTCTGATGGCAAAATCGGGAACAATGTTTTCTGTAACTTTATTGTTTCCGGTAAAAGAACCGCCTGGTTTTGGGTTCAAACGTTCAATTTCGTGAATTGCTTTTTTAAGCTGTTCGTTTGAAATGCTGTATTTCTGTAATAATTTATCGTAATGTTTCTTCGTAAAAGCATCAAACTGATTTTCGATAATGTCAATTGCTAAATCAACATATTCAGTTGGAGTTTTATGTTTTAACTGAAGCAATAAACATTCTTGTAAATCACGCGCGCCAACTCCCGAAGGTTCAAGCTCATGAATTACCGTCATCATTTTCTCGACCATTGCCTCGTCAGTATAAATTCCCTGAGTAAAAGCCATATCGTCTACAATATCTGGAATACTTCTACGGATATAACCCATATCATCAATACTTCCAACTAAGAATTCAGCGATTTCGCGCTCTTCATCATTCAAAATAAAAGTATTCAGCTGATTGATTAAATCCTGATGAAAACTGATTGGAGCCGCAAAAGGCGTTTCGCGCTCTTCGTCGTCACTGTAATTATTTACCTGAGTTTTGTAATCAGGCATATCGTCGTCGCTTAGATATTCGTCAATGTTAATGTCGTCTGCTTCGATTCTGTCAGATTCTGCGTCATCATAATCGTCGTAGTCTTCATTGGCGTATTCATCAGCTTCGTAATCGTCTTCTTTTCCAGCTTCAAGAGCCGGATTTTCGTTCATTTCTTCTAATAAACGCTGTTCAAAAGCTTGCGTAGGCAATTGAATTAACTTCATCAGCTGAATTTGCTGTGGAGATAATTTTTGTGATAATTTTAAATTTAAAAATTGCTTTAGCATAGTTAAGGCGCTATTTTTTGCCACTAAGGCGCGAAGGCACAAAGTTTTTTTTTGTTTTTTATTTATGGCCACAAAGGCACAAAGTTTTTTTTGCTTTCTTATATTTCTATGAAAACTTAAAATACTCTTTTTGTATTTATAAATCTTCTGATGCCACTCTTTATTAATGGAACATTGAAGTTAATTAAAAATCCTAAATCTTTATTCAGCAATTTTAACTGACTTATAATTTGTGCTTCCCAAACTGGATTTATTTGGTCAACTGCTTTTATTTCTATTATTATAGAATCTTCAATCAGTAAATCTAATCTTAATCCTTCGCTAAATTCAATTCCATCATAAAAAAATGGAATATCAACCTGGCGTTTTACATCAAGACCAGCTTTTGTGATTTCATGGGCTAGACAAACTTCATAGACTCTTTCTAATAATCCAGGTCCAAGTTGTTTATGAACCTTAAATGCCGAGTTTACAATTATTTTTCCAATTTCTTCCGTTCTTTCCGAGAGCATATTTTTTAGGGATTTGCCACGAAGGCACAAAGGCACAAAGTTTTTGTTTTGAAAGTTTTTAAATCTTCAATAAACAATAAAATAATACTTGTGAATTTATGTCTTCGTGGTATTATTTTAAAATTTTTAGAGTCTTTCAATCAGTTTAAAAATAAACTTAGCGTCTTTGTGCCTTCGTGGCAAAAAACCTTACGTATTAAAACTCCGCACTTCCAGGAGTTCTTGGGAAAGGAATTACGTCTCTAATGTTTGTCATTCCAGTTACAAACAATACCAAACGCTCAAATCCTAAACCGAAACCTGCGTGAGTTGCCGATCCGAATCTTCTGGTGTCTAAGTACCAGTATAATTCTTCTTTGTCAATTCCAAGTTTTTCCATTTTCTCAACCAAGACATCGTAACGCTCTTCTCTTTCAGAACCACCCACGATTTCTCCGATTCCAGGGAAAAGGATGTCCATTGCACGAACTGTTTCTCTTCCTGGTTCAGTGTTATCATTCAAACGCATGTAAAACGCTTTAATGTTTGCTGGGTAATCGTATAAAATTACCGGACATTTAAAGTGTTTTTCAACCAAGAAACGCTCGTGTTCTGATTGTAAATCAGCTCCCCATTCGTTGATTAAATATTGGAATTTTTTCTTTTTATTTGGAGTTGAATCTCTTAAAATGTCGATTGCTTCTGTGTAAGAAACACGTTTGAAGTTGTTTTCTAACACGAAGTTCAATTTCTCTAACAAGGCCATTTCGCTTCTTTCAGCTTGTGGTTTCGATTTTTCTTCTTCTAAAAGTCTTCCTTCTAAAAATGCCAAATCATCTTTACAGTTGTCTAAAGCATATTTAATTACATACTGAATAAAATCTTCAGCCAAATCCATATTGTCATCAAGGTCGTTGAAAGCAACCTCTGGCTCGATCATCCAGAATTCCGCCAAGTGACGAGAAGTGTTTGAGTTTTCCGCTCTAAAAGTTGGTCCAAAAGTATAAATCTGACCTAAAGCCATTGCGAACGTTTCACCTTCTAATTGTCCAGAAACCGTCAAGTTGGTATGTTTTCCGAAGAAATCTTTTTTGAAATCAATGTTTCCCTCTTCATTTTTTGGAAGATTGTCCAAAGGCAAAGAAGTAACTTGGAACATTTCTCCAGCACCTTCAGCATCAGCTCCAGTAATAATTGGCGTGTTTACATAAACGAAACCTTTATCCTGAAAATATTTGTGAACTGCATAAGACAATACTGAACGCACACGCATAATCGCACCAAAAGCATTTGTACGAACGCGCAAGTGAGCGTTTTCACGTAAAAATTCTAAAGAGTGTTTTTTAGGTTGCATTGGGAATTTCTCAGCATCAGAATCTCCAAGAATTTCAAGTTTGTTTACCTGAATTTCGTATTTCTGGCCCGCACCTTTACTTTCAACTAAAGTTCCAATTACAGAAACCGCAGCTCCAGTTGTGATTCTTTTTAAAGTCTCTTCTGGTGTATTTTCAAAATCAACAACACATTGAATATTATTAATGGTAGAACCGTCATTTAAAGCGATGAACTGATTATTTCTAAAAGTTCTCACCCAACCTTTTGCATTCACTTCCTGTAACGTCGTCGTACTGTTTAATAAGTCTCTAACTTTTGTGTGTTTCATTTTTATATATAATTGATATTAAATAATATTCGTTTTGAACAACTGCAAATATAATCGATAATAATTAATTTTTGAAGCTGTTTCCCGCTCTTCGCTATATCTTTCTATTTTTAAAGGAAAAATAGAAAGGATGCCGCTTCGATCGGGGCTAGGGCATTTGGTTTCAAAAGAAACAATTTCTCTTGCTTTTGTCATTTCGAGGAACGAGGAATCTCAGCAAGTGGCTCTACAAAGATTAGCGATCCTTGGAGCGGAGTTTCTTGCTGAGATTCCTCGTTCCTCGGAATGACAAACTATGTTTGACTTCCTAGTTTAATTCTTGTATTTCTTCAAATTTTGATTTAATACTTTCATAAGTTCAGCATGATTTATTTGCATTGAAACTGCTGAAAGGCAAAATGGCGAACCGTAATTGGTAAAATTAAATTGCGTTAATTTTTTCCGTATTAGATTCTTTTCATTTTCAATCCAATAATCGGGATTATTAATTTTAATAAGAACCATTTTTTGGCTTTGAATTTTTAGTTCTGAAAATCCTTCAATATTGTTCCATTTTATAAATTCTGATGAATTCTTTTCCGGATTAACATTGATTCCACTTTTATCAATAATAAGAAAAAGTTTGTTTTTTATTAATTGCCTAATAGCTATGTAAACACCTAAGCCACAAAATAGGATCAAAATAATTCCTATTCCTTTTATAAACATTAGACTTTTAAATTTATAGGAAAGATAATGTTCAGCATTAATAAATAATTCGAAACCTAAAGCAGTGAACAGTGCACCAATAATTAACAATAAAGACGCCTTTTTTCTACTTGAATAAATTTCTATTCTCTCCATTTATTTTTAATTCGTGCCAATTAGTGAAATTAGTGTTTTACTTCTCCAATCCCTCCAATTCCTCTTTCTTAGTTTTCTTCTTCTCAAAAGTCAAAACCAATGAAGGTAATACAACCAAATTAGCAAACATCGCAAAAACCAAAGTACAAGATATTAATCCTCCTAAAGCAATTGTTCCGCTGAAGCTTGATAAAGTAAAAGTGGCAAAACCTAAGATCAACACGATTGAAGTGTAGAATGTGCTTACTCCAGTTTCTCTTAAAGCGCTGAAGACAGATTTTTTTACTTTTCCTTTATTTTGAGTCAATTCATCTTTGTATTTCGCCATAAACTGAATAGCATTATCAACTGAGATTCCGAAAGCGATACTAAATACCAAAATTGTCGAAGGTTTTAACGGAATTCCGAAATAACCCATTAATCCCGAAGTAATACAAAGCGGTAAAATATTTGTAATCAAAGAAGCTGCTACCATTTTGAACGAGCGGAATAAATACAGCATTAAGATTGCAATGGTTAAAATCGCAAACAATAATGACTCAATTAAGTTATGCGCCAAATAAGTTGTTCCTTTCTGGAAAACCAATGCTTTTCCTGTAATCGTAACTTCATAACGGTCTTTCGGGAAAATCTCATCAATTTTTTTGCGAAGTTTTCCTTCTACTTTCGCCATTTCGTCTGTTCCAATATCTTTCATAAAAGTCGTGATTCTGGCATATTGTCCAGTCGAATCAACATACGCTTTCATTAAGTTTTCTTTGCTGTTTTTGGTTGCATTTTTAGCATAACCCAAAATAAAAGTCTGTTCCTGAGAAGTTGGCAGTTGGTAATATTCAGGATTTCCGTTATAAAAAGCCTGTTTTGCATATTTAACCAAGTTTACAACAGAAACTGGTTTTGCCAATTCTGGAATTTCAGAAATGGTGTTTTGTAATTCATCCATTTTACGAATGGTTGCCGGTTTCATAACACCTTTTTTCTTTTTGGTATCAATCATGATTTCCAACGGCATTACACCATTAAATTCTTTTTCGTAAAATAAAATATCTTTAAAGAAAGAAGCACTTTTTGGCATTTCGCCAATCAAACTTCCTGAAACTTTCATTTGTCTAACCCCATTCAAACTCACAAGAAACAGAACAGCGTAAATGCAATAAACAATTGTCTTTTTGCCTTTTACGATAGTTGTAACTGTATTTAAAAGCGTCGAAATATAAGTTTTATCTAAATGATATAAGTGTTTTGCTTTTGGTAATGGCATAAAACTGTAAATAATTGGCACGATAAAAAGTGTCAAAGTATAGACAGAAATCACGTTGATAGAAGTGACCAATCCAAACTCAAAAAGCAGTTCGTTTCCTGTAATCATTAAGGTTGCAAAACCAATTGCAGCCGTTAAGTTGGTCATAAAAGTTGAATGCCCAATTTTTGAAATAACACGCTGTAAAGCTTTTGCCTGATTGTTGTGTATTTTGATTTCCTGCTGATATTTGTTGATCAGGAAAATACAGTTTGTAATTCCGATTACGATAATTAGCGGCGGAATAATTGCTGTTAAAATCGTGATTTTATAGCCAAATAATCCAAGTGTTCCAAACGACCAAGTTACTCCAACAATTAAAATGCAAATCGAAATAAACGTAGCTCTGAACGAACGGAAGAAGAAAAAGAAAATCAGAGAAACGGTCAATAAAGACGCTCCAATGAAAAGTCCTATTTCGCCTTTCATATTATCCGCATTGATTGTACGGATGTACGGCATTCCTGAAACTTTAAGATCGATTCCAGTTTCTTTTTCGAATTTATCGATTTTCGGAACTAAATCTTTTAAGATAAAAACCTTTCTTTCTGCTGTATTTACCAGCGCTTTATTCATGTAAATGGCAGAACGAACACTTCCGCTTTCTTTGTTAAACAGCAATCCTTCGTAAAAAGGAAGATTGTGAAACAAATCGTATTGTACGCTTTTTAAATAAGCAGCATCCAATACTTTGCTTTCGTCAATAAATGGCGCTAGAACAAATTTTTGGTTTACGGTATCTTTTTCAAGTTTCTTTAGGTCATTTAAAGAAATTACCAAATCAACTTCTTTGGCTTTTTTCAAACCGTTCATTAATTCGGTCCAAGCCGCATAATTTTTTGGTGTAAAGAATTTAGGATCTTTAAAACCAATAACAATTAAGTTTCCTTCTTCGCCAAATTTGTCTAAGAATTTTTGATAATCTTTATTTGCAATATGATCTTTTGGAAGCAGGTTAGCTTCGGTATAAGTCATAGAAAGATTCTTCCACTGATAACCAAAGAAAATAGTTAAAGCAGAAAGTATAACCAGAATCGTAATTCGGTTTTTAAGTATGATTCGGGCTAACTTTTCCCAAAATCCAACTTGGATAGCGTTTTTCATAAAATCTTTAAAAATGGATGCAAATGTAGTGAAAAGTGCTCGAAATCATAAATATTCGATTCTATTTTACTTTATGTTAACACAAAACACAAGATTTTTAAAAACAGGATAATTTACTGCTTTTTGCCAATTAGTCGTTAGCTTTTACCATATTTGCAATTCGTTTTACAGTAAAAAATACTGTTATTGTAATTTTGCACTAAAAAATAGATCAGCAACAATGCAACAAAATAATACTACAACTTTCATTTTTCTAACCATTCTTTTGCTTTTAATAGTTATTATTTGCTTTATGATTTATCAATTAAAGCAAACCAAAAAAGCTAAAGAAGATGCTGAAAAAAGTTTTTATGCTTTAGAATCTAAGGTAAACGATTTGCAGTTGGAGAATTTAGAATCCAAACTAAATCCGCATTTATTTAAGAATATCTTAAATTCGATTCAGTCGCATGCTTATCAAACCTATTTTGCTCTAGATAAATTGGCCAACGTTCTGGATTATATTTTATACGAAAGCAAAAAGAAATTTGTAACGGCCAAAGAAGAAATAGATTTTGCATTGAATTTAATCGAAATCAACAAAATCAAAATTAGTCCGCTTTTTGAACTTAAGGTTAAAACCAATATCAATCAGGAAGACAAATTATATGAACAGCCTCTGCTAGCGCCTTTAATTTCGATTGATTTAATTGAAAACGCATTCAAACATGCCGATCTTCAAAGTGCAGATGCTTTTATTTCGGTAGTTTTTGAATTTAAAAACAATGCTTTTTTTATGACGGTTTCCAATAAAATATCAGATAAAAAAGTACTGAAAAAAGAACGAAGCGGTTTTGGCCATACAACGCTCGAACACCGTCTTCGCATTATTTATAAGAATAATTTCAAACTCGATAGGTTTATAGAAAACGATGTTTATATTGCCCATCTAAAAATTGATTTACTTGAATACAAAACTGAAATGCTTGCTTCTGGACGATGAACTTCCAGGATTGACTTACCTAAAAATGCTTTGCGAACAAATTCCAGAATTAGAAATCGTGAAGACATTCAATAATCCTGAAAAACTTTTGTCTGATATACCTAATTTAGATTTTGACCTGCTCATTTCGGATATTGAAATGCCCGGAATCGATGGCTTGCATCTGGCTGAAAAACTGCAAGATAAATTGGTGATTTTTTGTACGGCGTATAAAGAATATGCGGCCGAGGCATTTAATATCGACGCCGTAGATTATATTACAAAGCCTGTAAAATTGGAACGTTTGCAAAAAGCAGTCACAAAAGCTTTGGAGCGTTTTGAGAAATCAAATTCAGATAAAAAATTCATTCAGCTCAATACAGACAAAGGGAAAACGCTGTTGTATTTTAATAAAATTCAGTACATAAAAACGGCCGCAAGTGATAGTCGTGACAAAACGGTTCTGCTTACCGATGGAAGTTTTTTAAATTTAAAAAATGTAAAATTCGATACCCTTTTAAACGAATTGCCAGATGCTGATTTCTGTCGAGTTAATAAAAAAGAAATCGTGGCGGTAAAAGCAATTAAGTTCTTTAATCATAACGAAATTGTGCTGCACCATGTTGAAGAAAACAGCAAAAACACAACGCTAATCTTAAGCGAAACTTATCGAGCTGATTTTTTGAAAAAGGTGAAATTATAGCCATCTCTAATCTATTTTTTGTCAGGCTGAGCGAAGTCGAAGACCGATTTTGAGTGTTAAGTCTTCAACTTCGCTAAGGATGACAATCATTTCTAAAACTTATTACAATTTTTTCCTGACTTGTTACATGTGATTGAAATTAACAAGTGAATTACTTTTTCACTAAATTCACAGTGCTGATATTTGCGTTAATTAAATCTAAAGAACGAGTTTATGAATAACGTTAAGAACTCTCTATTCTACATAACAGTTATTGGTGGTTTTACAGCGCTAATATATTGGGTAATTTCAAAAGGCGCTTCATTGGAAGTTGGGCGCAATATTGTAAAGAAAAGTGTTGAAAGCAATCATTGGAAAGACTTTCTTCATTCGATGGTAGAAAATCTGCAGCATCCTTTGGCTATTTTATTAGCGCAGATCGTAACCATTATTTTAGTTGCCCGTTTGTTTGGATGGTTTTTTAGAAAAATAGGACAGCCGTCTGTAATTGGAGAAATGATTGCAGGAATTGTGTTAGGACCATCTTTGGTCGGAATGTATTTTCCAGAGTTTTCGGCAGCTTTATTTCCAAAAGAATCTTTAGGCAATCTACAGTTCTTAAGCCAAATCGGTTTAATCCTTTTTATGTTTGTTATCGGAATGGAATTGGATTTGAAAGTGCTGAAAAACAAAGCGCATGATGCAGTTGTAATCAGTCACGCCAGTATTGTAATTCCGTTTGCTTTAGGTTTATCATTGGCATTTTTTATTTATGAAACCTATGCTCCATTGGGAGTTGAGTTTTCTTCTTTTGGTTTATTTATGGGAATCGCCATGAGTATTACCGCTTTCCCGGTTTTGGCTAGAATAGTTCAAGAGCGTGGCATGCAGAAAACAAGATTAGGAACCATTGCTATTACTTGCGCGGCTGCAGACGATATTACGGCTTGGTGTATTTTGGCAGTTGTTATTGCGATTGTAAAAGCGGGTTCGCTTTCGAGTTCACTTTATGTAATCGGAATGGCGATTTTGTATGTAATTATCATGCTAAAAATCGTTCGTCCGTTCTTAAAAAGAGTAGGAGATTTAAATGCAACGAGAGAAAGTTTAAATAAACCAGTTGTTGCCATTTTCTTTATAACACTTTTAATTTCGGCTTATGCGTCTGAGTTAATTGGAATTCATGCTTTGTTCGGTGCTTTTTTGGCTGGAGCGATTATGCCAGAAAACAATAAATTTAGAAACATATTTATCGAAAAAGTAGAAGATGTTGCCATCATTGTTTTATTGCCATTGTTTTTCGTGTTCACAGGTTTGCGTACACAAATCGGATTGTTGAATGATCCTGAATTATGGAAACTTACCGGTTTGATCATTTTGGTTGCTGTCGTTGGAAAATTCTTCGGGAGTGCTTTGGCAGCGAAATTTATGGGACAGAACTGGAAAGACAGTTTAGCCATTGGAGCCTTGATGAATACAAGGGGGTTGATGGAACTAGTGGTTCTAAACATCGGTTATGATCTTGGAGTGTTATCAACAGAAATCTTTACTATGATGGTAATTATGGCATTGGTGACTACTTTTATGACAGGCCCAGCTTTAGATTTTATTGGATTCATTTTTAAAGATAAAATCACAGCCGTTCCAGAGGAAATTGGCACTAAAAGTAAGTACAAGATTTTACTTTCGTTTGCTACTCCAGAAAAGGGGAAAAAATTGCTCAAAATTGCCAACAGCCTTGTTAAGAAGCAAGCAGACAATTCGGTTGTAACAGCAATGCATATTTCTTTAAGTACAGAAATACATTCTTTTGACGTTAAAGAACATGAGCGTAAAATGATAGGGCCAGTAGTAGAAGAATCGCAATTGTTAGATCAAAATCTGCAGAGCTTGTTTAAAGTTTCGAGCGATATTGATTCGGATATTATTGATACGGCAAACCATGGAGAATATGATTTATTATTGGTTGGTTTAGGACAATCTATTTTTG
Organism: Flavobacterium sp. LK-23; assembly: GCF_058135255.1. Lineage (NCBI taxonomy): Bacteria > Pseudomonadati > Bacteroidota > Flavobacteriia > Flavobacteriales > Flavobacteriaceae > Flavobacterium > Flavobacterium sp. LK-23. Next base: position 113,994 of record NZ_JBYUVT010000006.1, read on the forward strand.
ATGGAACTTTGTTGGGGAAAATTCTCGGATTCACAACCAGAATTGTAAACCCAGATCGTTTGATCGATAAGTTTACAGGAAAAGAAGGTTTGTTTGAAAACAATCCGTTTGATGAGAGAACACGACATATTATTACTAAAGCGAAAATGCCAGTTGGTATTTTTATTGATAAGAATCTAGAAGAAGTAAACCAGATTTTTATGCCCGTTTTTAGTAAAGAAGATGCTTTTTTAATTGATTATGCTAAAAAACTGATCAATAATAATGGTTCTCAGATTACAGTTTTAGATGCTGGTGGAGAAGTTAAAAATACAAGAGAAATTCAGGAAACAATTCGTTCTATCGAGCAGATTGCACCAAATCATATCATGATTATGAATGATAGAACACTGAAGAAAGAATTTTTAGAAAGCCAAAATCTAATGATTATCAGTTTAGATAGCTGGAAAAAATTAATAGAATCTCAAAGTATTTGGCTGAATAATTCACCATCGGTTTTGATTTTGAAACCTTAAACTTGCTGAAATTCCAAAATTTTAAAATTCCAAATTCCAATTTTACTTATTGGGGTTTGGGATTTTTTTAGCCACGAATTCACGAATTTTAATGAATTTCTTTACGTGGTACTTGTTGATAAATTGCACAAATTTGCGCAGATTACTACTGGAAATTCGTGAAATTCATCGGTAAAATTTTCGCAAAGTTTAAGTGCATAAATTTGTGAATTCGTGGCGAAAAAATGAATTTTAAATTAAAGCCCCAAATCAAGAACATAAGAAATCTTAACTGCGATATTGTCTTCGAACTTCAATAACTGATTTGGTCCATATCTATAGAATCCGCCTAAACCAACACCTTTAAAGATTCTGTTCAATTCGATTCCTGATTCAAAATAACCTTTATCCAAAGTTTTATATTCTGGACCAACATGCTGTTCTGGATTTTCCATGCTTCCCCAGGCCATTCTGGTCACTAAAACCAACGATGGGCGAACTTTTCTCATAATTCTAATTCGGTCAAAACCGTGCTTAATTTGAAACATCAAATATTGGCTCGAGAAGAACTCGTTAAAATACATGGTTTCAAAAGCATTTCTTCCGGCAAAAGTGATACGCTGAATAACGGTTTCCTTCGTTAAGTTATTCGGAGATGTGTTGTATAAATGTGTAATAGGAACATCTCCCATTGCATAACCAGCCTGTAAAAGCAAACTTGTTTTTTGGCGGTTTAAATACTGTTTTTCGTATTCGGCTTTAAAATCTATTTTGCTAAAAGTAAAATCATTTTCAAAAACATTCGGTAAAGATTGTGTGTATTGAAAAGTAAATCTCGGAAACTTTTTATCGCTTTCAGTTCTTCCTGTTGGAGTCTGCATATAATTGCTGAAAGGTGCCCACACAATCGAAAGCATTGCTGTGGTCATGATATAATTTGAATATAAATTTCCATTTAGATTAAAAAGATAATCAAATTTTGGCTCGATATAATTTCGCGAAAATTCCAAAACGGCTTCAGTTTTCGGAATAAATTTGGTTTGAACATTGGCGCGCCATCCTATATACTCATAGAATGTACTAATGTTTATCGGACGCGGATCGTAAATTTTAAAAACACGTTTATCAACAGAAAAAACGGTACTTGCAATTTCTCGCACATCATCAGTATAATAACCATTAAACCAAGTATTGGTGTATTTGTCTAATAAAACGCCACCTCCAACACTGTATTTAAAAACACCATCTTTTGTTCCGTATGCGGTGTAGCCTTCTAGACGGAAGTTTTTAGATAAACGATCGTTTGTAATTCCGCCTACACCAATACGAAAACCTTCGTAATTGTTATAACTTATGATTTTTTTCAAATCTAAATCGACAGGGCCAATCGGGTAGAAGCCATTAATGATTTTTCGGCCAATTCCTAAACGTTTTTCGATTCGATTTCGAATTGAAAGACTATCTAATAGCAAATAAGTTTTTTGGCTTTTTAAATCCAAATTTTCCTTTCGGTAAGCTTCCCAGAAACTTTCCGGTTTTTTGGCCGCATCGTCTTTAATTTCGATATAAAGCGAAGGGTTTTTTATTGGACTGTCGGTGTTTACACGAATATCAAAACTATTACTTTCAGAAAGGAGATAGGTAAAATCTGAAGCCACTTTTTTTCTGGGTTCGAAATTCTCTTCAACATCTCCGTCAAATTGAATTGTACCGCCCAAAATTCGAATATCATCATCATTTTTACCTTTTACGATTTTAAAAGTGGTGTTGCTTTGAAACCATATTTTCTCTTTCGGAATATATTCAAATTCGTGGATTCCACTAATATCCAAAACGCCCTTTATGCGCATTACAGCTTTCGCTACAGCGTAATTTTCTTTGTCGATATATAAAACCCCTTCTAATCCAGAGGTTCTGTGTTTTGATTTATTTTTAAAATAGATCATATACGCGTCACGACCTTTAATGCTAACAGTGTCTAAGAGTTTATAATTGTAGTTAGAAGGCGCATTTTTCGAAATCGGATTTTCATATTTGGTTTCGAATAATTCGTACTTAGAATCATAAATCGAGATAGATTGAAGATTGAAGGCCAGAACTTCATAAATAGGCTGTTTGAAACCTGCAATTTTGGTTCCCAAAACGGTTTCTTTTAGCTTGTGATCTCCAAACTGATATTGAGAAACTTTCTCGGTCTGAAACAAATGCTGTTTGCTTACAATTTCTTTAAACTTATAATCGGAAGAATCGATATTGATAACTTTTTTGCTTAAATCTTTATATGCCGCCGAAGTATCGATACGTCCATCAATCGAATCGGGATTAGCAGTAACTATAAGTTTGTTATAAGTTTTATATTCAAAATTATTGAGTTTTTTCTGCGGATCATTTGTCGCTTTATTGGCAATAACTTTTCTAATTATGGCAAGCGCAGGGTTTTCATTAGAAACAATAACTTCTTTTAGATCATCTGTCTGCTGTAAAAGCGCTACCGAATAAAAGGTTTTGGTATTGATTAATGCAATAGTTTTAGTTTGGAAACCTACATAAGAAACCGAAAGTGATGTAGCCGAACTGCTAATTTTAAAAATAAATTTTCCATCAACATCTGTAATAGTGTTATTGCTTTCTGAGGTGGTAATGGTGGCAAACGGAAGAGGTTTGTTGTTTGAATCGGTTACGATTCCGTTTATTTGAATTTGCGCTTGAAGAGTAAGCGTAAAAAACAAAGTCAAAAAACAAAATAGCTTCATACAGAATGATATAGTTTCAAAAACGAAAAGAATTTAATTTTCGTATGCAAAAATAGCAATAAAAAAATCCGTCTGGTACAATAAACCAAACGGATTTTTTATTTTATCTCAATCTCAAGATTACACCTTCATGATTTCGGCTTCTTTTGCAGCCAATAACTCATCAATTTTTTTGATGTAAGAGTTTGTTAAGTTTTGAACTTCTTCTTCAGCAGATTTGCAGATATCTTCAGAAGTTCCTTCTTTTTCTAATTTTTTGATATCAGTATTAGCATCTTTACGAGAGTTACGAATACCAATTTTAGCATCTTCAGCTTCAGATTTTGCTTGTTTCGCTAAATCGCGACGACGCTCTTCTGTTAATGGCGGTACGCTAATGATTACCATATCTCCGTTATTCATTGGGTTGAAACCAATGTTAGCGATCAAAATTGCTTTTTCAATTGCCTGCAGCATATTTTTTTCAAATGGCTGTAATGTAATTGTTCTAGCATCTGGAACACTGATTTTAGATACTTGAGAAAGCGGAGTTGCAGATCCGTAATAATCTACAAAAACACCTCCAAGCATAGCTGGAGAAGCTTTCCCTGCACGAATATTAAGAAATTCTTTCTCTAAGTGTGCAATAGTACCGTTCATTGATTCCTCAGTACTTTCTAAAATAAAGTCTATTTCTTCAGTCATTTTTTTTTAGTTTTCAGTTTTCATTCTCAGTTTTCAGTTAAAGTCTTGCGTGACTGTAAAACTGTTACTGATGACTATATATTTACTACAGTTCCAATGTTTTCGCCTTCGCAAATTTTCAATAGGTTTCCGATTTTGTTCATATCAAAAACAACGATTGGCAATTTGTTTTCTTGGCTTAATGTAAATGCAGTGGTGTCCATTACATTTAATCCTTTTTTGATTACGTCATCAAATGAGATAAAATCAAATTTTACTGCAGAAGCATTTTTTTCTGGATCAGAATCGTAAACACCATCAACACGAGTACCTTTAAGGATAACATCTGCATTGATTTCGATACCTCTTAAAACAGCAGCTGTATCAGTTGTAAAATATGGATTTCCAGTTCCAGCACCAAAAATTACAATTCTGCCTTTTTCAAGGTGGCGATCTGCTCTTCTTTTAATATATGGTTCTGCAATAGATTCCATTTTCAAAGCAGTCTGCAAACGCGTTTTCATTCCTTTATCTTCAAGAGCGCCCTGCAAAGCCATTCCGTTAATAACAGTCGCAAGCATTCCCATGTAATCGCCTTGTACTCTATCCATTCCAGCACTTGCTCCGGCAACGCCTCTAAAAATATTTCCTCCTCCAATAACAATAGCAATTTCTACTCCCTTTGCGTGAATCTGCTTGATTTCATCTGCATATTCGGCTAATCTTTTCGGGTCTATACCGTATTGTAAATCACCCATTAAGGCCTCGCCGCTAAGTTTAAGAAGAATTCTTTTATATTTCATGTGTGTGTTGCGTTAATTTGTGCAAATATAGACATATTCTGATTTTTAAAAATAATGTTTGCAAAAAATTAATTGGTGTTACAAATTTAGGTTTAGAAAGGCCATACAGTTACTTAATTTGAAATGTGACAAATGTCATTTCTAAGTCATTTCAAAAATTCGTATTTTTATTGTATCCTAAAAATGAAACAAATATGAAAAGCATCGTAGCCAAAGCATTATTCAATAGTCATTCTTATGCTGAATATAGAAAAATAGTGACCGATTTATTGACTGAGGGAAAATCTACAGGAAATGAACAATCTGAAAGTCTTACCAATTATTCCAAGTTGAATGAAGCCAGAATGAATAGGCTAGACAAAACGATTACTATTTCAGATTCGATTGCAGAGAAACTTCAAAATTTGGACAATCATTATATTTGGCTGGTTCTTTCAGAAGGTTGGTGTGGAGATGCAGCACAAATTCTTCCAATTTTAAATAAAATGGCTTTGGTTTCTCATAAAAAGATTGATTTGAGAATTGCATTTCGCGATGAAAATGACGATTTGATGAGCCATTATCTAACTAATGGAGGAAGAGCAATTCCTAAAGTAATCGTTATTTGTAAAGAAGCCGGAATTGTACGTGCAGATTGGGGACCAAGACCAAAAGGCGCGACCGAATTAATGGCCAAACATAAAAGAGAAGTTGGTGCTATTGATGAAAAAATAAAAACTGATTTGCAGTTATGGTATTTAGCAGATAAAGGAATTTCGGTTCAGGAAGAATTGGTTGAAATTATGGAAAATATCAAATATAATCGCCTTTAATCGGATTAAAGTGTTGATAAGCAGGTGATTTAGTTAATAAAATTATCTTAAAGTCTTTTTGACTTCAATAGATTTTTGTAACTTAGTAAAAGTAACCCACTTCTATTATAACTTTTAGATTTACTCTTTTTATTGGTGTTTTATTTATTGTTCAACAATTAAAATACACTATTATGAAAAAGTTATTCGAAAGGTTTTATGATTTCTTTTCTAAATTTCTATTTGGAGGGAAGAATGTGCCTCACTATTAAACAGAGATAAGTATGAAATAATTTTTACTTATTTTAGGAGCTTGGCACATTACTTTTCAAATTGTAATGTGCTTTTTTTTGCACCAAATATTTAGTTTGCTTCTGATGTGTAATAAAGGAAATCTTGAAGAGTTATTCCAAAAGAAATCATGCCAATACTTTTTTCATTGTGAAGTGGAAAATCATAATCACAGATTTCTGCAAAAAGAATAAAATCATCTGAGCCAATTCCGAGTTTTAATTTTTTGTATTCTCCATTCAAATTGCCACGTCCTATGGCAAAACCTTTTCCGTAACCAACCTGTAGCATAATTCGTGTTTCGGGTCCCACTTTTGGGCTTAAACCAAGATTTAAAAACACTGGAACAGCAACAAGTTTGTCATCCCATTTCCAGTCAATACCACTGTGAATGCCTAATGTCAGCCATTTTTTATAATGAACTCCATAGCCAATTTTTGAACCTAAACCATTTGGGACAAAAAAAGCATTTGAGGATGTTGATTCTGATTCTGAATATGAATCGTTTGTGTTATTAGGGTTTCCAGTTATAGAAACAGCAAAATCAAATTGTGAGTATGTGAATTTAGTTGCCTGACTATGTATAAATGAATTAAAAAAGGTAATAAATGTAATAGTCAGTAAAATTCTCTTCATACAAGGTTTTATTTTTTCAGGAGTTCTTCTTCAAACAAAGTAATGTCGATCGCATTTTTCACGTCATAATCGCCAATTTTAGTTCGGCGTAAAACAGTTAAATGCGAACCTGAATTCATTGCTTTTCCAAAATCATAAGCCAGAGAGCGAATGTAAGTTCCTTTAGAGCAAACTACTCTAAAATCTATTTCAGGCAATGCAATTCTTGTAATTTCAAATTCGTGAATCGTAGTTTTTCTGCTTTCGATTTCGATAGATTCTCCAGCACGAGCGTGTTCGTACAAACGAACGCCGTCTTTTTTAATAGCCGAGAAAATAGGCGGTTTCTGATCGATTTCTCCCAAAAATTGTTTTACAGTTTCATGAATCAAAGCTTCATCGATATGATCGGTTGGAAAAGTCTTATCGATTTCGGTTTCCAAATCATAAGATGGAGTAGTGGCTCCTATATAAAACGTACCTGTATATTCTTTTGCCTGACCTTGAAGTTCTGAAATTCTTTTAGTGAATTTTCCTGTGCAGATTAATAAAAGTCCAGTTGCTAAAGGATCTAAAGTTCCTGCATGACCAATTTTAAACTTCTTTGGAAGTCCAACTTTATTAATTAAAAGGTATTTTAATTTATTGACAGCTTGAAATGAACTCCATTTTAAAGGTTTGTCTATCAATAAAACCTGTCCTTCTAAATATTCTTCAGGTGTCATTATATAATCGTAAGCGGATGAATAAAAAAGTGAATCAATAATAAAATGATTCCAGCAATGATTCGGTAGTAACCAAAAACTTTGAATCCGTTTTTAGTCAAAAATCCGATGAAAGTTTTAATCGCTAAAAGCGCTACAACAAAAGCAACAATATTCCCAATAACCAACATGTTTACTTGGTCGTGAGATAATTCAAAACCAGCTTTGTAATAATCGTAGCATTTTTTTGCAGTTGCTCCCAACATAGTAGGAACGGCTAAGAAAAATGAAAATTCTGCGGCTGTCGTTCTTGATAAATTTTGAGACATTCCCCCAACGATGCTAGCTCCGCTTCGAGAAACTCCAGGAATCATAGCAATACATTGAAACAATCCGATTTTGAAAGCTTGTAAATAACTTATTTCTTGAGAAGTTTCAGCTGTATTTGGATTATTGAACCATTCGTCAACTTTCAATAAAATAATTCCACCGATTAAAAGTGAAATTGCGACAGTTACCGGATTTTCTAATAAGCCATCAATAAAATCGCTTAATAATAATCCTAAAACAACTGCTGGAATAAAAGCAACAAGAAGTTTAAAGTAAAAATCAAAAGTTTGAAAGAAACGTTTGAAGTATAAAATAACAACAGAAAGTATTGCGCCAAGCTGAATTACAATAGTAAAAAGTTTAGTGAAATCGTCATGCGCGATTCCAAAAAAAGAAGAGGCAATAATCATGTGACCTGTAGAAGAAACAGGCAAAAACTCTGTAATTCCTTCAATAATAGCAAGAACAATAGCTTGTAGTGTATTCATTTAAAATTTTAGATTTCAGATTTTAGATTTCAGATTGATTACTTCGCTTTGCTCAGTGTCTAAAATCTATAAATCTTTATTATTTAGATTTTTTGAATATAGAATAAATCGTGATTCCGAAACCGATTAAAACGGTAGTTGGTGCTAAACGAATACGTCTAAAGTTAAAAATATCTTCGTTAAAAACATTTGGATCTTTACTTCCTCCGCCAGACATTAAAATAAATCCTAGCGCAATTACAGCAATACCAATCAATAAAATTTTATAATTGATGCTGTCAAAAAGGAATTCCTGTTTTTGAACTTGTTGTTCTTCTTTATTATTGTTGTTTTTCATTTTTATCTTTATGTTAAACCAGCAAAGCTAAGTTTGTTTATTTGTAGCCTGAGCAAAAGCGAAGGCGTTATAATCTAAAATCTACAGTCTGCAATCTAAAATCAAAAATTAATAAAGATCGTCAGTTCTTAAATTCAAGAAACGTTGTGTTGCAAAATGCGTGCTAACCCAAGTAATTAAAACTCCTAATCCGAAAACAGCAACCAAAACTAAACCAGTTAAAGCTTTGTCTTCTAGGATTCCTAAACCAGGGAAATTAGTGTCTACATAAAGCAACAGTGCGATTAAAGCAATAATGGCCAAACCTGCGCCCAGCATTCCAAGTTTTACGCTTCGCATTACAAAAGGTTTACGGATAAACGCTTTTGTCGCTCCAACCATTTGCATGGTTTTGATAATAAAACGATTTGAATGTATAGATAAACGTAGCGAACTGTTGATTAATAAAACAGCAATTACAGTCAAGAAACCGCTGATAATCAAAATCCACATACTTACTTTTCTGATGTTATCATTTACCAGATTTACTAATTGTTTGTCGTAAACAATATCTGAAATCATAGTATTTTTGCGAAAATTACTTTCGATCTTAACGATGCTGTCTCTTTCTACGTAATCTGCTTTTAAGTGAATATCGTATGAATTCAATAATGGATTTTCTCCCAAAAAGGTTAAAAAGTCTTCTCCAATGATGTCAGTATGGTCTTTTGCCGCTTTTTCTTTGGTTACATAAACAAAAGATCTCGCAAAAGGAGCTCTTTTAAGTTCGGTATTAAATGCTTTGATAACACTGTCATTTGCTTCATTTTTAAAGAAAACCGTCATAGCGATTTTTTCTTTAAAATCGTCCGCCAGCTGTTTAGAATTAATAATGAATAATCCTAGTACTCCCAAAAGGAATAAAACCAAGAAAACACTTAATACTACCGAAAAATAAGAGGAAATTAACCTGCGTTTTTGAAATTTATCAAAGTTAGAACTCATAGTTTGCTTAAATTATGTGGTAAAAATAATAAAGAATTTCTTTATTTAAAGTTAATAACAAACTTTTATACTTAAAAGTACAATTTAAATCTTGAATAAAGTTTTTATTTAATCCCAAATTGTGCAAGGTTTTATGTGTAGTTTTTAAAACAAGCTTATTTAATCTCGCAAAGTCGCAGAGTCGCAAAGTAAAAAGTATAGCCACAGATTAAAAGGATTAAAATGATTTTTAAAATCTGTGTAAGTTCTTTAATCTGTGGCAAAAAAACTAAGCTTTGCATTTTGCACGTATTGTTTTTCAAATATAGCCCGTGGTTTCAAGCACGGGGACACAATCATGGGCACGATCCGTATTTCAGTGGATTTGATCACGGGACGAAAAATATATAAAAACGTTTCCCGTGGTTGAAACCACGGGCTATGTTTGACAATAAGATATTAAATTGGTTGAACAAAAACTTTGCGACTCCGCGACTTTGCGAGCAAAAAAACTTAGTAGCTTAGAATCTCAGAATCTTTACTTAACCTTATAAACTTCGATGCTTTTTAACCAATAAACATGACGCGGTCCAGTTTTAATATCATTTTTGCAAATCGCAATCATCTCTCCGTTTTTAACTGGTTTTCCATTTTCTTCAAAAAGGATATAAGCATTTTCGCCCGTCGGATTATTGAAAAGTTCTGCCCATGAAAAAGTAGCTTTGTAATCATCTGAAGCCCTTGCTACAATATAGAAGTTTCGATCTTTATGATCTTCCTGCTTGATTTTTGCTTTTTCGAGAATATCTTTTAAAAGAACGCCTTTGCAAACTTTAATTTCTCTTTTTACTTCTCCATTTTTCCCAGTAATTTTAAAATTGTCAAGGGTAACAACTTTCATTTTTTTAAGAGAATCGACTGTTAATTGTAGCGGAAATTCAACCTCGCCTTTTACTTCAATTTGACGATTGACTAATTTTAAACTGTCCTCTGCCGTAAGCGTTCCATGTTCATGTTTTTTAGTTTCAGAATTTTTTTCAGTTGAATTTTTTTCTTCTTTTTTAGATGAATTGCACATGGAGCATGAAAATGCAATTAAAAGAACGAGAATGTAATTTTGTGTTTTCATATAAGTTGTGATTTAAATTTTACTGCTTTCCCAAACCAATGATAAATAATATAATCCGCCAATTGATGGGCCGCCTAGAATTGAAGTGTAGGGTTTGTTAAGAATATTGGTTCCGCCTAATTTAGCCGAAATTCCTTTTTTGAAAGCATAATTAACCTGTGCATCCATTGACCAATATGCAGGAACCGTTCCGCTAACTAAGAATGAAACATAATCAAAATTGTTTTGATAGCGTGCCGTAACACTCGCGCCTAGATTTTTCCAGATATTTTGGGCAATCAAAGTTCCGTTTACATTAAATTCTGGCGTGTTGAAACCGTCTTCTAAACCATCTTTATCATCTGTTCTGTCTAGTTTGGTATAAGTTAAATTGGTAAGTGCGCTAAAAGTGTTATCAAAACGGTATTTCAAACCTAAACTTCCTCCGTAATTGTAAATTTTACTTTTAGAATTGGTCCAAAGTCTGTAGCAATTTTGTGTGTTTTTTGAATATAAAGCAGTCGGAATCAAATTTGGATCTGTTGTATTCGGAATGCTGGCTTCAACTTGTGCAATGAAATTTTTATAAGAGTTGTAATAGAAATCGGCATCAATAAAAAGATTTCTGTTTAATGCCAATCCTCTAAAACCAACTTCAAACGATTTTACAAATTCAGGTTCTAAATACGTGTACGGATTTTTCTGAATCGTATTTTTATTTTTTTCGATCGCCTGCGCTTGAGTCAAGCCATTTGTGTTCACATCGGTATTTACCTGCGCTTGAAATTTATCAATTGAAGCTTTGGTATAAGAGTTTTCGAAAATTCCGTCAGACATAATTCGAAGTCCGCCCACACGTTTAACGCCGCCTGAATTTACATTCGAAAACCCTTCAAAAATACTCGGAAAACGATAACCGTTTTGATATGAAGCTCTAAAGTTTAGACTTTCTTTTGGTGAATAAACTGCTGTGAACTGAGGCGTAAATTTCGCTTCAAAATAATCCGCTTTGTCCATTCTAATAGTTGCACCCAATCTTAATTTATCTGAGAAAAAATCTTTGGTTAATTGCGTGAAAGCACCGTTTTTTTGATACGTCAGATTTTCGTCAGCATGAACGGGATTAATAAAATAGTTTCCGTCGGGAACAATAATGTAATTTCTGTAATCGACACCGCTCAAAAGTTTCGCATCGATTTTTTCGAAAAAAGAAACAAAAGCTTTATCCCAATTAATCAATCCTTCGCCATGAACCAAAGTTGATTTTACACGCAAAGCCGCACCAATATCCCAATTATTGATATCAATCAATTCCTTTTTCTTCTCTTCATAAGCTTCGGTTCCAGGTAAAAATCGCCCCGCGTCAGATTGTGTTCTGGCAATTCTGTGGGCATCAGCAACGCTTGCTCCGCCTGTAACAGCATTTTTATAAGCTGTGCTGTAATCGGCAAACCATTTATCGTCAGATTTATAAGCGCGATCCATATTTTCTGCTAGCGAACGCATATTGTATGAATCTCCAGTATTTTCGGTAGTTGCGTAAGCTTTTACCTGAAAAATAGGAGTATGATAATCTGCCGAAAATTGATTTAAAGTATAGTTATCTAATCTAAATCTATTCGAGCGCTGATAAATCGTATTGATAAGAGCAGTTTTATAAGTCAGAGAAAGTTCATGATCTTTTTTTGGTCGAAAATACAATCCGAAATCGGCTTTATAATTTTTGATTTCGTAGTCAGAAATGTCGGTTTCTCGATAACCTGTTCTGGCAACAACATAATTTTTGCCATTTAAGTTTAATGTCTTTCGATTGGCCGATTCGTTCCCGTAACCGTTAACTTCGTCATAAGCTGGGTTATCTGCGCCAAACAAACCTGTCGAAGCATTTGCGTTTGGAGCTAAATCTGTTCGGTCATCTGCAACCCAGTCTGTTCCTCCTGTAGTTGAAGCATTGATTTTGAGAGCCAATTTTTCATTGAAAGCTTTGGCCAATCTTAAATTAAACTGCGAATATACTTTCGGTGAAAACCGATCAATATTCCCTACATGATTTACGCCAGTTAATTGTTGAATGGCGATTCCCTGATATTTAAAAGGATTTTTGGTCTGAATATTGGCTAAACCATTAATCGCATTCATTCCATACAAAGCGGCTGCAGTTCCGGAGATGATTTCGATTTTATCAATATCCAAATCATTTGCGCCCAAAGCGTTTGCAATTGGAGCGCCCAAATGCGGAGCCTGATTATCGATTCCGTCTACCAATTGAGCAAATCTTACATTGGTAGAATTGGCAAAACCGAGTGTGTTGATGACTTTAAAGCCCAAACTTGGTGTAATAATCTGGACCCCTTTTACATTTTCTAGTGCTTCGTAAATACTTGGCGATCCCATTGCTTTGGCTTCCGCCGATTTTAATTGCTCGATACTGATGGGAGAATGCATTAATCTTTCGGAACGGCGAGAAGCTGTTATGACAATTTCATTCAGTTCTTTTTTTTTAATGCTGTCTTGTGTTTTCGAATTTTGGACTTGAGAAAAACTTTTCAGGCTTATAAAAACAAAGAATAAATACAGTTTTTGGTTCATGGTTTTTTGGCTGTTAAATTCAGTATGTTTTAAAATGAATACTGATAGTTAAAAAAAAGTCGGTTTGGTTTGTTATTTTTTTTAACACATAGAAACATAGGTTTTTTTATCCTCAAAAAGATTGTAAAAAAGAAACTAGTTTCTAAAACATAGATTTGCTATGTGTATTTGAATTAAGTGAAACGTCTTTTTACGATTGCTAAAGCTATGTTTCTATGTGTTTAAATATTTGTTTTTAAAACTTCAAATTCTGAGTTTCTTTTTGAGCAAAATCTTTAATGCGTTTTTCAACTTCATAAAAAACAGTAATGGCTCTTTCTCCAGCATCAGTTAATCGTGCACCTCCGCCGCCTTTTCCTCCAAGAAGTTTTTCAACTAATGGACTTTCGGCACGCTGATTCATTTCTTCGACCAATTGCCAAGCTTGACGATATGCCATTTTCATTTCTTTTGCAGCATTGGTAATCGATCCCGTTTTCTTGATGTTTTCAAGAAGCCAGATTTTGCCAATGCCAAGAAATGCGCCTGCAGCTTCCTCAATCCAAACACGGACTTCAACATTGTATTTTTTACTGTCGGCCATTTTAATTTTTTAAATGCTATTCAAAAATAATTCTTTTCTGATAAAAATATTCTGTCTGCGCTATATATTTTCTAAGTATTAAAATGCAAACATAAGTATTTTTACGTAATTAAAATTAAGTATTTTGTTATTTTATTTGTTTGACAGTGAAATAGCTTTGCTACAATCCGCAATAAATGTAAATTTGCGGCTTAATTAATTTAGTGAAAAGCTTAGAACCTTAGTAACTTAGAATCTTAGTCACTTAGAAATGAAGTACAATCCAAACGAAATTGAAGCCAAATGGCAAAAATATTGGGCAGAAAATCAAACTTTTGCAGCAAAGAACAACTCTGAAAAACCGAAACATTATGTTCTCGATATGTTTCCTTATCCATCTGGAGCAGGATTGCACGTTGGGCACCCGCTGGGTTACATAGCTTCAGATGTATATTCTCGTTTCAAGAGACATCAAGGTTTCAATGTTTTGCACCCAATGGGTTACGATAGTTTCGGATTACCAGCAGAACAATATGCGATTCAGACCGGACAGCGTCCAGAAGATACAACGCGTGTAAATATTGACGGTGGAGTAGACAAAGAAGGAAAACAAATTGCGGGTTATAGAAAACAATTAGATAAAATCGGATTCTCATTTGACTGGGCGCGCGAAGTACGTACATCAAATCCGGATTATTACAAACATACACAATGGATTTTTATTCAATTGTTCAACTCTTGGTATTGCAGAAAACAAGGTCAGGCTTTTGATATTTCTGAGCTTGTAACTGTTTTTGAAGAAAGCGGAAATGCATTGGTTGAAGCAGTTTGCGACGATAATGTTGCAATTTTTACAGCTGACGAATGGAAATCTTATTCTGATGATCAAAAAGAGAAAATCTTGTTGCAATACAGAATGACTTATTTGGCAGAAACCGAAGTAAACTGGTGTCCAGGCTTGGGAACTGTTTTGGCAAATGACGAAATTGTAAACGGAGTTTCAGAACGTGGTGGCTTTCCTGTTATAAGAAAAAAAATGACACAATGGAGTATGCGAATTTCTGCTTATGCCGAACGCTTGCTTCAAGGTTTAAATGATATTGATTGGAGCGAGTCTATCAAAGAATCTCAAAGAAACTGGATCGGGAAATCGGTTGGTGCTTTGGTAACTTTTAATGTGAAAAATCACGATGAAGTAATCGAAGTATTTACAACAAGACCTGATACTATTTTCGGAGTTACTTTTATGACTTTAGCACCAGAACATGATTTGGTTGCTAAAATTACAACTCCAGAACAAAAAGAAGCTGTTGAAGCGTATATCGAAAAAACAGCAAAACGTTCGGAGCGTGAGCGTATGGCCGATGTAAAAACGATTTCAGGAGTATTTACAGGAGCTTATGCAGAACATCCTTTTACAAAAGAAGCTATTCCGGTTTGGATTGGTGATTATGTTTTGGCTGGTTACGGAACTGGTGCTGTAATGGCGGTTCCTTGTGGAGACGAAAGAGATTATGCTTTTGCTAATTTCTTTAAAGGTCAGAACGGAATGCAGGAAATCAAAAATATCTTCGCTAATGTTGATATTTCTGAAGCCGCTTATGGATCAAAAGACAACGTTGAAATCGCAGCTTCTGATTTCTTAAACGGATTAAATTACAAAGACGCTACAGCAAAAGCAATTTATAAGTTAGAAGAAATCGGACAAGGAAAAGGTAAAACCAATTACCGTTTGCGTGATGCAGTTTTCTCTCGTCAGCGTTATTGGGGTGAACCATTCCCAGTTTATTACGTGAATGGGCTACCTAAAATGATCGATACACAACATTTGCCAATTATTTTACCAGAAGTAGAGAAATATTTACCAACAGAAGACGGTTTACCTCCATTAGGAAATGCAGCAGTGTGGGCTTGGGATACAAAACAAAACAAAGTTGTCAATACAGATTTAGTTGATAATGTTTCGATTTTTCCTTTAGAATTGAATACTATGCCAGGTTGGGCGGGAAGTTCATGGTATTGGATGCGTTATATGGATGCACACAACGAAAATGAATTTGCAAGCAAAGAAGCTTTAGCTTACTGGGAAAATGTAGATTTATATATTGGAGGAAGCGAACACGCAACTGGACATTTATTATATTCTCGTTTCTGGAACAAATTCTTGAAAGACAAAGGTTTTGCTCCAACCGAAGAACCATTCAAAAAACTGATCAATCAGGGAATGATTTTGGGAACTAGTGCTTTTGTTTACAGAATCAATATTGATTATTTAATAGATCTTGATATTTTTAATGAACCACACCCAGTATTTTTTGTTTCTAAAACCGTGGCAGAAAGAATCGAGAGAGAAGGTTTGAATAGTAATGAAAAGGAAATCATTAGAAAGAAATATTCTGAACTAAATAATGGTTTGCCAAATGAACCTCATTTTTTAAGTATTTCTAAAATTCACGCAGATGTTTCAATGGTGAATTCTTCGGATGAATTAAATATAGAAAAATTCAGAGCTTGGAGAGAAGATTATGCTGATGCTGAATTCATTCTAGATGATAATGGAAAATACATTGTAGGTCGTGAAGTCGAAAAAATGTCGAAATCGAAATACAATGTTGTAACACCAGATGATATTTGTGACGAATATGGAGCAGATACATTACGTTTATACGAAATGTTCTTAGGTCCGTTAGAGCAGGCAAAACCTTGGAATACTGCTGGTATTTCTGGAGTATTTGGTTTCTTGAAAAAATTATGGAGATTGTATTTTGATGATAACGGTTTAATCGTAAACAACGACGAACCAACAAAAGATAATTTGAAATCATTACATAAAACGATCAAAAAAGTAGCAGAAGACATCGAGAATTTCTCTTTCAATACTTCGGTTTCTCAGTTTATGATTTGTGTAAACGAATTGTCTTCTCAAAACTGTCATTCGAGAGCGATTTTAGAACCGTTAGCGATTTTGGTTTCGCCTTATGCACCTCATATCGCAGAAGAATTGTGGGCACAGTTAGGACATACAACTTCAATTTCAGAAGTTGCGTTCCCTGCTTTTGAAGCAAAACATTTATTGGAGACTAACAAAGAATATCCAGTTTCTTTCAACGGAAAAATGCGTTTCACCATCGAATTGCCTTTGGATTTAACCAAAGAACAAATCGAAGAAATCGTAATGAAAGACGAAAGAACACAAAAACACTTAGACGGAAAAACGCCAAATAAAGTGATTATCGTTCCTGGAAAAATCATCAACCTTGTAGGGTAATAATTTTAAAATTTCAATATAAAAATTCCAAATTCCAAATTCCAATTTTACGATTGGGGTTTGGGATTTTTTTTGTGCTTATTTTTTTTTCGCCACGAATTCACGAATTATTTTTGACAATCTTTGAGAATAAAAAATAATTCGTGAATTCGTGGCGGAAAAAACCTTGCGTTCTTTGCGTAAATCTTCCCGCTCTTCGCGGTTAAAAACCCGCACCAGCACTGGGATTTGGTTTTTTTTTATTGAAATTTTCATTTTCGTTGTAACATTTTAATAGTTGTCGTATCAAAAGCATGGATCCGATTTAATTAACAACTTAAAACTATTAAAAATGAAAAAGTATATCATCTTAATTATCGCATTCTTATTCTCAGCATTATGTTTAAATGTTTTTGCGCAAACGAAACAATTTCCGTTTGAAGTTTTAAAAACCGGAAATGGAAATCAGTCTATTATATTTATTCCTGGTTTTGCATCTTCTGGAGATGTTTGGAATGAAACTAGGGCTACATTCGAAAATCAATTTACTTGTTATACCCTTACAATGGCTGGTTTTGCGGGAAGAAAGCCACAGCCGAATGCTTCGTTCGAAAACTGGAAGAATGGAATTGCCAATTATATCAAAGAAAATAATATTGAAAAACCAATCTTAATTGGCCATAGTATGGGAGGCGGACTTGCGCTTGCCATTGCAGCAGATTATCCAGATTTGATCAGTAAAATTGTAGTAGTAGATGCGCTTCCTTGTTTGGCGGCGTTAAGTGATCCTGCTTTTAAATCAAAAATGAATAACGATTGTTCTTCAACTGTAAATCAGATGACAGGAATGACCAATGATCAGTTTTATGATATGCAAAAAAAGACCATGCCAAGACTTTTGGCAGATGCGTCTAAGCTAGATATGGTTGTAGATTGGAGTGTAAAATCAGACAGAACAACTTTTGGGCAAATGTATTGTGACTTTTACAATATTGATTTAAGAGAAAGAATTGCACAGATTAAATGCCCAGCTTTAATTTTATTAGAATCTTATTTTATAAATTTAAAACCAGCTATAGAAGATCAGTATAAAAATTTGAAAACTGCCAATTTTCAGTACGCTACAAATGGACTGCATTTTATTATGTACGATGATACAGCTTGGTACTTAGAGCAATTAAGCACTTTTTTAAAATAGAAAGAATGGAATTTGAACAAATCTACAAAATGTATTGGGATCGAATTTTCAGGCTCTGTATGGGTTTCGTGAATGATTATGATGCCGCTCAGGATTTGACCCAGGAAACTTTTATAATTGTTTGGCAAAAGCTGGAAACCTTTAGAAATGAATCGGCTATTGGAACTTGGATTTTTAGAATAGCTTCCAATAACTGTCTAAGGCAGATAGAAAAACAAAAACGTTTCCCGAAATCAGAACTTCCTATTCATCTTTCAGAAGAAAAACAGCATTCTATAGAACCTCAGATTCAATTCTTGTATAAGTGTATTGCTGAGCTTCCCGAAACCGATCGTATTATTATTTCATTAGAATTGGAAGACATCAAACAAAATGAAATCGCAAAAATTGTCGGACTTTCTGAAGCCAATGTTAGAGTGAAAATTCATAGAATAAAAGAAAAACTGACTCAAAAATTTAAAGAAAATGAACAACGATAATAATATAGATTTTAAAGATTTATGGAAAAAACAATCCGTAAGTCAGCCAGACCTAACCGATTTGCTGGCGCGATTAAGTAAATTTAAAAAAGCGGCTTTACGCAGTTTATGGATGATCAATATTTTGCTTTCGGTAACAAGTGTCTTTATTGTTTTTATTTGGATATATTATCAGCCACAATTTGTTTCGACTAAAATCGGAATTGTGCTTACCATTCTGGCTATGGTCGTTTATGTATTTGTCTATAATAAGTTAATGGGCGATTATAAAAACATAGATGCTACACAGCCCAATCAGGAATACCTTCAAAAACTGATTTCGATAAAAAAGAAGCAACAGTTTCTGCAAACCAAAATGATGAGTTTTTACTTTATAGCACTAACACTTGGAATTTGTTTGTATATGTACGAATACGTTAGTAGAATGAGTGCTTTAGGAGCGAGTTTAACGTACGGAATCACTTTGCTTTGGATGATGTTCAATTGGTTTTACATTCGTCCAAAACAAATTAAAAAACAGCAGGAAAAAATAAATACTTTAATAGAAAAGTTTGAAGAAGTCAACAATCAATTAAAAGCGTAAAAAAAAAAAGAAGCTTCGTAAAATCTACGAAGCTTTCTTTTTACCAAAAACTTAAATCTAAATTCTAAACTAATTTTTAAAGAGGAAAAACGTACGGTGTAAGAGATAATACAATTATTCCGTCGCTATTTGCCGTTGCAGTTAATTCATTCTCTAATTTTCCTCCAATGTAAAGTTTTCCAGTTAAGGTTTGTCCAGCAACTCCACCGTATCCACTTGCGCTCAGTGATGCTCCCATAGATTTTGCTTCAGCAGTAAATTCTTTAGTCCAAGGAAGTTTGGTCATATCTTCATTTAATGCATTACCTCCTTTTTCAAAATAAGTAACTGAAGCTGTTCCTGTATAATTTCCAGTTATTTCATATTTAACATCTCTTGATGCACTTCCTGAGCCATTATCATCATTATCGCTGCTGCAAGAAACTGCTGTAAAAGCAAGAGTCATTACAATTGCTAAGGTTTTCAAAATTGATTTCATAATAAAATTCTTTAATTAAAATTCATAACTTAACAAAGTTAGACGCTTATCCTACGGACGGCAATACCTGATAAAATGTATTTTTTATTACCTGATATCAGGTAAAAGCAAGCGATTTTTTTTTGAAAGTCGTTAAGCTTTAATAACTTTGAGTAAATGCCACATTTATGAAGAAACTCTACGCCTTATTCTTTTTTTTATTTTTCACTGCAATTTCCAGTTCGCAAGTAATTCTTTCATTAGATGATGATACGGTTTATATTGACAGTATTGTTAAAATCACAAAAAACACAAAATCCGACAGTGTCAAAAGTTTGAATAGTTTCAGATTGTCAAAACTATTTTTAATGGCCCAAGATGCAGAAAAATCAAAGGAATACTTGGATCAAGCAAATCGTCTAAAAGTTAAATTTCCTTTTTTAAAAGATGCTTCTATTTTTTATAATGCGTACAGCTTTATCGAAAAAGGCGATTTGGAAGGTTTTGAAAAAGCTTTACTAGATGCAAACGCGAAACTTAAAAAGTATCGTAATAAGGAAGCCTATAAACTTCGTGCCGTGATACTTCAGAACTACGGCATTATGCAGCAAAGAAAGAATAATGAAAACGCTTATATGAAATTGCTAGTCAACGAAGCGATTCCAATTGCTAAAAAAAGTGGTGATTATGAATTGATAAGTGCTTTAAATAAAGCCGTTGCCATTATTTTTATGAATAATGATGAACGCGAAAAAGCGGCAGAATATCTAGATCAAGCGCAGAAATATATTGAAAGTGCTACGAAAAAATCGGCAACTTTAGCCGAGTCTAAGATGGAGACGTATATTATAAATGCAGAAAATTTAGTTGAGCTGAAACATTTTTATGATGCTAAAGAAATTCTGGAGAAAGCTTATGCAACATTAGAAAAATACCCAGAATCTAATCTAAATGATTCTTATTTTTATTCGGAAGGACTTTATTATGCGAAACAAAATAAGCATAATGAGGCACTGCAAAGTTTTGATAAAGGAATTAAATCGGCAGAAAAGCATCATAATGCTATAGCGGTAAATAGATTGAAGTTTGCAGAATATGAAGTGCTCTTTAAACTTAAAAATTATGATAAGGCCAAAAGCAATTTAGAATATTTAATAAAAAATACTCCTTTTATTGTAGACAAGAAAAACTATTATAAAGAGTTGTCAAAAGTTTATAACGCGACAAAAGAATATCCGAAAGCCTATTATTATTCAAATAAATACAATGTAATTAATGATAGTCTAAATGATGCGAAACTGAAAAATGAAATTGTAGAGCTCGAAGCTAAATATAAAAAGGCAGAAAGCGAAAAGAAAATTGGTTTGTTGCAATCTGAAAATGAAAAAGCGGTTTTGCAGGTTAATAATAATCGCTTGAATATGATGCTTTTTGCAGTGCTTTCGTTTGTATTGTTTTTGACTGTTTTGTTTTTGTGGAGTTGGAATAATTATCAGAAAAAGATAAGTTTTCAAAAAGAAGTCAATCATAAGCAAGAACTTGAAGCATTAGAGAATCAGCAGAAATTATCCGTTTCAAATGCCTTGATTGAAGGGGAAGAAATCGAACGAAAAAGAATCGCAAGAGATTTGCATGACGGACTCGGAAGTATGCTTTCTGGATTAAAAATTCATTTGAATCTTGCTGAACGTGAAAACAGTGAAAATGTTTCCAATATAAACGGAATGCTGAACGATTCCATAAAAGAGCTTCGCAATATTTCTCAGAATTTAATGCCTGAAAGTTTAATGAAATTAGGGCTCGAACATGCGCTGAGAGATTTGTGTGCATCGCATTCAACACCAGAGACAGCAATCGAATTTCAGTATTTGATTAAAAAAACAACTTTACCGCAGCATTTTAAAATAATGATTTTCAGGATTATTCAAGAACTTTTAAATAATGCTTTAAAATATGCAAAAGCTTCTCAGATTTTAGTTTCCTGCTCTCAAAATAAAGACGTGTTTTTTATAACAGTTGAAGATAATGGAGTTGGTTTTAATGTGGAGTATGCAGAAAAAAGAGACGGAATGGGATTGCGAAATATTAAAAACCGCGTGGCTTTTTTAAACGGAAAATTAGAAATTGATTCTGTCCTTGATAAAGGGACTTCAACTTATATCGAATTAAAATATAACCCAAATCATGATTATGAAGTATAAAACGGTAATAGTAGACGACCATCCAATTGTGATTTCTGGAATTGCGGGCTTACTTTCAGAGTTAGATAATATAGAAATTGTAGAAAAATTCGAATCGGGAATTGCGCTTTTAGATTATATAGAAGACAATAAAGTCGATTTGATTTTAATGGATATTTTTCTGCCTGTAATAAATGGAGTAGATCTGTGCAAAACAATCAAGCAAAAGCATCCTAAAATTGTAATTATAGGGATGAGCAGCCAGTCTGAAAGAAGTTTGGTTATGCAGTTTATCCAGAATGGAGGAAACGGATATATTCTTAAAAATGCTTCTTTTGATGAATTTAAAAACTGTATTTACAAAGCAATTGAGGGCGAAATTGTTTTTAGTGAAGAAGTAAAAACGATAATCAGTCAGCCTTTGTCTGAAGATTTGGAACGAATTCCGGGTTTGAGCCGCAGAGAAAGAGATATTGCATTACTACTTTCGCAAGGAAAATCGACTCAGGAAATTGCTGATGATTTATTTTTGAGTTTTTTAACCGTTCAAACACATCGACGCAATATTCTTCAGAAATATAAAATGAAAAATGTGGCAGAATTAATTGCCTTTCTACTTAAAAACAATATGTTGAATTAGGTCAAAAGTGGTAAAATAATGTCAAAATGACATTTTGTTAAAATGGTTCGCAATTTGCAGTTTGTTTTGTAAATTTAAAAAATCAATCTAAAAACATAAAAAATGGGATCAGGATATTTAATTATTGCTGGAGCTATCATGCTGTTCAGCTGGCTGGTAAGCTCGCAGCTGAAAAGTAAATTTGAATTGTATTCGAAGCTGCAATTGAGAAACGGAATGAGCGGAAGAGAAATTGCTGAAAAAATGCTTGCCGATAACGGAATCACAGATGTTCGTGTTATTTCGACACCAGGTCAGTTAACAGATCATTATAACCCTTCAGATAAAACAGTAAATTTAAGTGAAGCAGTTTACAATCATCGTAATGCAGCCGCAGCGGCCGTTGCAGCACACGAGTGCGGTCACGCTGTACAGCATGCAATTGGTTACGAATGGCTGACTATGCGTTCTAAGTTAGTGCCTATTGTAAGCGTTGCTTCAAATTATGTACAATGGATTTTAATTGCAGGAATTCTTATGATTAAAGTTTTTCCTGGATTATTATTAATCGGAATCATCATTTTTGCTGCAACGACTTTGTTCTCGGTTATTACGCTTCCGGTAGAATACGATGCAAGTAATCGTGCTTTGGCTTGGCTAGAAAACAAACATATGCTTACGCAAGAAGAGCAGGCTGGAGCAAAAGATGCCTTAAAATGGGCGGCAAGAACGTATGTAGTAGCAGCAATTGGTTCAATCGCAACGTTGTTGTACTATATATCTATTTATTCTGGAAGCAGAAGGAACTAATTAGTTAATTGAGATAATTAGTAAATTAGATAATTTATAGCAAACCTGACAGATTTTTAAAATCTGTCGGGTTTTGTTTTATAATAACTCTTTGATCAATTGTCAGGCTGAGCGAAGTCGAAGCCCTTATGTCTAATTAAGCCTTCCACTTCGCTCAGGATGACAGTAGGATATTATTCGTTTTCAAGAATTATCTAATTATCAAATTGACACATTATCTAATTCTAAAGTTGAATCTGTCTATCAATCTGCTGGTCCAGTGAGATAAATGTTTCTGTTCTTGAAACCCCTTCAATTGCTTGGATTTTGTTGTTTAAGAGCTGCATTAAATGTTCGTTGTCTCGACAGATAATTTTGATCAGAACCGACCAGTTTCCTGTCGTATAATGGCATTCTAAAACTTCGGGTATTTTTCTAAGTTCTTTTACGGCTTCTGAGTTTCTTGAAGCTTTATCCAAATAAACTCCCACAAATGCCATTGTGTTATAACCTAAAACTTTTGGATTTACAGTAAACTTAGAACCAGAAATTACGCCCGATTGTTCCAGTTTTTTTAATCTCTGGTGAATTGCGGCTCCAGAAATTCCGATTTTATTGGCGATTTGCAAAATCGGTTTTCTAGCGTCATCCATAAGATAGCGAAGAATTTCTTTGTCGATTCCGTCAATTTCAATTAAGAGGGAGTTGATTTTCATAACTTACAATTTGAAACTATTTTTGCGATTTGGGTTTTGAATAGAAATCAAATGTAATTAAAATGCAGAACAAAAGAAAATTCCAATTTTTTTAAATTCCAAAAACTAAAAAGCAAATTCCAAATTCCAAATTGCTTCACCTGTTCACTACGGCTCGAGTCCAAATTTCAAAATTCAAATATAACGCGTGGTTTCAACCACGGGAAACGTATAGAATAGATCCCAAATCTCCAATCCCAAAATTTAAAATATAACACTTTGTTTCAGCCACAGGACAAATCGTGAAAATCCTAAAAACAAAAAATCCAAATCCCAGTGATTAGTTGGAATTTGGATTTTTAAAATTTGTATATTTTTATTCTTAGGTTATTTTCCTTTGTTTGCTTCGGCAACGTATTTTTCTAAAGCCATTGTCATAGAAGGAGTTTCAGGTGTTGGTGCAAGAATATCAATTCTTAAACCATGATCTAAAGCTTCTTTCTGAGTAGTGCTTCCAAATACAGCAATTCGAGTATCATTTTGTTTGAAATCTGGGAAATTTTTAAACAATGATTTGATTCCTGTTGGACTGAAAAAAGCTAAAACATCATAATAAACGTCAGCTAGATCAGATAAATCGCTCATTACAGTTCTGTAGAAAATAGCTTGTGCCCAATCTACTTTTAAACTGTTTAAGGTAACAGGAGCATCTGCATTTAATTGGTCAGATGCAGGAAGTAAAAACTTCTCGTCTTTGTACTTCTTAATTAGCGGAGATAAATCTGCAAAATCTTTTGCTCCAACGTAAATTTTACGTTTTCTGTACACAACATACTTTTGAAGGTAAAACGCAACAGCCTCAGATTGACAAAAATACTTCAATCCTTCAGGAACTTTGTAACGCATTTCATCAGCCACTCTAAAAAAATGATCTACAGCATTTCTACTTGTTAAAATGATCGCAGTGTAATGATTAAGATCGATTTTTTGTAATCGAATCTCTTTTGCGCTAACCCCTTCTACATGAATAAATGGTCTGAAATCAATTTTTATTTTGTGTTTTTGTTGGAGCTCAAAGTAAGGAGAATTCTCCACTTTAGGTTCAGGCTGTGACACCAAAATTGTTTTCACTTTCATATTATAAATATTTACTAAGCACTCCCTTTTGCTATCCAATAATAGAGAAAATAATAAGGGGCTATTTCAAGAGCGCAAAGATACAAAATAAAATAAAATAACTTACCGATTATTACGTTTTGATACGTTTTAATTGAAATAAAGTAAGAGTATACACTAATACACAGTGAAATACCTATGATTGCTAGCGGAATAATCTGCGGAATATTGTTATAATAGAACAAAATAGCATTGATTGGAAGGATTAAAACGCCAATATAAGTCCTATAAGTTACTTTTTGGAGGTTAAATAGCTCTACAAAATCGTCAATATTGAATGAAGCTGCTACAATTTTTTCGATTAAATACTTTCCTAAAATGAAATAAAGCAAAAAAGTGGCAATCTGAATAAATAGAACCCAGTCGGTTTTTGAAGCATAACCAAAAGCATTCATGGTAAGCAGAATAAAAAAGGCAAACGATACAATTTGTACAAAAAATAAACCAACCGTAAAGCTGTTTTTCATGTGGCTGTTGTCTCGATAAATTTTAGCGTATTTATCAGAAAAAATAAGTTTACTAAACTCACTAAATCTTGTTTCGTAAGCAGATTTTGTCATGGCAACAACGGCAAAGGTCACCACAAATAAAAGTGTTGCCCAGTCCTTGTTTTCGATTATTCGAGGATGAAGTTGTTCAATCATAGCGATACAAAATTAGTAATTTTTTGATGCAATACTTTTATTATATATTTATTATGAATCAAATGCTATAAAAAGTTTACTTTTGCGATGAAATTACCGAGAAAAAAATGAATGATAGTATTGTCATAATTCCCACTTATAACGAAATTGAAAACATAGAAAGTATAGTAAGAGCTGTACTTTCGCAACATAAATCTTTTCATCTGCTTATTATTGATGATAATTCTCCAGATCATACTGCTAAAAAAGTGATCGCTTTACAGGAAGAATTTCTAGGAAAACTTTTTTTAGAACAAAGAACAAAAAAATCTGGATTAGGAACTGCGTATGTTCATGGCTTTAAATGGGCTTTGGAGCGTGACTATCAATTTATTTTTGAGATGGATGCCGATTTTTCGCATAACCCAAATGATTTAGAAAAATTATATGATGCTTGTCATTTTGGCGGAGCAGATCTTGCAATTGGATCTCGTTATGTAACAGGAGTAAATGTGGTGAACTGGCCTTTAAGCCGAGTTTTGATGTCTTACTTTGCATCTGTTTATGTGAAATTTATCACAGGAATGAAAATTCATGATGCTACTGCAGGTTTTGTTTGTTATAAAAGAGAGGTTTTGGAAAAAATTAATCTGAACAAAATAAAATTTGTCGGATATGCGTTTCAAATCGAGATGAAGTACAGAACTTATTGTGCTAAATTTCAAATTACCGAAGTCCCAATTATTTTTACAGACCGAACAAAAGGAGTTTCTAAAATGAGCAATGCGATCATTAAAGAAGCGATACTTGGAGTAATTTCACTTAGAATAAGAAAATTAGTCAATTCATTATAAACCAACCAAAATGAACAGGATTTTAATAAAGAATGCCAAAATTGTAAACGAAGGGACAATTGTTGAAGGTGATGTTTTAATTGAAAATGATCTGATTGTTGAAATTGCAGACAGCATTTCATTAAAAACTTCAGATTGCATTGTAATCGATGCTGAAGGAAATTATTTAATGCCTGGCGCGATAGACGATCAAGTGCATTTTAGAGAACCAGGTTTAACACATAAAGGAGATATCGAATCGGAATCTCGTGCTGCTGTTGCGGGAGGAATTACTTCTTTTATCGAACAGCCCAATACAGTTCCGAATGCGGTTACTCAAGAAATTTTAGAAGATAAATACCAAATTGCTTCTCAAAAATCATTTGCGAATTACTCTTTTATGATGGGGGCAACAAATGATAACTTGGAAGAAGTTTTAAAAACAAATCCAAAGAATGTTGCGGGAATTAAAATTTTCTTAGGTTCATCTACAGGGAATATGTTGGTGGATAATGAAGCTGTTTTAGAAAAGATTTTTTCAAGTACTCCAATGTTAATTGCAGTTCATTGTGAGGATGAGACTACGATTAAAAATAATCTTGCTGCTTTTAAAGAGCAATATGGAGACGATGTTCCAGTTACGGCACACAATTTAATTAGAAGTGCAGAGGCTTGTTATATTTCTTCTTCAAAAGCAGTGGCTTTGGCTAAAAGAACTGGAGCAAGATTGCATATTTTCCATCTATCAACTGCGAAAGAAATGGAATTGTTTACGAATAAAATTCCATTAGAAGATAAAAAAATTACCGCTGAGGTTTGTGTGCACCATCTTTGGTTTACTGACGAAGACTATAAAACAAAAGGAAATTTCATTAAATGGAATCCTGCGGTTAAAACTGCCGAAGATCGTGCAGAACTTTGGAAAGCTTTAAATGACGGAAGAATTGACGTAATTGCAACAGATCACGCTCCTCATACAAAAGAAGAAAAACAACAGTCTTACTTGAATGCGCCTTCTGGAGGTCCGTTGGTACAGCATGCAGTTGTAGCAATGTTCGAAGCGCATCATCAAGGAAAAATTAGCGTGGAGAAAATTGTGGAGAAAATGTGCCACAATCCAGCTAAGATTTTTAAAATAGAAAAAAGAGGTTTTATTAAAGAAGGATACCATGCCGATTTGGTAATCGTAAATCCAAGTTTGCCTTGGAGTGTGAAACCAGAAAACATTTTATACAAATGCGGATGGTCTCCATTTGAAGGTTTTACTTTTAAATCTAGAATCACACATACTTTTGTAAACGGTGAATTGGTTTATAATAACTTTAAAGTAAAAGATACCAGAGCGGGTAAAAGATTATTGTTTGACAGATAAAAAGCAACTATGAAGAATTTTATTGTAATAATATTGGTTATATTTCTTTCTATAAGCTGTAAAAAGGATGTTGTAAAACAGCCTGCAAAGCTTATTGAGAAAGATAAAATGATTGATATTATGTACGATTTATCTCTTTTGGAAGCAATGAGATATCAGAAACCGTTGTCTTTGGATTCTATAGAAAATGATCCGACGAAGTTTATTTTGAAAAAATACAAAGTAGACAGTCTTCAATTTGCTCAAAACAACATGTATTATGCTTCAGATTATGAGAATTATAAAGACATGTTTGATCAAGTGAACAAAAGGATTTCTGTAAACCAGCGAGCGGCAGATTCTTTAGCCAAAATTGATGAGAAAAAAGCAGCTAAGGAAATTAAAAAGAAAGCTCAAGAAGTTTCAAAAGATTCGGTGAAGAAAGTAACTCCTAAGGTTAATATCGATTCTATAAAAAGAGCTCACATGCAAATGCAAGACAGAAGAAAAAAACGATTATAGTTTAGAACTGTCCTTAATATATTGATGAATATTAGTAAAAACCGTTCCTAGAGCGGTTTTTATTTTTTCATTACTATACAGATTTTTTGAGTACGAAGCTTTTGCTGTTGCTTTTGTAATGCTTCTTTTTCTGAAAAATAAAGTAGAAAATATTCCATCAGTAATCCATAAGAAATTCATTAAGAGAGGCTTTGCATGAGTGTGAGGTCTTTTTGCTTTTAAAGCATCAGAAACGGTGTCTAAAAGATCTTTAAAAACAATATTGTCTGAGATAAGTGTGAAACGTTCGTTTTTTATTTCGCTTTTCATCAATTCAAAACTTATTTTTGCAACATCGTCAACCGAGATAAAACCAGTGCTTCCAAGTGTGTAGAATGGAAGTCCTTTTGAAACTTTTCGATAAATTTCACTACTGCCTTCATCAAAAATATCCATCATTTTTGGCGGTCCTAAAATAACTCCCGGATTTACAATAATAACATTTAAGCCTTCTTGATGCCCTCGCCAAACTTCCATTTCGGCACCATATTTAGAAATGGCGTAATCGCTGTGAGGTTTCTCCGGATTCCAATCGGTTTCTTCTGTAATATATGTTTCGTGAGGAGCGATATCGCCTAAAGCGGCAATCGAACTGACATAGCAAAACTTTTCTACTTCTTTGGCAATGGCAAAATTAACCATGTTGGCCGTTCCTTCGATGTTAGTTTTTCTAAGGATTTCTTCGTCTTTGGGTTCAAACGAAATAAAAGCAGCACAATGATATACTTGTTTAATATCGATAAAAGCAGTTTCAAGTGAAGGTGTGTCTAGGATATCGGCTTCAAGCCAATTGATTTTTTCAAACAAATCTGCTTTTTTATAAAAATCAAAAACCGATTTTGTTTTTTCAATTTTGTTTTCACTTCTGTAAATAGCCCGAACATTTTCTCCATTTTCAATTAAATGAAGCAATAAATGTGCGCCTACTAAACCAGTTCCTCCAGTTACTAATATCATGTTGTAAAGATAGTACTTTTGTATAAATGAGGTTTGGTTACAAAGGGAGTTGTTGATAAAATTCGATAAAAAAACAGTTTATAGAAATCATTAATTTCTATAAACTGTATAATTATTAAGTCGTGAAAAAAATTGGCTTAAAATATCGTGTATGAAAAGATAAAATCAACAGCGCCATAGTTTGCAGCAAGATCGCTATACTCGCTCATTAAATCTTTTTTGGTGTTTAATCTTGCTTCTACACCAAATTTATCTTTAAAGTTATAACCAAAACCAAAGGCTAGATTAGATCCGGCTGTACTTTCACTAACTCTATCTTTATCATAGACCACTTTACTTTTTCCTGCATCGAAAGTAAATCCTGCGTTGATAAAGAATTTTGAATTTTTGTTCAAGAAAAGGTAGTGGCGAATTCCCATCGGAATCTGTATTCCGCTGTATTCTACATCTACTTCATGTTCCTCTAAAGGAGATGTAGGGAAAAGACCAGGAAGGCTGTAGCTTTTTTGATTTTTGTATTTCTGGTATGTCGGATTTAAAAATACGCTCCATTTATTTTTGTTGAATGGAAGAATATATTCTGCTTCAAGACCGATTTTAAAATTGGTTTTATTGTCTAATTTTATATTGCGGTAGGGAAGACTTTTACTGTCCATGGATAAAGAAATTAAGCTTATTCCAGGAGTAATTTTAATATGGAAAATGTTTTTCTCTCCATCATCTGATGTTTTTTTAGTTTCCGTATCAGGAGAAATATTGTTGAATTTTATAAAATATTTCGTCAAATCAGATTTTGTGTAAGACAAGTTTTTAATATCGTTATCAGTAATGTTTGACGATCTTACATTTAGGTTTAGCTGTTGCTTATAATAAGTGTTCTCCTTAATATTTTTGCTAGCGTTTTCATTTTGTGTTTCAATGTATCTAAGGTACACAAGCTGTTCAAGCGGCACTTCTTTTGTTTCATAAAAGTATCTGAAAAGATTGGCTTCTCTATAAGAATATAATGAGGCTTCGCCAATAACTAAAACACGAAGAAAAAGAGTGCTTTCTTCCCAAACTGGTTTTCCTGTTTGTGATATTTTGGATAAGTCATCAGTTGAACGATCTATCTTTACTTTTGCCCTTTTGAAGGTAATACTGTTTCCAATTCCAAATTCTGAAACGTTTGCAATAGTTTCGCTTACATAGTCCTTGTCGTTTGGATCTATTTTGTATCTAAAATCGGTTGGGTTGTCTTTCCAGTCTAAGTTTCGGATTAAACATTCTGTTCGATTTCCATTGTTGGAAATAAAGTATCCTTTTTCAAAAGTAACCTGTGCATTGATAAAAGTGCAACAAAGAAAAAGAATAAGTAAAAAAGTTTTTTTCATTATGGGTAGTTTTTTTGGGAGGCGAAACTAAGGAAAAAACTAGATGCATCTTTACGGCTTTCCGTAAGCTAATTTATTTAATGTGCTTCGGTCTGCTTTTTAGAAAACAAAGTATCTGAATAGATGTATTTATCATATCCATTGCTTAAATGATAAATTTTATAAAAATAAAAAACTTTGTGCCTTAGTGTCTTCGTGGCAGACTTTTTTGATATTGCCATTGACATTGATTACATTTGCGCAAATTATTTAAAAAAATGAAGAATCTAGTTGAAGAATTAAAATGGCGCGGGTTATACCATGATAGTATGCCTGGAACGGAAGAACAATTGCTAAAAGAAGCAACCACTGCCTATATCGGTTTTGATCCAACGGCAGATTCACTGCACATCGGAAGTATGGTTCAGATTATTTTATTGGTTCACTTAAAGAATTTTGGTCACAGACCGATTGCTTTAGTAGGTGGAGCAACAGGAATGATTGGTGACCCTTCTGGTAAATCTGATGAAAGAAACTTGCTTGATGAAGTAGCTTTGGCTAAAAATGTAGCTGGAATCAAAAGTGTTTTGTCTCGTTTCTTGGATTTTAATTCAACCGAAGCAAATGCACCAGTAATGGTGAATAACTACGATTGGATGAAAGAATTCTCTTTTATTGATTTTGCACGTGAAGTTGGAAAAAGAATCACTGTAAATTATATGATGGCTAAAGATTCTGTAAAAAAGAGATTTAGCGGAGAAGGTGAGGGAATGTCTTTTACAGAGTTTACATACCAATTAATTCAAGGTTACGATTTTTATCATTTATATAAAAACAATAATTGTATTCTGCAAATGGGAGGTTCTGACCAATGGGGTAATATTACCACAGGAACAGAATTAGTGCGCAGAATGGGAGGAGAGAATGCAAAAGCGTATGCTTTAACAACGCCTCTAATTACAAAAGCAGACGGATCTAAATTTGGAAAATCTGAAGGTGGAAACGTTTGGTTAGATGCTGATAAAACTTCTGTATACAAATTTTACCAATTTTGGGTAAACACAACAGATGTTGATGCAGAGAAATACATTAAAATCTTTACTTTCTTAGGTAAAGAAACTATCGATGGATTAATTGAAGAACACAAAGCGGCTCCTCATTTGAGAGTTTTACAAAAGAAATTGGCAGAAGAAATCACCGTTTTTGTTCATAATAGAGAAGAGTTGGAAAAAGCAATTCAGGCTTCGAATATCTTGTTTGGAAATTCAACTGCAGAAGATTTGAAGAAATTGGATGAAGCGACTTTTTTAGAAGTTTTTGACGGTGTTCCGCAAGCTGAAATTGCAAAAGCTGATTTAGAAAACGGATTGGATATTATTACGGTTTTAAACGAAAAAACGGGTTTCTTTAAATCTAATGGAGAAGCGAGACGTGCTTTGACAGCAAACTCAATTTCTGTAAACAGAGAAAAGATAAAAGAAGATTTTGTTTTAACGGCAAATGATTTAATTAACGATCAGTTTGTGTTGTTGCAAAGCGGAAAGAAAAATTATTTTGTAATTCGCGTTGTTTAAAAACGTTTAACTCTTTAATTGATTAATTGTTTTAATCAATCTCTAAGAATCTTGTAAATTAAATATATAAATCCCAATGTTCGGAAAGGATGTTGGGATTTTTTATTTTTAATTCGCTGACAATGAAAATATAAAACTTTTTTTATTAAGTTTATTCCCTAAAAACTAACAAAACGATTATGATTGGAATTTTACTTATTTATTGGATTTGGAAAGGGTATACCAATTTGGCTCTTGAATATGATAAGAACAAATGGGGTTATTTCGGAATTGGAATAGCGTCTTATTATGGAGGCACTCTTGTTTCTGGATTTGTTGTTGGACTTTTATCCGTTCTTATCAGCGGCGTTGAAAATGTAAACGATGACAGTTTTAGCAATCCAGGATGGAATATACTTTTTGTGCTTTTTGGCGCTTTAGCTTGCTATGGAGTTTATAAGCTTTTAGAAAGTAAAGGTGAAAAAGAAAAAGCGCTTCAAAAAAGAGAAGGAATTGAAAGTATCGGTGTAATAGAGGAGAATTAATTTTGTTTAACTGTTTAATCGATTTTTTTGTGATTAAACGATTTCACAAATCAACGATTAATCAATTTAAAGAACCATCAAATTACACCCGCGAATATCAGAATTATCAAAACGTCCCAATACTTCAAAAGAGTTGTTGGGATTTTTTTTGCCTAAATCCTGCGTGGCAATAAAAGAGCATGAATTGATGTTGGCTAAATCAATTACATTGATTCCACCAGTTTTTCCGTCTTTCACGTAAGTGAGAG
Organism: Flavobacterium sp. LK-23; assembly: GCF_058135255.1. NCBI lineage: Bacteria > Pseudomonadati > Bacteroidota > Flavobacteriia > Flavobacteriales > Flavobacteriaceae > Flavobacterium > Flavobacterium sp. LK-23. The sequence continues at coordinate 146,931 of NZ_JBYUVT010000006.1, forward strand.
CATCTTCGGGATCTCGAACCAAAATATGCATCCAAGAAGGGCATTCAAAGACACCTTCGCCTAAAGAATAGGCTTGCGCTAAAAGCTCGGTCATTCCGTATTCTGAATGAATAGAAGAAACGCCGAAACCTTTACAAAGTATTTCATGTAATTCTTCACGAATCATTTCTTTACGTTTTCCTTTCATTCCTCCAGTTTCCATAATAATGGTATTTTGAAGGTTGAATTGGTGTTTTTCGATCAAATCTAATAAAGCGTAAGTTACCCCAATTAGAATTACATTTTGACCCGCTTCGTCCAATTCAAGAAGTTTTTTGATTAAGTCGTCGTGGTTGTGCAAATAAAACCCACTTTCAGGCTGATTAGAGAGTTTTATTAGATCTTCTACCATATAAATTAAAGAAGAGCCTTCGCGTTCTAAATAAGACGGCAAAAGAGCTAAAACAACGTAATCTTCGATATTGCCGTAAAATTGCGAAAATCCTTTGCGGTAACTTTCCTCATATAGGGAAATATCGGTCACTAAATGTCTGCTTGTAATCATTCCAGTTGTTCCACTGCTGGTAAAAGTTACTTGTGTCGGATCTGTATTAGAAACAACATCATGACTTTTGAAAAACTGAATGGGTAAAAAAGGAATTTGCTGCAGTGATTTTACTTGTTGCGGATTAACATTTAAAAAATCACAAAAATCACGATAAACTTTGTTGTTCTCGTGCTGAAAACGAAACACTTTTAATGCTATTTTTTCAAATTGTTTCTGACTTGAAATGGTAAAGATATCGTTGGCTGTGATCAAAACTTTTTTTTGCAAAGATATTGTTTTTTAGTGTTCAGTCGCGGTATTCAGTCGCAGTTTTCAGTCGCGGTATGGAGCAAAGCGTGTAAACTGAAAGCAGGCACTGAGACTGAAAACTAAAAAAAGCTCCAAAGGAGCTTTTATCGTATAATGAGTTTTCTTGTTGCCGATGCATTCTGTTCGCTTATTTTGATAATGTAAACGCCAGGCGGCAGGTCTGAAACACTTAGTTCTTTTGATACTAAATGTGCCTGCAATACTTTTTTGCCTAGAATGTCAAACACAATAATTTCTTTCTCTAAATCGTTTTTAGATGAGATATAGACTTTTCCGTTTGTAACTGGATTAGGATACAAGCTAAGACCCTCGATAGAAGTAGATTCTTGAGTTTTTGGTAATTGCTTGCTGTCCTGAGCCGAAACGCTTACAGTGAAGAAAAATGCCAATAAGAAAGTAATATAAAAGTAGTTTTTTGCCATCGCGTGTATTTGATTAATGTAAATATACAAAAAAAATTACAAAAAGTACGCCAAAAAAAAACATCCTAAAGAATTAGGATGTTTTTAACATTATGTTTTCGAAGCGATTAAGAGATTACATTACTTTAGAGGCGATCTACATTACTAAAAAGCAAAAAAAAACACCCTAATAAAGTTAGAGTGTTTTTACTATTTTTTGTTTTCTTATTATAGACCTTTTGTCCATCCAGCAGCCCAAGTTGGAACTCCTGATCCGTTTCCTGCTCCAGTTGCAGTTGTAGATTCTGTGTAAACTTTAGATACATCAGCAGTAAGTTTTCCTGTAGTTGTACCTTTTGATTTAGTAGGAACGTCTTCAAATTTAACGTTAGTAGCTAATAAGTCAGCTCCAACATATGAGATAGTTTCGTCATGTTCTACGTCAAATCCAGTTTTCCAACCTTTTAATACAACGTTATCAAATTTACCTTTTGTACCAACTCTTAATTTGAAAGCTTGAGACTCTGCACTTGTGTCAGTAGATCCGAAACCAATTAAAGTAAGGTTTTTGATAGTTGGGAAAGAAATTGGTGTAGCTAAGTGGTTGTTAGAGTTGTTATCAGCTTCGATACCTCTGTTACCAGCGTTAGTTCTGATTCCGTAGAAGTTTTCTCCTGTTCCACTCCATCCTTCAGTCCAGTCAAATAAATCATCACCTACAGCTGTATTGTCTTTATTAGAAACTACTAAGTGAGATGCATTTACAGTTCCACCAAACCACTCGAATCCGTCGTCAGAGCTTTCGTAAATTTGTACATAATCAATAACAGTTCCGTTTCCAACTCCAAATAAAGAAAGTCCGTTGAATTCTTTGTCACTGCTGTAAGAGAAACCTGGGTACTCAATTCTTAAATATTTAATTGATCCAGAGTTGTCGTTAGCTACAGTTCCACCGTAAGTTAACTCAGAAACTTCAGCACTAGCAGTAGTTCCTTTGTTGATAGGTGCTTTTCCACAGATTACTAAACCACCCCAAGCAGCTGGTTTTTTAGTTTCTGAAGTCATAATAACTGGACTAGCAGCAGTTCCTTGAACGTCGATTTGTCCTCCTTGTGCTACAGCAATATATCTTACTGCTTGTAATTGGTCAGCTGCTACTGCAGTTGCTTCAATGATAACTCCAGGTTTGATTGTAAGTTTAGCAGTGTTTTTAACTACTAATTTCCCTGTTAGTTTATAAGTTCCAGATTCTAATACTACCTCTCCGCTGTTGATTTCTCCTTGTAAGTTATCTCTAACTACTACGAAATCAGATTTTGGTCCCTCGTTTTTGTTGTCATCACTTGAGCAAGAAGTTGTAAGTGTTGCAAGCGATAATGCAGCTAAACCGAAAATTGTTGAAATTGTTTTTTTCATTACTTTTTTAATTAGTTTGTGTTTATGCAAAGATTAGAACTTAAGCTTTAATCAACGTTAAGCCGTTGTCATCTATTTGTTATGTGTTTTTTATTCTAACGTTAAGGAATTGATAACTCAATATTTCCAGTATGTTTCTTAGAATTGGTAGTTCATTCCCAATCCGAATGTCAGACCTTTTTTGTAGTTGAAAACCAAGACGTCTCCACCTGCATTTTCTTGAACTCTTTTGAATTCTGGATTCAATAAGTTTCTTGCTCCAAAATCAATTCCAAAGCTTTTAGTCAATTTTGTTTTTAAAATAAGGTCTAAAGATCCCATTGCTTTGTCAACTAAATTTCCTTTTCCTTCGTTTCCAATTGCGTAAAGCTTATCAGAATAATGGTTGTAAGCAAGAGTTGCCATAATTCCAGAGTCGTTTTTGAAGTTTTTAGTATACGATAAATCAGCATTTAAAATCAAATCTGAAGCTCCTGTAAATCCTGAACTACTATCTGTAGTGTTGATGTTTAATCTTCCATCTGTTTCATTTCTAACTTTTTCCGCATCAATGTCTTGATGTGTTTTCATTAAAGAAGCATTAAATCCAACAGAAAGTTTGTTAGTGTATTCTCCTTCAATTTCAAAAATATTCTTTCTTGCTTCTAACTCAACTCCATATGCGTAACCTGTATCTCCAATATTAACAAAAGAAATATCATTTGTAGAAGAAGCAATAATGATTTGGTTGATTGGGTCCATGATATATTTTCCAAAAGCAGTAACAGATAATAACTCATCGCTTTTTGGGAACATCTCCCATTTTAAATCAAGATTGTAGTTTTGTGAAGGATATAAGCTTGGATTACCAATTACAGATTCCATTACATCTTCATAGATAAACAAAGCACGTTCTTTAAACTGTGGCAATGTGTATGTTTTACTAGCCGCTAAACGAAGATTTTGTTTTTCGTTTAATTCATATTTTAAAACAGCACTTGGTAAAAATTCATTTCTTTCAAAAGTATTTGTTCCTCCACCTGCATCAAGCTGTGTTCTCCAGTTAACTGTTTGAGAGATTCTTTCGTATCTTACGCCAATAACAGAGCTTAATTTGTCAGTGAATTTATATTCGAAATTACCAAAACCTGCGTGTATATCTTGTTTTCCATCATAAGTTTGAGGAGCCATTCCTGCAAAAGATGCAGTTGAGAATAAACCACTTTCGTAATTTGCTTGGTTAAAAAAAGCATCTAAATTGTTTGGATCTACACTTGTGTTTTGACCAGTTTGGCTAATGTTGAAGTTGAATTGAATAGCTTCAAAATCACGTTTTTTAAATCTTCCGTTATAACCTGCAGTGATTTTTCCTTTAGAAGCCCCATCTTGATCTTGTAACTTGTATGAGAAGGCAAGATTGGCGGCTGCTTCATTTTCTGTAAGATCTTGGAAATATCTTTGGTTATCGGTAGTGGTTCTTTGAGCAAGTGTATAAATGTCAGTTGTTGGATTGTAGAACATTTTGTTTTGGGTTCTATCTGGCATATTACCTTTCACAGTATTGTATGAAACACCCCAATCCAAATCAATTTTATCAGTTATTTTGTCATTTCCTAAAAGCTGATTGATCATTACAGTGTTTTGTGTAAACGTACCTCTTTGAACTAAAAGACTTGCATCAGCATTGTCAAAATCACGATCACTTCCAAAATAAGTATCTCTAGTTTGCTCAGATGAGTTAACATACAAGAAGTTGTATCCAATTTTATGGTTTTTGTTCAAACGGTAGTTAGCATTGAACATTCCAGTAGTATTGGTGTTGTACGTAAATTTTTCTTGTTGGAAAGATTTTAATGAAGCACCCTGAGCATTTACACTTTGGCTAAGCCCTTCTCTATACTCGTAACCATTTCCAAAACCTGCAGTAGCAAAAAGGCTTAATTTTCCTTCTTCACCAATGTTGAAAGTTTTACCTGCTTTTAGATTGAAGTTTCCGCCAAAAGGAGATTCTTTTTTAGGATTTAAACTGTTTTCAAAACTAAAACTGGTTAAAGGATTGTTTGGAACTCCGTAAGAAACAAAACCAGATTTGTTTGGGCCTTGTTGTAATAAGAAATTGCTAGAATTTGATACTGCATTAGTGTTAACTTTTGATCCTAATGAGATTTCGAACATTCCTTTTCCGCGGTAATCTTTAGATACTATATCTACATTTCCTCCAGCAAAATCTCCATACATTTTTGCGCCGTATGATTTGTCAATTGAAATGTACTCAACAATGTCAGTTGAGAAAAGATCTAGAGCAATGTTTTTTCTTTGTGGATCATTGGATGGAATTGGCAATCCGTTCATCGAAGTCGAGTTGTAACGATCACCCAATCCTCTTACGTAAACGCTGTTGCTTCCTTCTTGTTTAGAAACTCCAGATGTTTTTGCAACAGCTGCAGCTACATCGCCCACACCTTTTCTAGAAAGTTCCTGCGCGCCAATAGTTTGTTTAATATCTACAGCATTTTTTTGTTCCAAAAGTAATGCAGTTTCTTTTTGTTTGCTTACTGCACTTGCTTGAACGACTACATCTTTAAGAGTATAACTTCCTGCTGAAAGCCCTTGATTAACCGTTACAGTTTCGTTTGCTTTTACAGCTACAGGAGCTTCTACAGATTCATATCCTAAAAAACTAAAAATTAAAGTATAATTTCCAGGATTTACGCTTAAGGAATATTTTCCATCTACGTCCGTATTTACGCTAATATTTGTACCTTTAACTAAAACATTAGCAAATGGTAGCGATGCGTTGTTCATATCTTTGTCAGTCAGAACTCCAGAAATCGTACCTTTGTTTTGCGCGATCGAAATCGTACAGATAAATAATGCAATAAAGAGAAATCTTAAATTGAATTTCATTTTTTTTCAGTGTTGTGTTTGTGTCTTATTATTTTTGTGCAAAGAAAGAACCGCTCTGTGAAGTCCATGTTACCGACTTGTTATGTTTTTGTGTTGTTAAGATTATCAAATTGTTACGAGATTAAATTACGGTTAACACCATTTTTTAAAGGTTCTTTTGTTAGTATATTTACCCTGTGAAATAAGAAATATCGAATGTTTAATGAAGAAGTTTCGATATAAAAATCTCAATTTTTGCTATTTATGAAAAAAACACAAACTAAGATTTTATTAGTTGACGACGAACCAGATATCTTAGAAATCGTTGGCTATAACCTTGCTCAGGAAGGCTATCAGATTGTTACAGCTTCTAATGGAAAAGATGCTATAGCAAAAGCACAGAAAGAGCTGCCAGAATTAATCATTATGGACGTGATGATGGCAGAAATGGACGGAATGGAGGCTTGCGAGCATATTAGAAAAATTCCTGAATTAAATAATGTTATCATAACATTTCTTACAGCAAGAAGCGAAGATTATTCTCAAGTAGCTGGTTTTGATGCAGGTGCCGATGACTATATTACTAAGCCAATTAAACCAAAATTATTGGTCTCAAAAGTAAAGGCGCTGTTAAGAAGGTTAAAAGAACAAGAAGTTGTTACAGATACTTTAAATGTAGGCGGAATCGAGATTAATCGTGAAGAATACAAAATCATAAAAGGCAATGTAGAAATTGCTTTGCCAAGAAAAGAATTCGAATTATTTTATCTATTAGCTTCAAAACCAGGGAAAGTTTTTAAAAGAGACGAAATTCTGGATAAAGTTTGGGGTAATGAAGTTGTGGTTGGAGGTAGAACAATCGATGTTCACATCAGAAAACTGCGCGAAAAAATAGGCGAAGACCTTTTTAAAACCATAAAAGGTGTTGGTTATAAATTTGAGGTTTAGATTTTAAGATGCTAAGGTTCTAAGATACTAAGTTGCTAAGTGATTTTAGAATTTTGGTAAAGATTTAAGCCCTTTCAAATTCTTTTAAAAATATTCAATACATTTAAACCATATAAGAATTGAAGCTGTACAATCTTCATTTTCTTATATGGTTTTTGAGTTATTCCTTTTTTGTTTTTTGATTTATTCAAAAGAAAATAACTTAAAAGCAAAGCTTAATTTTCTTAATTTCTTAATGGCTCAATTTTTTCAATGAAAATTAATTTTAAAAAAACATACAAATTCGCCATAAAATCGGCATTATATATCAGTCTCTTTACAACAGCATTTGTATTGATGTTAATGTCATTATTTTATAAAAATCAATTAAAACATCAAGTTGCGTTTGGAATAATTTTCATTATCGTAATCTATATTTTCTCTTTTCTGGTTTTGCAATATCGTGTAGAACGATTTATTTACCGAAGAGTAAAGAAAATTTATGATGAGGTTTCGCTGTTAGAATCAACAACATTAATCAATCAGCCGATTAATACCGATATGGAAACGCTTTCGCGTGAAGTAAAAAAGTTTGCCACCGATAAAAAACTCGAAATCGAAATGCTCGAAATTCGTGAACAATATAGAAGAGAGTTTTTAGGAAACGTTTCGCACGAACTAAAAACCCCTTTGTTTACCGTTCAAGGCTACGTCTCAACTTTACTTGACGGAGCAATGGATGATAAAAATATCAGAAAAAAATATTTAAAACGCGCCGAAAAAGGAGTAGAGCGTCTTATCTATATAGTAGAAGATTTGGATATGATTACCAAATTGGAATCGGGCGATTTAGATTTGAATATGACTGATTTTGATGTTGTCGAATTAATTCAGAATGTCTTTGAATTGCTTGAAATGAAAGCTGATAAAAAGAAAATTAAATTGGCTTTTGAAAGTAAAAATGTACAGTCGGTAATAATTAGAGGAGATCAGGACAGAATACAGCAAGTGCTAGAAAATCTGATTGTAAATTCTATTAAGTATGGAAAAGAAGGCGGTCTGACAGAAGTTGGCGTAGTAAACCTAACCAAGAAAAAAGTATTAATTCGTATTAGTGATAACGGAGAAGGTGTCGAAAAGCAAAATATTCCAAGGCTTTTTGAACGTTTTTACCGAGTGGATAAAAGCGGAACAAGATCGGAAGGTGGTTCTGGTTTAGGATTAGCAATTGTAAAGCATATTATTGAAGCGCATAAAGAGAAAGTTTATGTAGAAAGTGAGTTCGGAATTGGTTCTGAATTCTCTTTTACGCTCGAAAAAGCAAATAAAGCATCAAAAATCGACGTTAAAAAATCGTAACGGCGGTTTTGCTGAAAGCCCTAAAACAAAGGTGTTTAACAATAAATAAACATAGTGATTTAGGTCATAACATTAAATTTTTATTATAGTAACATCTGGTTAATGATTTCTTAACATAGGTGCTCCATCTTTGCATCCTGAAATTAAGGGAATTACAGAACTAATGATAAAAAGAAAACTTTTAGCCGTTTTATTACTGTTAGCTTGTGTTGCAAATGCACAGGAAACAAATAAGCAAGAATTAAATAAACAGGATGTAAAAAACGAAGTAATGCGTATTTTAGATTCTATAAACAAAGCTAAACTTCCAGAGACAAAATCTGGAGGAGGAGTTGAAGAACATTGGTACGATAGAATCTCCTTAAGAGGTTACGCACAAATTAGATACAATGGCTTGCTTTCTACAAACGATAAAGTGTCTTGCGAACAATGTGATAGATCTTGGGGAACAACTTCTACAGCTCCAGATGCAAAAGCAAACAACGGACTTTTTATTCGCCGTGCTCGTTTAGTATTTTCTGGTCAAGTTCATCCGAATATATTCTTTTATTTTCAGCCCGATTTCGCGAGTTCGCCTTCTACTGGAATTAATAATTTCGTACAGATTCGTGACTTGTATTTTGATCTTTCTTTTGATAAAAAAAGAGAATATCGTGTGCGTGTAGGACAAAGTAAAATTCCGTACGGATTTGAGAATATGCAGTCAAGTTCACAGCGTTTAACTTTAGACCGTGCTGATGGAATTAACTCTTCAATTTTAAATGAACGTGATTTAGGGATATTCTTTTATTGGGCTCCGGCCGAAATCAGACAGCGTTTTGAAATGCTGGTTAGAGATGGTTACAAAGGTTCTGGAGATTTTGGTGTTTTTGCTTTAGGTGTTTACAATGGTCAAATCGCAAATAAATTAGATGGGAACAGAGACTTAAATGTGGTGGCTAGAGTAACCTATCCTTTTGTTATTGGAAGCCAAATTATAGAACCTGGAATTCAGGCTTACACTGGTAAATGGGCTTTTACAGGAGAAGTTTCGCCTGGGGTTACGGTTAACGATCCTCAATATGTAAAAGATCAGCGCGTTGGAGCGACTTTCGTTTTATATCCAAGACCATTCGGAATCCAAACCGAATACAACATTGGTACTGGGCCTCGTTACAATACCATTACCAATTCAATAGACCAAACCGATTTGAACGGAGGTTATGTTTTGTTAAACTATAAATGGGATATTAAAAAACAGCATATTTATCCTTTCGCCAAATTTCAATATTATGACGGAGGAAAAAAATACGAAAAAGATGCTAGAAGTTATGTAGTAAGAGATTTTGAATTTGGTGTAGAATGGCAGCCAATTAAAGCCTTAGAACTAACTGCAGAATATGTAGTAGCAGACCGAACTTTTGAAGACAGCGCCTTGCCAGTAAACCGACAGCAAGGAAATGTTCTTAGAATGCAGGTACAGTTTAATTTCTAAAATCAGTACGCAGAAAACAGATTCGCTTTCGCGAAGACGCGGATAAAAACTGATTTTTTATTTGAGAAAAAATTCAAGCCTCCAGCTTTAACTGGAGGTTTTTTTATTGTAGTAATAAGGCTTTAGCCAAATTAGTTTGTTGCAATTATGCTGTTTTGTCTTCAAAAACCTTAAATAAAGAATCCCAGTCAATATTGTTTTCAAATTGAGACAATCCTTGAAACGATTTTACTTTTGATAAATCTTCAATGCTAAAGTCGTCCTGCATGGCATAAGGTACAAGATTTTCTTCCTGAAGTTTTATGGCCAAATATTCCTGTTCATATTGACCAGGTGTTGGAATAAAAAAAGCTTTCTTGCCCAGCTTTGCCAAATCCATTACAGTCGTATAACCAGATCGGCACAATACAAATTCACTTTCATTAAAAGTCTGCTCCAACTGTTTCGAGTTCATGAAATTATAATAGGTAACATTTCCAGCCTGCCATTTTTCTTGCGATTTTTCTACAATTCCCTGTACAAATACCACTTTTCCGGGATAGTTTGCTGCTTCTTTCTGTAGTTTTTCATCCAAGAAAGTACGCTGAGGTTCAGGGCCAGACAATATAATCATCAAATCATATATTTTCGGAGTATCCTTTTTCTTCATGCGGCTCAACGGGCCAATATATTTTAGATTGAGTTCATTCGATTTTAAATGACCTAAATCTCCCGTTAAGTTAACTTTTCCGTCTGTATCAGGAACCCAGCATTCATTGTATTTTTTAATAATATGCTGGTGACATTTACTCGTAAACCAAGTCGTATTTCCTGTCATTACATTCAATTGATGCGTCATAAAAACCGAAGGCACTTTTTTACTGAAAACCCCCAATCTGTTATCTGAGATTATTCCGTCAATGCCATGTTTTTTGATCCAATGATTTACCATTTTTTTCTCATCCAAAATGGCAGTAATCATTTTCGGAAGATTCTTAATAAGTTTCCATTTAAAGTTTTTACCATTCTTTGCATATTCAATATGATAAGAAGGCAATTCTAAAGTTTGTATATAAGGAAATTCTTTTCGTAATAGAGCCAGCGCAACACCATCTGAGGCGATAATCGGAATGTAATTATTCTCTTGAAGCGCTTTGATAATTGGAATGCAGCGAGTGGCATGCCCAAGTCCCCAATTTAATGGAGCTACTAAAATAGTTTTATTCGCAGAATAATCTATGCTCATTTTTAACACGTTTTAAAAACGAAGATAGACAAATATGTTTTCTGTGTTATTTCGAGGGTATTACTAAATTATTAATTTAAGGTTCTAAGTTTTGGAGTTGCTAAGCTACTAAGATGCTAAGTCTCTAAGCTCAAAGATTTTCTTTTTAAAAAAGAAAGCCGAACTATAAGTTCGGCTTAATCTTAGAATCTCAGCGTCTTAGCATCTTAGAAACTTAATCTTGAATATAGGTTTTATTTCCATTTTTGTTAATATAATATTTACCGCCTCTTGGTCCAGTATATACTTTTTTACCATTGTATTCGCCAGTTACTTTGTCTGGAACAGATGGTGCTTTTTCGTTAGTTTCTTTTAAAGTTTTTGTGGCCGATTTTTTAGCAGCAGTTGCATCTTTCTTTGCGGCGTCAGCTTTTGCGGTCGATTTCTTTGCGTCGGCTTTGGCTTTGTCGGCAGAGCTTTTTGCTTTGTCAGCAGTAGTTTTTGCTTTATCAGATTCTACAGTAGCTTTTTTTGCATCGGCTTTAGCTTTTGCAGCTTCCTTATCAGCGGTTTTTTTTGTAGCGTCAGCAGATTCTTTCTTGGCTTTTGTTGAAGCAGCTTTTGCATCGTCAGCGGCCTTTTTCGATTTTGTGGCTTCTTTTTTTGCGTCAGCCGAAGCTTTGTCCGCACTTGCTTTGGCTTTTTTTGCCGAAGTTTCTGTTTTACTTTTTGTAGTCTTTGCAGTTGTTTCCTGAGCATAAAAATTAGAAGAGAAAGCAACCATTAAACAGAACAATACTAATTTTTTCATAAGGCTAAAAGTTTAAATTTCAATTAAAATTAAACAATTTATTGTCATCTTTTTCGTGTTACATTAAAAATATGCACGAAGCTGAACATTTCCTGTATGAATCGTATTTCCGGTTTCGCTTTTTCTTCCTTGATAATTTAAATTAACATCCAAAAAAGACGTAATGTTCTTTTGTAGAAGCAGTTTCCAAACCAAATTTGATCCCGCTTGAAGTCCTTCCAGCATCTGAAAACCGACTGATGAAAATTCATTTCCGTTAAATTTGTTTTCATAAAAAGAAAATTCTCCATTAACCGTAACTTTCTTTTCGCCTGCATAAGAAAAAGAAGTTCCAATTCTATTCTGGTCTAAAGTTTCCAGATTTCCAATTTGATTTTTTTTGTTTTGAAGTTCGTAAAAGAAATCCAATTTAGTGTTTTTAGAAAATAAATAACTGATTTTTGGCGCCAGCTGCCAGCCTTGAATATCATAATTTTTCTCTGTAAAATCTTTAGAAACCAAATCGGTTTTAATGGTTTTGGTAAAGAGATTAAACAGCCAGCTTTTTTGATACAAATGGGTGTATTGAATTTGATGCGAATAATTCTGTACGTTTTGCGAACCAATAGAAAGCAGGCTTTTGCCTTTATTGACCAAATAGGAATAGATTACCGAATGTTTTTGTTTGCCTCGATTGTAAAACAAACTGTTTCTAAAACTGGAATTCAAGCCTAAAATATTTTCTTCTGAGGAATCAAACGGATTGAGTTCTAATTTTTCGCCTTCGCTTTTAACCTTTCGATCCATTATAAAAGAGGTCTGATTATAGAAATAAGACAGCAGTTTTTTGACGCCTTTTTCATTTTGCCATTGCAGCGGATTCAAAGTTAAAGACTGCGAAAACTTATTTTGGTTGGTTTTTATGTAAACCTGATTCGGTAAAAATACTCTAACATATCTCGCCTGATCTTGGTAAACCGCAACTTCAAACTCTTCCAATTCCTGAATTCCGTTCCCGTTATAATCATTCCAAGTGTAAACTCCTTGGCCAGTTGGAACTTCTACATATGTAAATTCTTGTTGAGCAATAGTTCCAGAACTCGTTTCGTAAGCTGTTCCAATCTGCATGAACTGATTAAAAAAACGATCATTGTACAGAATTCTCGAATTTAAAGAAGGTTCGTTCTGTCTCGATTTGTCTGTAAAATCTAAGTTTCGATAACTCGCATAAACTGCTAAATCGGTCTTTTTGGTCTGAATTAATTTCGACTTTAAATAATACGTCTGCGAATTGTTTACATGCTGCAATAATCCGTTTTGTAAACTATCGTTGCGTCTTTGCAGAAAACCAACTTCAACGAAAACTTTGGTGCTGTCGCCACGTCCTGTAAATAAACCATATTCTGTAAATCTTTGGCTTAAAGCCGAAAACTGATTGGTCACTTTGTCTTTTTCCTGATTGTTTTCTAGTTGCATAGTTCCACCAACCCAGTTTTTTCCAAAATGATATTTGGTTCTAGTCTGGTTTCTAATAAATTTTGAAGTCGAAGCTGTAGCATCAGAATTCAGGAAACTTCCGTTGTTTTCTATCGTCCAATTTTTCAATTTGAACAAAGCATTTGTGGTATGTCGAATGCCTGTGTAGCTTTCGCTAAAATCTAATTTTTCAAATTGATACGTTAGCAAACCGATATTTGAAGTCTTATTTTTAGAAAATAAATCAAAATTTAATCCCGTAACCAAAAGGCTCTGATTGCCATAAAGTGTTCCAGTTAAATTCCAATCGCGATTAAACTCAATATTGTATAAACGTTCAACCGATTTAAAATTCTGCTGCACGTATTGATAATTTGCGAAAGCGTCTAAACTCCAGTCTCTAGAAAAAAGACGTTTTTTAAGATTGGTTTTAAAAGCCACTCCTTCATTATTAGCATCATCAATTGTAGAAAATAAATTCTGGTCATTATTACTAACCGCTAATTCAAAATCAACCAACGTTTTTTCATCAGGATTGTATTTTCCTAAAAAAGTAGCCACCTGAAGTTTCATTGGCGCGACAAGCTGTACAATTGGCTCATAATTTCCTTGCAGAATTCCGTTAACAGGTTCCACATATTGATAAATTCGTTCAACAGAATTATTATTTTGAATAATATAATTTCCAGCATTTGCACCAACTTGACTAAATCTTACATTGTACAAAACATCGGCAGAATTATTCGAATATTCATAAACTTCAACAGAATTGACGAGTATTTTTCGATACAAAATTTTATTTTCGGCATAAGTATCTTCGTAAGCAGAAGGCGCTTTCATTAAATTGATGTCATCACCCGCCTGACTTAATATCTGAACTTGTTCTGAAGAAAGATTTTGCTGCAAAGGCTGATTTTTCATATCATTTTCAGAATATAAATAACCGCCAAAACTCCAGTTTTTGTTTTCGTGAGTCGCGCCTGCGTAGGTAACTAATCGGTTATAATTTCGTTCCGAATATTGATATTCCACATTAATACGCATTTCTGAAGTAATGGTAAAAAGTGAAGTAAAGACAATTTCTCCTGCATTGTAATCAATCACATAATCGTTGTTTTCGCCTCTTTTTAATAAAACCCCGTTTACATAAACGCGTTCTGAACCCGAAATAACGAGAACATACAATTCGCCATTCTGGCCTTTTAGTTTATACGGACCTTGATTTCCTTCCTGACCCGTAAAAGTGCTTTTGGCATATTGCCCTTTTACAAAAGCGACCGAAGCAAAAACATTGGTCTTGCTTTTTCCGGTATCAAAATCAAAGTTGGCAGACAGTCCCTGAACCTTTTTATTAAAACCCAAAAATTGAGTTTTTCTGTTTTCTAAAAATACATCGCCGGCGCGAATGTTCCAATCATCACTAAAAAGTTCGATGAAAATATTGTCAAACTGATCAAGTTTTTGCGAATAACCGCCATCTTGCAACGGAATATTATTGTCTTGCAACGAAGCTCTCAAACTTACCTTGTCTGAAAGTTTTCCTGTAATCTGCAAATCTAAATTGGAATTTAAAACCGTACTTTGATTATTACCAACCGTAATGCCTCGAGTAATGCTTCCAGAAGTTTCCAGGCCGTCAAAAGGAGTTACTTTTTTGGCGTTTGAATTGTTGTCTATTCGGTAAAGTTTTTCTGTTCCAACATCGCCACTTACAATTTGTTCCGATTTGTAAAGACTGTATTCTTTGGTTAAGAGCTCGGGATAATTAAGATAATTGACAATTAAAGTATCTGAAACCGATTGGAAATTTTCATTTAAAAGCAAATATCCTTTTTGAAAATCGACTTTATAAGATGTCGAATCGATCGGTTGGTTTTTTGTGTTTAGAATTTGAAAAAATCCAGAATTTATAGAGACTTTTTCCAGACGAATAGTGTCTTTTGAAACGATTACTTTTTTGGTTTTGTACAGTGATTCAGTTTCCTGAGCCTGAAGCGCAGAAAACCAGAAGAAAACCGTCAAAAACAGTAATTTTTTCAACATAAATACTTTAACTCTAAAAAGTCAAAAGTAGTATTTATAATTGGGAATTGTGGTTTGTCCAACTTTAGTTTTAAGTTCTTAAATAACTCTAATTTGTGACCTATTAGCGAAGAAACAGTATGAAGATTAACAATACTAAAATTAAAATTATCATCACAGTTACCGAATTTGGGTTTGCAAAGTTTGTAGTCCATCCAAATTCTTTAATTTTTTTGGGAGGAAAGAGCCTTGGATCCTCTGGATTATAATAAAACATTCCCCAAACCCAATTCTCAGGATCATTATGCCATCTGTTTTTTGTTTCTTCACTTGGTTCGTTAGTGTTTTTCATAATTTTTTGTATTAGTTGGCTATTATAAAGTTAATTGATTTTCATTTAGAAATAATCTTTTTAGCTTTGTTAGTGATATGACAAATTTAAATTATGGATACTGGCAAAGAACTTTTATTCTTTTTTAGTGCTTTAGGAGTTTTCAACGGAATTATTCTGGGCGTGTATTTCTTCTTTTTTACTAAGAAAAAATACCTGACGAATTATTTTCTGGGGGCGCTTTTGTTTGCTCTGAGTATTCGTATCGGAAAATCTGTGTTTGTTTATTTTCATCCCGAACTTCCAAAAATGTATCTTCAGTTTGGACTTACGGCTTGTTTTTTTATCGGACCATTTTTGTATTATTTCATCAAATCGGCAGTTGAAGAAGTGCAGATAATGCCCAAATCATGGAAATTTATTTTGGCATTTTGGGCAACTTTAATTGTTGCTGTAGGTATTTTATATCCGTACGAAGCATATCCAAAACTTTGGGGAGGTTATTTAATAAGAATCATTTATTTTCAATGGTTTGTTTATATCGTTTCTGCTGGTTTTGAACTTCGTGGAGTTTTGAAAAAAATCCTGAGTCGAAAAGAAAAAACAACTCCAGCCGAAATGTGGTTTGGAATGTTGTTTTTAGGTAATTTTCTCTTGTTTCTATTTTATTTTCTATCCATCATGGGAGCGTCAGGAGCTACCTATATAAGTGGCGCGGTTGTTTTTTCGTTTATTTTATACTTGGGAATTTCTATTCTTTTGTACCGAAAAAAAACAGACGATTTGTTTTTATTGAATGGAAAGATTTCGAATAAAAAAATAGAATCAGCAGATGCAAGAATGTGGTCAGATAAATTGGAGAACGCCATGTTTGAAAAAAGTTTGTATAAAAATCCGAACTTAACGCTTCAAGATTTATCTCAGGAAATTAATATCTCAAGCCATCAATTATCACAGTTTCTGAATAATAATCTAGGAAAGAATTTTACCAGTTATGTAAACGAATTTCGAATTAACGAAGCGTGTAAAATTATCACTTCTTCCGATAAATTGACATTAGAATCTGTGGGTTACGATGTCGGATTTAATTCCAAATCAACCTTTTTCGCAGCATTCAAAAAACACACTGGAACGACCCCGCTTAATTATCAGCTTCAGGCTTTACAATCCTAATTGGGTATCGATTTATAAATTCGTACTCCTGATTTCGCTTTTTGCAATCTCATTTATTGATTTTCAGATGACTTTTGTTTCAAATAAAAGTCAAACTGCTAATGTCAAAATTTATGAGATTTCTAAAATTGGTTACCCTTAATGTTTTTCTTCTGATTTTTTCATCAATAGAAATAAAAGCGCAACGCTTCAAAAATGTTAAAGACAAAAGTTATTATAGCGATGATGTAATCCTTGGAAAAAAAACATTAAAGTCTGCTCAAGATACTGTAATTATTAAAGACAAAGAGAAAGAGCACAATGAGCTAAATGAAGTGGTTATAAAGAGCCAAGTTTCATTATTAAAATACGGAGCCAACGGTAATATTGATGTCAATGTAAACGGAACTGTTCTGGCAACAAGCAGTTCGGTAAATGAATTGTTAGGAAGAGTGCCCAATGTTGTAGTTGCAGATGGAGAAATTAGCGTTGTCGGAAAAGGAGAAGCTATAATTTATCTCAACGGAGTTTTGATTAATTATGAACGTTTTGCTGCAATTCCTGTTTCGCAAATTCAAAAGATAGAAGTTATTTCTAATCCTTCTGCAAGATATGATGCCGAAGGAAAAGCGGTTATCAATATTATAACCAAAAAAAATATAGAAAGCGGTGTAATGGGAACTGTCAATCAGCATATAACCGTTTCTAAATTTGGTGGAACCATTTATAATACGCTTGTTGATTTTAATTATTCTAAAGGAAAGTTCTCGTTTGTAACCAATTACGGTTTGCAGTTAGGAAGAAATCGCGAGTTGTTGTACACCACAAGAACACGCCCAGATCCTGATGATTTTATGAAATCTGAATTGACAACCGATTGGAAAAGAAGATTTAACAATTATTCTAATTTCGGATTCGGACTTCAGTATAGTTTTTCTCCAAGCAATTATATTTCATTGGCTTACAGTGGAAATGTAAATGATTTGGGCGGAATTACAGAAAGCAGAAATTCGATAACCAATAATTTTGGAAATAGTTTTTATGCCACAGACGTTGACCGAAATGATGTCTTGCTAAATCAGTTTGTTAATTTGAATTATAACTGGACAACGGCTAAAGGTTCGACATTATTTATAGGATCACAATTTTCAAATTACAATCAAACTATAAGAGATTTTATTGACGAAAATAGTCTGATTGAGGAAACAGATTCCGAACGATTTTTAAAGAATAATGTGGGTAGCCGGATTAATATAATTGCAGTTCAAGCCGATTATTCTAAGAAAATAAATGAAAAAACAAAACTCGAAATAGGAGCGAAGTTTAGCCACGCGACAATAAATTCTGGAACAGATTTCTTGATTTCTGATGATGAGATTAATTTTGAGCTGGATGACGAACTTTCAAGCGATTTTGAATACAACGAAAAAATTGCTGCTGCGTACTTTAATTATATCGGGACATTGAACGAAAAGATTCATTTTTCGCTTGGCGTAAGAGGCGAAAAAACAAGTTATGATTTATTTACAAATGCCAATGGAATTCAGAAATTTGATAAATCGTACGGCAATTTTTTCCCCAATGCACTTTTAAACTTTAATCTTTCAGAAGATTGGAAAGGACATTTCTCTTATGTTTCCAGAATTACAAGACCTCGATATCAGGCACTAAATCCGTATGTTATTTATCAGGATCCGTTTACGACCATAGAAGGAAATCCTAATTTGCTGCCAGAAAAAATTCATGCTTTTGAAATTGGTGCGATGTATAAAAAATTTGATTTTAAAATAGGATATACCTATAAAACAGATCCTATTTCTGGTGCGGCTTTGAGAGGTGACACGCCAAATAGTTATATTTTAAGATCGTTGAATTTAGAAAAAGAACATACTTTTTTTACTTCACTCTCAAAATCCTTTACAGCCAAATGGTGGAATTCGACAAATACTGTAAGTATGAATTTGACTAAAGCTATTGATAATTTTTATGAATACGAATTAGGTCCAATCACACCGCAACTCTATCTTTATTCGAATAATACATTTACGATTCCAAATGTTTTCAAGATTCAATTATTGGCTTGGTATTTAGGTAATAAAAGTTATGGATTACGAACAGATAATAGCCGTTCGACGGTGACATTAGGTGTTGAAAGAAACTTTTTTAAAGATGCGCTAAAATTGAATTTTACAGCAAACGACATCTTTCACGATTTTATGGTTTCAGGCGATTACGAAGTCGGTCAAACCGAGATTTACTACCATCGAACTTACACCACAAATTACTTTAAATTAATAGCCACATATAATTTCGGGAATTCAGAAAAGGCAACTTATAA
The DNA here is from genome assembly GCF_058135255.1 of Flavobacterium sp. LK-23. Classification (NCBI taxonomy): domain Bacteria; kingdom Pseudomonadati; phylum Bacteroidota; class Flavobacteriia; order Flavobacteriales; family Flavobacteriaceae; genus Flavobacterium; species Flavobacterium sp. LK-23. The sequence goes on from NZ_JBYUVT010000006.1 coordinate 165,542, forward strand.
AAAGGCTGAAATTGAGCAGACGGAGAATAATAGGGCGAGGTAAATTACCTGATGTATTGTGATAATATAAGTAAAACAAGTATTATTATTACTGCAAAAAAAACAGAATGCGGGTTGGCAAAATTAATCGTCCATCCCATTTGTTTGATTCTTTTTGGAGGAAACAGTCTTTCGTCTTTTGGATTAAAATAGAAAATTCCCAAACCCAATTACTCGGATCATTGTGCCAATTGTTTTTTGTTTCTTCGGAAGTTTCGTGGTTAGTCATAAATTAAAATTACTAATTTTCTCTCACATATTCACTGTAAAAATTATCACTTTGCATTAACTCTTCATGATTACCAGATTTAAAAATTGTATTATTTTCTAAAATATAAATAGTATCAGCAATATTTCTTAACTTATTTAAACGATGTGAAATGAAAAATACAGCACAATCTTCTTTTATTTTTTGAAGTAATTTAATGGTGAAGTTTTCGGTGTTACGATCCATTGCTGATGTCGCTTCATCCATAATCAAAAATTGAGGTTTTTTATACAAAGCTCTTGCTAATGCAATAATTTGCTTTTGTCCGCCGCTGAGATTTATCCCTTCTTCACCAACAATGGTTGCTAATCCTTGAGGTAATTTATTAAAAAAAGATTCAAAGCCGTATTCTTGAATAAATTTCATTAAGTTTTCTGGTAAATCCTCAACACCTAATAAAATATTGTCAAGTACATTTCCGTTGAAAATTGTTATTTCCTGAGGAATTACGGATAATAAATTTCTGTAACTTTTGAGTCCAATTTCTTGAAGTTTAAGCTTGTTGTTTACTATAATATTTCCATTTTCGAATTGATAAAAGCGTTGTATTATTTGCCCAATTGTACTTTTTCCGCCACCGCTTTCTCCAACTAATGCTGTAATTTTTCCTTTTTCAATTTCTATATTGATATCGTGAAATAAAACACTTCGACCAGCAAATCTAAAAGAGAGATTTTGAATGGATATTTTATTTATTTCGGAAATCTCCAAACCTTCTTCATTTTCTTTTTCAATAGATGCAAATTCATACATTCTACTAAAAGCAATTTTAGCTTCGTTTATTGGAATTGAAATTAATGCGAGATTAGCAATTGAAGGCAATAAAGATCCAGATATTCCTAAAATCGCCATTAATTCGCCAATTTTAATCTGCTTGTTAAAAACCAAAATTGAAGTGTAGATTAAGATTCCTATAGAAAAGGCGACACTTGCTAAACTGGATTGCCAGGATAATGTGATATTGACTTTTCCCAGATTAAATACTTTTTCTTGAAAATTTGAAAATATATGTTCGTTTAATTTCGTGAAAATATCTTGTTTATTGTCATTTTTTATAGTCGAAATTCCCTGAATGCTATTAATGTAGTTGCTTTCGTTAACTGCATTACTTTGCATAATTTCTGTTTGTGATTTGATTATTTTTTTATTATTACTGTAAATTATAAAAAAATAAATCGGTAAACTTAGTAAAGAAATTAAGCCTAGTTTCCAAGAATAAACTAATAAGAAAACTAACGATATAATTGCGACTAATATATCAATTACTAAAGTGCTTGTAAGCATTCTAATTACGCTTTGCACACGTTGAGCATCATTTAATCTCGCAATAAGTTCTCCTGTTTTTCTTGTGTCAAAAAAAGATTTTGGAAGATGCAGCAATGAAGAGAAAAAGGAATTATTTATTCGGTTATTAAAATCTTTAGACTGTTGTAATAAAAAGTATTGTCTTAAAATACTCAGTCCAATTCTTGCAAGAAGTAATAAGGCTAATAAAGAGATTCCGGAGATTAGTTTATTAATATTATGCGAAGGTAAAATATCATCGATCAGTTTTTGAGAAAATAATGCCATCGACATTCCTAAACCGGCAATAAAAACACCAAGTAAAATAGAAATCCAAATAAGTTTATAATCCTCTTTTAAGATTTCCAGAAACCACTTCCGCTGTGCATTTTTTTCTAGTTTTTCTGTTACAAAGTGTTCGTTTGGTTCGAGAGTTAAACATGTTTTCGAAGCCCATATTTTTTCTAAATCCTGTACGGATAAAGTATAAATGCCTTTTGCAGGATCGCCAATCAGGAAACTTTTGTCATCATTATATTTATAACAAACAATATAATGCTGTAATTGATTTTCGATTAGAACATGTAAAATAACAGGTTGTTTGTAATTAATAAGAGCTTTAATATCCGCTTCAAAACCTTCTGAATTAAACCCAAGCTGACCTGCTGCCTGATACAAACCCAACATTGTTGTGCCTAGTTTGTTTGTGCCGGTTATCTCCCTAAGTTTTTCGATAGAATTATTTCCGTTGTATAATTTTATCATTGATAATAGACAAGCTACACCACAATCTGATTGGTCTAATTGTAAAGTATGTGTTTTTTGTATGTGTTTTAAATTCATTACAACTTTATTTTGCATTCATTTTTTTGATTAAACTCTCAACCTTAATTTGCCCTTTTACTTTTTCAATTAGGTTTTGGTTCTTGTCGTAAAGAACTAAACAAGGCAATGAATTCACATCAAAAGTAGTAGCGAAAGTAACTTTGTTATCACATAAAAAATAAACGTTATCATAAGTCGTCAATTGATGTTTTTGAGCAAATTTTTTAATTAATTCTGGTTCTTCAAACGATACAAAGACTAATTGGCTTTTATTAAATCTATTTATATTGTCTTGTATCAGTCTAGCTTCTTCATTGCAAAATTCGCATTCCGTATTAAAATATATAAAAATAGTAGAAGATTCTCTCTCTAAGTTTTGATTCGTAAAAACTCCTCCTTTTATATTTTGATAATTGAATTTAGGAATCGTTTCTATATTTTTCTGAACTTCTTCTATATAATTTATTCTAGAGATTATTCGATAACTTAGAAAAAGAAAAGTACTCGCAAATAATAAAACAAGTATATTTTTGAGTGCGTTTTTCATTTCTCTTTGTTTTCTTTTAATTGGGTTGTTATAATTAATAAAATCATAGGAATAATTCCCAGAACGGTTTGAATTAAATCAGCCTTATAAAAGAAATAATTGATTGCATACCATATAATCATTAGACAGCATAACACGAAAAGTGTTTTTTTAAATTTTGACATATTAACTGTAAGTAAGAGTGAAAAACATTATTGTTGCTACCCATAAAATGAGCGCTGGAACATAACTTAAGGCTACTATTTTTAAACCATAATCTGCGTTTGTATTAGTTAATTTTCCAATTTCAAATCCTAGAAATATTATATAAGTAAGTTCAAATAAGTTAAGTGCCTGAAATGGATAAATAAACCAAGGCTCTAATCCTTTATAACCTGTAATATTTAAAGCTGATAGAGGATAAAAATTTTGAATATCTTCTAATGCATAATTGGTTTGGCCTAGGTAGAACCATAGAGTCTTAATTATTGGGATTAGCAAAAAAATAAATTCTGCTTTTATCACAATATCATGTAAGTTTTATATTTTATCTCTTTGTTAGAAAAGTATATACCAATATAGAGTATGGCAGCAACTATTAAGGTTTTAATTAAAATACTAGCAGGAATGTAAAAATAAGTCCACCAGTGCCATTTATCTTGAAATTCAAGATAAGTGTTTAATTGATCTGAGCTTAAGCTATTGGCTAGGTAATGACGTAGTAAGCTCTTCATATTAATTACCTTTTCTGAAATTTCAGCTATTATGATAAAAGCTATAGAGAGTAATAGATACTTTGAAAAAGTATTATTCATTTTGTTAATGTTTTCTGATATTTAAAAAGCATTATTCTATAAGAATAATGCTTTTAGTAATAAGTAGATAGATTAATTGTTAGAGCGGTTATTTTTATTTTCCTTTTTAATGGCTGTAACGTAAGCTATAAAAAGTGCTACGGATGATAAAAAAGGTCCGATAGCATATTTAAAGTCAAAAAAAGTAATATTGTCGAAATTCTCTTTTTGAAATAACCAACTTAAGTTGATGCCTAAAAAGAATAAGGAAAAGACAAGCACAATGAGTAATATGTTTTTTTTAACTTTCATGATAGAGTGAGTTTGTAGATTTTTATTCTCAGTAGAGAAATAAAATTTTGCATTACTTTAATCTCTTTTTCTTTTAGTTCCTGTAATATTAACGACAAGCTGCCCCCCACTGGGCTGAAGTGTAAATGAATGCTGCAGCGCCAAATCCAGCTCCTACTACTGAAGTCGCACCCATAATTAAACCTGCAAATCCGAATGCTAGACCTACAGATGCGCCAGCACAGTTGGTTAGAAAACCTCCGCCGTTTTGGGGGTCCGCTGCTTCTTGATCAACTTTGTTGGTATAAGGGGCTCCGCCTGACAAGTTTTCCATTTGATTTAATTCTAATTTTTTCATCTTTTTAAAATTTAGAGTTTGATATTGATTAATTGTTATAATGACAAATGTAAATTGGTCAGGAAAAAACTCTTAGTCTAAAATCGGTTTTTTAAAATCTAAATTCAAATAATTGTAAAATAATTCTTATATTTATATTTGTAAAAATGTTAAATATGAATATAATTATAGGAAATAAGCTTAAAAAACTTCGTCAGGCAAAAAATATGTCACAAGAAGAAATAGCAGATTATCTAAACATTTCGCAATCAGCTTATGCTAGAATGGAAAGAGGAGTAAGTACTTCTTGGGCAACTCATTTTAATAAAATCTGTAATCTTTTTGAAATTAAACCCGAAAATCTATTAAGTAAAAATGAAGAGGAATTTTTAAATGAAGAGAAAGAATCAGATTCGATAGAAATTGTAAATCAGTTATCAGAAAAAATAATTGAGCAATATGAAGCACGCATAAAAGAATTAAAAAAAACAATTAAAGATTTAAGAAGAAATAGAGAATAAAAAAGGTTTCATCAATTAAGATGAAACCTTTTATAATGAATTGAATAATTAACGCTTAGAAAATTAATTTAGTTCCTTAGTCACAATCTGCATGGTTTCGCGGCTAACTTGTTTTAATAAAACTTCTTTGTTGGCCTCAACAGTATGTGCGGCATCTTCATTAAAGTGACGAATCGTATACAATGTTACATTTTCATTAAAGTCAACTTTGAATTTTTTCGAAAGAATAGCATTCAAATCGTTGAAATTTCCAAATTTATCTTCCACACAAACAGAGAAACTAATGGCAGAGTTCTGAATTAAGTTTACTTTGATTTTGAATTCGTGGAATAAACCGAAAATCTCACTGATGTTTTCCTCCATAATGAAAGAGAAATCAATTGATGAAAGCGATATTAAAAGCTGCTCTCTTTTTACGATAAAACATGGATATTGCGGTTCCAAGTCAACTCCTTTAGAAACACAAGTTCCTTTTAATAGCGGATTGATAAACGATTTTACGTATAATGGAATTTCTTTCTTCTGTAACGGCTGTAATGTTTTTGGGTGAATAACCGTAGCTCCGTAAAATGCCAATTCGATAGCTTCACGATATGAAATCTGGTTTAACAAACTTGCATTTTCAAAATAACGCGGATCGGCATTCATAACTCCAGGAACGTCTTTCCAAATCGTTACACTTTCGGCATTTAGGCAGTAAGCAAAAATTCCGGCAGTATAATCAGAACCTTCACGGCCAAGAGTTGTAGTGAAGTTATTTTCGTCGGCACCTAAGAATCCTTGCGTAATATTTAATTGTTTTCTCGGTACATTTTTGCTGATGTTTTGTTGCGTTGTTTCCCAATCAACCTCTGCATCTCTGTAGTTTGCATTGGTTTTGATGAAATTGCGAACGTCAAGCCATTGCGTCTGAATTCCCATGAAATTCATAAAATGACTTAAAATATTAGTCGAAATCAACTCACCAAAACTAACAACCTGATCGTAAACAAAGTTGTAATTTGGAGATTTATTATGTGCTAAGAAATATTCTAGTTCAGCAAATTGTGCATTTACAGCTGCAAAAACGGCATGATTTTCATCTTCAAACAAATCCAATAAGATCTGATTGTGGTATTTTTTGATTTCCTGAACAGAAGAATTCAATTCTGTCGATTTTTCAAAGTAATTCTTGATTACTACTTCAAGAGCATTTGTTGTTTTTCCCATAGCCGAAACTACAAGAATTACGTCTTCGTAACCTACTTTTTGTAAAACGTCGTATACGTTTTTAATTCCATCTGCATCTTTTACCGATGCTCCTCCAAATTTAAATACTCTCATTTTTTAATTAATAGATTTTTAGATTTTTTTTCCGCCACGAATTCACGAATTATTTTTTCTAATCTTTACGAATAAAAATTCGTGAATTCGTGGCGAATTGCCAAAGACTTTAAAATCATTTTAATCCTTATAATCTGTGGCAAACTATTTTTTTATAATTTTTCTAAGAACGAATTAACTCCTGCTTCATCCATTTGAACCACTTGCCAATCTTCTAGAATTCTGGCACCAGAATTCTTGTAAAAATTAACAGCTGGTGTGTTCCATGCCAAAACATTCCACTCCACTCTTCTAACATTATCTTTTTTTCCTTGCTTCATGATTTCAGCATAAAGAGCAGAACCTAAACCTGTCCCACGCATCTTTTCTTTTACAATCAAATCTTCAAGATGAATTGTCTTTCCTTTCCAGGTAGAATAGCGATAATAATACAATGCAATTCCAACAATTTCTTTCTGTTTTTCTTCGTTTTCGATTTCTGCTACAAAAACGTGAAATAATGGCTTTTCACCAAAACCATCACGTATTAAATCTTCCTCAGTAATGACAACCGCATCAGGCTCTTTTTCGAATATAGCCAGCTCCTGAATAAGCTCTAACACCGATTTCATGTCTTCAGGATTTCCTTTTCTAATATTCATATATTCCTATTTTTAACTATTTAATATCTAAAAAAGCTTCATTTTATTGGTCGCTTTTTGCAGATTATTAGCAAATATACAATAGTAACAAACTAACAAAATAATTTTTAATTCATTCTCACAAAATAGACGATATTTGTGACTTAAAAATAAAACTATAACGATTTAGCAATGGAAGAACGCAATAAAACACTGGGAGAGTTTATTATTGAGCACCAAAAAGCATTTCAGTATTCGTCGGGAGAACTTTCCCGAATTATTAACTCGATACGTTTGGCAGCAAAGGTTGTCAATCATAAAGTTAATCAAGCAGGTTTAGTAGACATTATTGGCGCCGCAGGCGAGCAGAATGTTCAAGGAGAAGACCAGCAAAAATTAGATGTCTATGCAAACGAAGTATTTATCCAGACGTTAATAAACCGTGAGATTGTCTGTGGTATTGCTTCTGAAGAAAACGACGATTTTATTACAGTTCAGGGGAGCGACAACTGTCATAATAATAAGTACGTGATCTTAATGGATCCGCTTGACGGATCTTCAAACATTGATGTGAATGTTTCTGTCGGAACTATTTTTTCTGTTTTCAGAAGAATTACTCCAATAGGAACTCCGGTAACTAGCGAGGACTTTTTACAGCCGGGAATCAATCAAGTTGCAGCAGGCTATGTAATTTATGGAACTTCTACAATGCTGGTTTATACGACTGGACATGGGGTGAATGGTTTTACACTAAATCCTGCGATAGGTACATTTTACCTTTCGCACCCAAACATGAAATTTCCAGAAAATGGAAATATTTATTCGGTAAACGAGGGGAATTATGTTCATTTTCCGCAGGGTGTAAAAAATTACATTAAATATTGCCAGCGTGAAGAAGAAGACAGGCCGTACACTTCAAGATACATCGGAAGTTTGGTAGCCGATTTTCACCGAAATATGATTAAAGGTGGAGTTTATATTTATCCAACAAGTTCAAAAGCTCCAAAAGGAAAATTACGTTTATTGTACGAATGTAATCCGATGGCGTTTTTAGCAGAACAGGCAGGAGGAAAAGCAACAGATGGTTTTGGAAGAATTCTAGAAATCCAGCCAACTGAACTGCACCAAAGAGTTCCTTTTTTCTGCGGAAGCTATAATATGGTAGAAAAAGCAGAGGAATTTATGGCGGCTGAGTGAGTGATCAGTTTTTAGTTTTCAGTCACAGTCGCAGTTTTCAGTCTGGACTATAAATAGCAAACCCGACAGGTTTTTTAAAACCTGTCGGGTTTTTGTTTTTTAATTTTCATTATCAGTCAAGTTTCAGCATAAAAACTGAACACTGAATTTTATTTATGCATGTGCTGCATTTCATAGATAAAAGTATCTGCATCCACTTTTTTGTCAACCAATGACAATGCTTTTGCAATAATGTAATCTACGTTGCTTGGTGTGAATCCTAGCGCAACACTTATTTTTTTCAATAATACTTCTTGTTTATCTTCAAGATGATGATCAACATGAACCATTCTTGTTAAATCATATAAACGCTCTAAACGTTGAACATATGAATAAGGTGGATTGATAGGATATTTTAATGGATCGCTAAGAATTTCTTCGTATTCCGATTCTGTAATTTCTAAACGAGAAGCAAGTTTGTCCAAAAAGGCTTTTTCCTCTGGATATACAACTCCATCTGCTAATGCTACACGTACGATAGCAGAAAAGTGTCCTTTGTTTCTTTGCTTGAATTCGCTATCAAATAATTCTGAAAATGACATAATTATTAAGTTTTTATATCACAAATATAAATTTTATTTTACATTAACGATTTTAAATTTCTCATAAAATTTAACTTATTTTTATTGCAGGAATTGGAAACTTGAATCTTTAATTTTGAAAATTAATCGTAAGTTTACAACCCCTAATTATTTAATTACAATATACCTATGTCACAATTTTGGATTTATTTTCAAATAGGATTAAAACACGTTTTAGATATCAATGCTTACGATCACGTTCTTTTTTTAATCGCCTTAACCGTTCCGTATCTTTTTAAAGACTGGAAAAAGATTTTTCTTCTGGTTTCTATTTTTACAATTGGTCATACTTTGGCTCTAGTGCTTTCTGTTTACGGTATCATTGCCATAAAAGTAGATGTTGTAGAATTCTTGATTCCGATTACAATTCTCGTAACCGCTCTTTATCATTTGTTTACGGCCGGAAAGACCTCAAAAAATGATGGCGTAAATTTGGTATTTTTCATAACTTTATTCTTTGGAATTATTCACGGACTAGGTTTTTCTAATTATTTCAAAACAATTTTAGGCGGTTCTGCAACCTCAAAATTGTTACCTTTGGGAGAGTTTGCCTTAGGGATAGAAGCTGCTCAATTAGTAGTGGTTTTTGTTGTTCTGGTAATTTCATATATAGTGCAGACGGTTTTTCGTTTTTCAAAACGCGACTGGGCGCTTGTAATGTCGGCTTTCATTATTGGAGTTGTAATTCCGATGATTATTGAAAGTCCAATTTGGAACAGATAAATTAAATGGAAGTAAAAAAGCTGAATAAATACGATAAAGCATATCTGCGAATTGCAAAAGAGTGGAGCCTGCTTTCTTACTGTAAACGTAAACAAGTTGGTGCAATTATCGTAAAAGACAGAATGATCATTTCTGATGGCTACAACGGAACGCCGTCTGGATTTGAAAATTGTTGTGAAGACGAAGACGGATTAACACGCTGGGATGTTTTACACGCCGAAGCAAATGCAATCCTGAAAGTAGCCAGATCAACGCAGTCTTGCGAAGGCGCAACATTGTATATTACGCTTTCGCCTTGCAAAGAATGCAGCAAATTAATACATCAATCTGGAATAAAAAGAGTGGTGTATAAAGATGGATATCGTGATGATTCTGGAATTCAATTTTTAATAAAAGCAGGCATAGAAGTAGAGCATATTCCTGTTTTAGAAGAGTAATGAAATTTAACTCAAAATATTTACCCATAGTAATAGGAGCTACTTTTGCTCTTGGAACAATTGCCGGAAGCGTCATGAATGCTCCCGCAAGCGACCAGCTTTTGGCTAAAAATTACTCAAAAACGAAACTTAACAAACTTATTGATTTTATTAATACAGAATATGTTGATAGCGTCAATACCGATTCGATTGTAAATCTTACGGTCGATAATATTCTTTCTAAATTAGATCCGCATTCGGTTTATATTCCGCCAAGCGAACAAGCTGAGGTTGCCGAAAGCATGAAAGGAGATTTTGTCGGAATCGGAATCAATTTTTATATGTATAAAGATTCGGTTGCGATTATAAAACCAGTTGAAAACGGGCCTTCAGCAAAAGCGGGAATAAAATCTGGCGATCGTATTTTATTTGCTGGAAAAACAAAATTATACGGTAGAAAACTGCCTTCGGATAGTTTGTTTTCTAAACTAAAAGGTCTTCAGGGTTCAGAAATAGAATTGACAGTTTTTAGGAAATCTGAACAAAAGAAACTTAAATTTAAAGTTAAACGCGATATTATTCCAATTAAAAGCGTTGATGCTTCTTTACTGTTAGGAAATAATGTTGGTTATATCAAAATTAACCGTTTTGCGGAAACTACTTTTAACGAATTCAAAACAGGTTTAACGAGATTAAAACAAAAAGGAATCCAGTCGCTTGTAATTGATCTTCGTGATAATGGCGGTGGTTATATGGAAGAAGCAATTGCTATTGCCGATGAATTTTTAAAAGATAAACAGCTGATCGTTTTCACAAAAAGCAAAAATGGCTCTACAGAGAAAACATACGCTACAAAAGCAGGAAGTTTTGAAACTGGAAAGGTTTATGTTCTAATTAATGAGAATAGTGCTTCTGCGAGCGAAATTTTAGCAGGTTCTATTCAAGATAATGATCGCGGTACTATCGTTGGTCGCCGTTCTTTCGGAAAAGGGTTAGTTCAAAGGGAAATGGATTTTAATGACGGATCAGCCGTGAGATTGACCGTAGCGCGTTATTATACGCCAACAGGAAGATCAATTCAGAAACCATATAAAAAAGGAAACGAAGAATATTTTAAAGAATCTGAATCTAGAATTGCTACTGGAGAATTTTATGCAAAAGACAGCATAAAAGTGGCAGATTCTTTAAAATTCAAAACTCCAAAGGGTAAAATAGTTTACGGTGGTGGCGGAATTGTTCCAGATGTTTTTGTGCCCTTAGAAGCAGAGCATGGGAATGAAAATGTTGCTTATTTGCTACAAACAGGAATTGTGGGGCATTTTGTTTTTGAAGAATTAGATAAAAATAGAAATGCTTTTGCAGGGGATAGTTTTGCTGAATTTTTAGCTAAAATGAAAAGCTCAGACCTATATTTCAAAAAATTCAAGAATTATATCTTGATGACGGGTCTGGATTTAAAAATGGATAAAACAAAAGCACTTGTCAATCGTTATATTACGGCTGAATTTGCCCGACAGCTTTATGGAGAATTGTACTATTATGATGTAATCTTAAAAGAAGACGCCATGATAAAAACAATTCTGACTCCGAAGAAATAACTTCAATCTTTATATCATGAAAATAGAAACCGTTGTTAATGCAGAAATCGAACTTCTAACTGCCATTAAAAAATCGGATGTTTTGGCTTTGGATACCATCCTTCATGATGATTTATTATTCAATATGCCAGACGGACAAACCATCACTAAAGATTTTGATTTGCAGACATACCGTTCTGGGAAGATTAAAATTGATTCTTTGGAGGGTTCTGATCAAATCGTTAATATAATTGGCGATTCGGCGGTAGTTACTGTTACAGTCGCTTTAAATGGAACTTACGATAACACTCCGATCAATGGCGTTTTCAAATACATAAGAGTTTGGAAGAAAATAGGGAAAAATCTAAAAGTTATTGCAGGAAGTTGCGTTCAGCTGGCATAAAGTTTGAAGCTGGAGAAATATTAACTTAAAACATAATTAGGCAATCTGAGTATAAATAAGAGCTTAATTTGCGGTAAAATTAAATTATATGAAAAATCTAAAAAGAATAAGTTTATTAGTGATTTTAATGACTTTTGTAATCTCATGTAAAACAATGAAAAACGATCCCAATACTGCAGTTTCTGGAAAAGTAGATTCTATTGAGGCAGGAAAAGACGGGTACACAGCGAAAATTACTACAGACGCCAAAGAAGTTTATTTTGCAACAATTAGTATCGTAAACGTTGGCGGTCCGCAAAACTACAAACAATTAAAAATTGGAGATGTTGTGTCTGTAAAAGGAGAAAAATGGAAAAGCGAAGACGAAAACCATATTAAAGTAACCCAAATCGTTTCGGTTAAATAAAACTAGAAAAAAATTAACCATATAAGTGATATAAGTTCGTTTAGTCTATACGCAAGATATAATATGAACTTATATCACTTATATGGTTTAATAATTTTATCGAATACTATCGTGTGCGTGAGTTTGCACGCCATTATTCCATAAAGTAAGAATATCTGTTGCTACTGCAGCGCCGCTTCCGGCAGCAATTGCCAATTGACTTCTCCAGCCCGCTAAAGTTCCGATTACATAAATGCCGTCAGCAACTTTATGGTCTTCATTTTTAAGCTGAATACGCTGTTTTTCTGGTAGTGCTTTTTTATGTGGTTCAATGTATTGCATTAAACCTTCAATGTCGAAAGTATTGGCAGAACCAATTCCGACTACGATATTTTTTGTTTGGTATGAATTCTTGTTGGTTACAACAGTAAATTCAGGATAACTGCCCTCAATTTTCATTACTTTTTCATTTGGAATCTGAGTAATGTGTGGGTAAGTTGTAGCTAGATCCTGTGTGCTTTCAGTTAAAAGTTCAGAACCTAATTTTCCTGGTGTAATTCCGTAAGCGTTATAAAATATTGCTTCTTGTAAAGAAGAATTTTTCTGGTGGGTAAAAATTCCGATTTTTTTATCAGTAACAAAAGTTTTGTTTTTTGCGGACCCTAAGACAAGAGCACATGACATTCCAGATACTCCTCCTCCGATAATTAAAACATCAAACATATTATCTGTTGTCATTCATTTTTTCTTCAATTCTTTTTGAAATTCTAAAAATCAAAAGAATCAAAACAGCGCAAAATGAAGCGGCGATTCCAATAAAAGCTACCATACTATCTCCTTGAAAAGGGTTCTGAAAGTCTAATAGCGTAATATTAAAAACAATTAAAGCTAGTGCCAAAAGCACTAAGATTGAAGTGAAAATTTTCATAAGGTTGTTTTGTTTTTGCCTAAAATAATAAAGTAGAACTTTAATGGGGAAAATGTCTTAAAGTTGTATTTTAGAAATTTTACGGGGTAAATTTATAAAAATAAAATTTAGACAAACAAACCTTTAACATTAGCAGCGAATAATTTAACAGCAATCGCCAAAAGTATTACTCCAAATGTCTTGCGAACTACTCCAAGTCCGTTTTCTCCCAATAGATTTTCGATTTTTTTAGAAGATTTCAAAACGATGTAAACTAAGATAATATTTAGAACAATCGCGATGATGATATTAATGGTATGAAATTGAGATCGAAGCGATAATAAAGTTGTCATTGTTCCTGCTCCAGCAATTAGCGGGAAAGCCAAAGGAACGATAGAGGCAGATCCTGGTTCTTCGTCACGGTAGATTCTGATTCCTAAAATCATTTCTAGCGCCAAAAAGAATAAAACGAAAGATCCTGCAACGGCAAATGAGTGAACGTCAATGCCAATTAAGTTTAGTAAACCTTCTCCAACAAAAAGAAAAACAATCATAATAGCTCCTGCAACAATAGAAGCTTTTTCAGATTCGATGTGTCCGACTTTAGCTCTTAAATTCACAATAATCGGAATTGAACCAACAATATCAATTACGGCAAAAAGCACCATACTAACGGTAATGATTTCTTTAAAATCGATTTCTAACATATCGCTTTGATTTTTAGGGTTTAAAAAACTGCTGCAAAAGTAGTTAATAAAGTTAGGTGTTTTTTCGTTACTATGTATTTTTGTTATAAAAACATGTTTTACAGGTTAAAAAAGTGATATTTGTAACAATTGTGATTTTTGCCACAGAGTATCGCAAAGATTTTCCGCAAAGATTCACGAAGTAATATTTCAAATAGTATATAAAGAAAGAAAATCTTTGTGAATCTTTGCGAGAAACCTTTGCGAATCTTTGCGGTACATTTTTTATGTGCTTTCTTTGACTATCTTTGCACTTTATAAATAACAGTATTTTATATCATGTTTCAGTTAGGTAAAACTATTATTTCAGAAGACATTCTGGAAAAAGAATTTGTGTGCAACTTGTCTGCTTGTAAAGGAGCTTGTTGTGTTGATGGAGATGCGGGCGCGCCTTTAAATGAGGCTGAAACTAAAATCTTAGAAGAAATTTATCCAAAAGTAAAGCCTTTTTTGAGAAAAGAAGGAATCGAAGCAATCGAAGCTCAGGGTACCTGGGTAAAAGGAACCGATGGAGATCTCGAAACTCCGCTTATCGATAATAAAGATTGTGCTTACGTAATTTTTGACGGAAAAACGGCTCTTTGCGGAATCGAGCAAGCTTATAATCAAGGACTCGTTGATTGGAAAAAACCAGTTTCTTGTCATTTATATCCAATTCGTGTGAAAGACTTCACGGAATTTGCGGCTGTAAATTATGATAAATGGGATATTTGCGATGATGCTTGTTCATTAGGTGCAGCATTGGAAGTTCCAGTTTACAAATTTGTTAAAGAAGCACTGATAAGACGCTTTGGTGAAGATTGGTATTTAGAGCTTGAAAAAGTAGCCGAAGAACTTAAAAATTCGTAAAAATCTACTGTCGAAATTATAGTCTTTTTGACTACATCTTTTGACTCAAAAAAATAAAGTTTTGACTCAAAAAAAACTTTTTAAAACTATTTAAAATTTCTTGCTTTTTATTCTAAAAAGTCTATATTTTACGGGGCTTTTGAAGTATAAAATAGCTTTTAAATCATTCATTTGCAGTAAATTAATTATTGTCTGAAAAGTTTTTCAAATTTTAGGCTTTGTTAAAAACTACGTCCGATTGTGAATAAGTTTGGCTTTTATTTTTGCCGTTAATTGACAATCTTTGTAGTGCACTGAATGTGTAAAAATTCAATAAAAAAATTAACAGAATCTGTCATGTCACAAATCGAACCAATATTACAAGAAAATAAAAATCGTTTCGTTATTTTTCCGATTAAACATCATGATATTTGGGAGTGGTATAAAAAGATGGAAGCAAGTTTTTGGACTGCAGAAGAAATCGATTTGCACCAAGATTTGACAGACTGGAATAACAAATTGAATGACGACGAAAGATATTTCATTAAACATATCTTAGCATTCTTTGCTGCTTCTGATGGAATCGTAAACGAAAATTTGGCTGAGAACTTTGTAAACGAAGTTCAATATGCTGAAGCGAAGTTTTTCTATGGTTTCCAAATTATGATGGAAAACATTCATAGTGAAACGTATTCTTTATTGATTGACACTTATGTGAAAGACGAAGCAGAAAAAGCAGAATTATTTAATGCTTTGGAAGTATTCCCAGCAATTGGTAAAAAAGCAGAATGGGCTTTAAAATGGATCGAGTCAGATTCATTTGCAGAAAGACTTATTGCTTTTGCTGCTGTTGAAGGAATCTTTTTCTCAGGAGCCTTCTGTTCTATTTATTGGTTGAAAAAACGTGGTTTAATGCCAGGTTTAACTTTCTCTAATGAGTTGATTTCTCGTGACGAAGGCGTACATTGTGATTTTGCAGTTCACCTGCACAATCATCACTTAGTAAACAAAGTGCCAAAAGAAAGAATTAAAGAAATTATTGTCGATGCCTTAGATATCGAAAGACAGTTTGTTACAGAATCTCTTCCGGTAAGTTTAATTGGTATGAATGCTGGTTTAATGACACAGTATTTAGAGTTTGTTGCCGATAGACTTTTGGTTGAATTAGGATGCGAGCGTGTTTACGGATCAGCGAATCCATTTGATTTCATGGACATGATTTCTCTTCAAGGAAAAACTAATTTCTTTGAAAAACGTGTTGCAGAGTATCAAAAGTCAGGTGTTATGAACAATGACAGTGATGCTCAAAAAATTTCATTCGATGCAGATTTTTAGACAACAAAAAATACTTTTAGCGTCTATCCTTCTAGAGATGCTAAAAAAAAGATTACAGGAATATTTTAAAGGTTGAATCTCTTTCCCCAAGTCGCAGATTCAATAGCAATTTTTGACGCATTTAAATTCGAAATTCGAATTTGAAATGAGTAACTATTGAGAATTTGGTAATTCTCCAAAATTAATTTAAAAACACGCAATGTTTAAGTACTGGAGCTCGTTCTCTAGGTACTTTCATTTTTTCAATAACTAAAAAGGTAAGCTTATGTATGTAGTAAAAAGAGATGGCCACAGAGAGCCCGTAATGTTTGATAAGATTACAGAAAGAATCAAAAAATTGTGTTACGGCTTAAATGAGCTTGTAGATCCAGTTAAGGTAGCGATGAGAGTTATCGAAGGATTGTATGATGGGGTTTCGACTTCTGAGTTGGATAATCTTGCAGCAGAAACGGCAGCTTCTATGACAATTGCGCATCCAGATTATGCTCAATTGGCAGCTCGTATAGCTATTTCTAATCTACATTCAAATACTAAAAAATCTTTCTCTGAAACGATGAAAGATATGTACAACTATGTGAATCCAAGAAATGGACAAGACGCTCCATTAATTGCTGACGATGTGTACAAAGTAATTCAAGAAAATGCTGCTTTTTTAGATTCTCATATCATTTACACAAGAGATTTTAATTACGATTACTTTGGTTTTAAAACTTTAGAGCGTTCTTATTTGCTAAAAATAAACGGAAAAATCGTGGAGCGTCCGCAGCACATGTTAATGCGTGTTTCTGTTGGTATTCACTTAGACGATTTAAAATCGGTTATTGAAACGTACGATTTAATGTCGAAAAAGTTCTTTACGCATGCAACGCCAACGTTGTTTAATGCAGGAACTCCAAAACCTCAAATGTCTTCTTGTTTCCTTTTGGCAATGCAGGATGATAGTATTGATGGTATTTACGATACATTAAAACAAACAGCAAAAATCTCACAATCTGCGGGAGGAATTGGTTTGTCTATTCATAACGTTCGTGCAACCGGATCTTACATTCGCGGTACAAACGGAACTTCAAACGGAATTGTTCCGATGTTGAGAGTTTTCAACGATACTGCTCGTTATGTAGATCAAGGTGGTGGAAAACGTAAAGGAAGTTTTGCGATTTATATCGAAACTTGGCATGCTGATATTTTCGATTTCTTGGATTTGAAGAAAAATACAGGAAAAGAAGAAATGCGTGCAAGAGATTTATTCTTCGCGATGTGGACTTCAGATTTATTCATGAAACGTGTTCAAGAAGATTCAACTTGGACTTTAATGTGTCCTAACGAATGTCCAGGATTGTATGATGTTTACGGAGATGAATTCGAAGCATTATATACCGACTACGAATTTAGAGGAAAAGGAAGAAAAACAATCCGTGCTCGTGAGTTATGGGAGAAAATCCTAGAA
The DNA here is from genome assembly GCF_058135255.1 of Flavobacterium sp. LK-23. Lineage (NCBI taxonomy): Bacteria > Pseudomonadati > Bacteroidota > Flavobacteriia > Flavobacteriales > Flavobacteriaceae > Flavobacterium > Flavobacterium sp. LK-23. The sequence continues at coordinate 182,954 of NZ_JBYUVT010000006.1, forward strand.
TCTCAAATCGAGACTGGAACACCTTATATGTTGTACAAAGATGCAGCAAACCGTAAATCGAACCACAAGAATTTAGGAACTATCCGTTCTTCTAACTTGTGTACAGAGATTATGGAGTTTACATCTAAAGACGAAATCGCAGTTTGTAACTTAGCTTCTATCTCATTACCAATGTTCATCGAAAATGGACAATTTGATCACCAAGCACTTTACAATGTTACAAAACGTGTAACTCGTAACTTGAACAAAGTAATCGACAGAAACTATTACCCAGTTCAAGAAGCTGAAAACTCTAACATGCGTCACCGCCCTGTTGGTCTAGGTGTTCAAGGGTTAGCAGATGCTTTCATTATGTTACGTATGCCGTTTACAAGTGATGAAGCTAAAAAATTAAACCAAGAGATTTTCGAAACTTTATACTTCGCTGCTGTAACTGCTTCTATGGAAATGGCAAAAGAAGAAGGACCATATTCAACTTTTGAAGGTTCTCCAATGTCACAAGGAGAATTCCAATACAATATGTGGGGAATGAAAGATGAAGAATTATCAGGCCGTTGGGACTGGGCTTCATTAAGAAAAGAAGTGGTTGAACACGGAGTTCGTAACTCATTGTTAGTGGCGCCAATGCCAACTGCATCAACTTCACAAATTCTAGGAAACAACGAAGCTTTTGAACCTTACACATCAAACATTTACACACGTCGTGTATTGTCTGGAGAGTTCATCGTGGTTAACAAACATTTACTAGAAGATTTGGTAAAACTTGGTTTGTGGAACGAAGATTTGAAACAAGAAATTATGCGTCATAACGGATCTGTTCAAAACATTGATAGAATTCCGCAAGACTTAAAAGATCTTTATAAAACAGTTTGGGAAATGTCGATGAAAGATATTATCGATATGTCACGCCAAAGAGGATATTTTATTGACCAGTCTCAATCTTTGAACTTGTTCATGCAGGATGCAAACTATTCTAAATTGACGTCAATGCACTTCTACGCTTGGCAGTCAGGTTTAAAAACAGGAATGTATTACTTAAGAACAAAAGCGGCTGTAGATGCGATTAAATTCACATTAAACAACGATAAAAAAGAAGAAACGGCTCCATCTTTAGTTGCAGAAACGGAAGCAATCAGTGTTGAGGATTATAAAGCAATGCTTTTAAAAGCACAAGCAGCAGATCCTGAGGATTGTGAAATGTGTGGGTCTTAATGATTTTAGATTTTTAAAATATGAAAAGCAGTTATTGTAATGATAGCTGCTTTTTTTCAATACTTATTTTTTATTGTATTTAGTTAAAAGTAATTTCATAATGTTAAAGATGCTAAATTTGATTATTAAATTTATTGGTATAATATTAATGTTTAATTTAAATAATATTTGGAGATGACGAGTAAGGTGCAAAAAATTATTGTTGATAATATTCCTGTTTCAGTATACACAAAAGAGAATGAGGATTATATATGTCTTACAGATATGGTAAGTGCAAAAGAAGGTGATGCAAGAGCAGCTGATGTTATAAAAAATTGGCTTCGGAGTGTTTCTACTATAGAATATTTGGGGACATGGGAAACACTTTATAATCCTAATTTTAAAGTGGTCGAATATGACCACTTTAGAAGAAATGCAGGTGTGCCTTCTTTTACCTTGAGCGTAAATGGTTGGGTTGAAGCGACTAATGCAATAGGGATATTTTCAAAAGCTGGAAAAAATGGAGGAACATATGCGCATAGAGATATTGCCATGGAATTTGGATCCGCTATAAGTCCTATTTTTAAAATTTATCTTTATAAAGAATATCAGAGATTAAAAGAAGTTGAAAGTAATCAATATAATTTAGAATGGGATGTTAGACGTTTGATGACAAAAGTTAATTATGTACTGCATACTGATGCTGTACAGAAGCATATAATCCCAAACAGTATTTTGCCAATTGAGAAACAGGGCATAGAATATGCAAATGAAGCTGATTTGTTAAACTTAGCTCTATATGGCTATACAGCTAAACAGTGGAAAGAAGCTAATCCTGAATATTCGAAAGAAGGTAAGAACATGAGAGATTTTTCAAGTATAAATGATTTATTAGTTATGTCAAATTTAGAATCTCTTAGTTCGCAACTTATAAAACTAGGAACTCCTAAAAAAACAAGATTCGAGTTTTTGAGAAAAATGGCGCTGGAACAACAAGCTCAATTTGCAAAAGTTGATATGGTTAAATCGATTAAAAAATCAAATCCAATGACATATATTGATGCTGAAAATTTTACTCCAGATGAAATTGAAATGGAATCAAAAAAGGATATTTTGCAAGCTAGTAAAAATAATTTGTTAGAGTTTAATAAAAGGAAGAAGATAAATAACAGTAATTATACGGAAGGTGATGAAGTTTAAAATTTGATTGTTAGAAGACTATCAACAAAAAGCAACTATCAAAAATGGTTGCTTTTTGTTGATAATATCTCTAGAAATTCCCCGTTCTAATTATTACCAAAGACTTTTTCAAAACTTAGCACCTCAGAATCTTAGCGACTTAGCACCTTTTAAAATTAAAACTTTAAAAGAAACTCAAGTCTTATTGTAATAATTTCTGAACAATGAAAAAAAGCAGTCTTTGGTCCTTACGATTAGGTTTTTCAGGAAAACAAACTTCAAAAATTGAAAAACTCGGCTTAGAAAAATTTCTAAAGCAATCTTATAATTCAAAATTTGATACAACACTTCCAGATTTTCTGCAAGATCAGCCTAAAACCACTTTAGAGCTTAAAGAAGTTCGGGAAATAATCAAAATTTCAGGCCCCGAAACAAAAAAAGAAATTCAGAAAAAAGAAAATCAAGCCACTGCCGAATTCAAAAAATGGTGGATTGCGAAAATGCGTAATGACGAATTCCCGCTTCGCGAAAACATGGTTTGTTTCTGGCACAATCACTTTGTTTCGACTTCTCAAAAAGTAAAAATCAATTACTGGATTTATCAGCATAATATGATTTTGCGCGAAAATGCCTTTAGTAATTTTAAAGAATTAACCAAACAGGTTCTGAAATCAAATGCCATGGTTCGTTATCTCGACAATGGCGATAATAAAAAAGGAAAAGTAAACGAAAACCTAAGCCGTGAGTTATTGGAACTATTCACAATCGGAATTGGAAATTATACTGAAAATGATATTAAAAACGGTGCAAAAGCTTTGGCAGGTTTAAATGTCGGAGATGAAGGCGCGGTTTATAGAAAAAATATAGAAGATAACAGCGATAAAATCTATTTCGGAAAAACCGGAAATTGGAAAGCAGATGATTTAGTAGATATTATTTTTGAACAGAAAAACATTCCGTATTTGATAACACGTAAAATCCTGAAATGGTTTATTTATGATAATCCGCCCGAAGATTTGGTAGTTTATTATGGCGATTATTTTCGAAAGCAAAAGTTTGAAATAGAACCTTTATTGACTAAAATCTTTACCGAAGAATTTAAAAAGGAGAATTCAGGAAATAAAATCAAAAATCCGCTGGTTTATATTTTACAGCTTTGCGGCGAATTGCAAATTCAGAATGTGAATGATGCCTCGATTATGGCTTTTATAAAACAGCAGGGAATGGATTTGTACAATCAGGTAAATGTAAAAGGCTGGGATGGCGGGAATTCTTGGCTGACTTCGCAGATTTATCTTCAAAGAAATAATACAGCCGATTTATTATGCAGTGGAAAAAGCCTAAACCGAAGAGTTTTAAAAACAATGGTAAATGGAGTTGAAAAAGAAAAGTCAGAATACGAAAAAACTGCTGTAAAAGTCGCTTTTGATTCTGGTGGAAATAATAAAACGATTATTTCTGAATTGTCAGATCGATTATTATTTGCCGTTAATGATTCGGAACAAAAGGATATGGAGAATCTGCTGAAATACGATTTTGATCCCAAAGACCCGCACGCCGATTTTGCTGTGGTACGACTTTTTAATTACATCACAAAACTTCCAGAATATCAATTAATCTAAAAAGCAGTAATCATGAACAGAAGAAATTTTCTAACACTGACCGGAACTTTTACAGGTGGACTGCTTGTACTTCCTGATTTTTTACACGCTTTTGGTTCTCAAAACAATTTGATTGTGGGAGAACAATGCATTGTTTTTGTTCAGTTAAATGGTGGAAACGATGGTTTAAATACTTTCATTCCGTACGATGATCCGTTGTATTACGATTTACGAACTAAAATTGCTTTAAACAAAGATTTGGTTGTCGGAAAGAATAAAGGAATGGCATTTCATCCTTCATTAAAAGATTTTGCTCAAATGCAGCAAAATGGAGATTTGGCAGTAATTCAGAATGTGGGTTATCCAGAACCCATTCGTTCGCATTTTAGAAGTCAGGAAATTTGGCAGACGGCTACTGATTCTAATAAATATATAAATGAAGGTTGGCTCGGAAGGTTTTTAGATCTGCAATGCAACGGCCATCAGGCAACGGCGGGAATAAATTTAGATTCAATTGATAATCTGGCTTTAAAAGGAGTCGAGCCGAATTTTATAACGGTAAAAGATCCAGATCGATTTAAGGTAAAATCCAAAGAAGAGAATGTGACATTGTCTAAAAATCCTCATTTGGATTTTGTTCGAAAAATTGCCAATTCGGTTACGGAAGGTTCAGATGAAATCCAGAAAGCTTTAGTGAAGTCTAAAACGGAAATCAGTTATCCGAAAACAGAATTATCTAAAAATCTCGAATGGATTGCGAGATTGATAAAAGGAAATCTTAATTCAAAGGTATATTATACATCGTTGAACGGATTTGATACACACGATAATCAGCTCTCCATTCACGAAAGAAAATTGACAGATTTAAATGATTCCTTATATAGTTTTTATTCCGATTTAAAACAATCTCAATTATTGCAGAATGTCACAATAGTAGTTTTTTCCGAATTTGGAAGGAGAGTAAAAGACAACGGAAATGGAACCGATCACGGAACTGCAGCGCCAATGTTTATCATCGGAGGAAATAATAAAGGAACGATTTTAGGAAAAAATCCAAATTTAGCAGACTTAGATAATGGTGATTTAAAATATGAGATAGATTTCAGAAGTGTCTATGCCTCTTTATTAAAAGAAAAAATGAACTTCGATTATTCAAAAATTGGAATTTTGAATAAACCAGTTTCGGGGTTGTTTGGATAACCGCAATCTTGTCATTTCGAGGAACGAGAAATCTTCGCGAGTAACTCTACAATCAAAATCGCCAATCTTTGTCGAGCCGCTTGCGAAGATTTCTCGTTCCTCCTTTAGATTTGTTTTTTGAAATTTTAAGTAGATTTATGATTGAGAAAGGAAGCAAAAGTAAACTGTTCGTTCCTCCGAGCTTGTGACTCATATTTCGATTAAGACTTTAGCTTCCTTTTCATCAAAGACTCAGATAGAAATTTGGGCTAGTGACCCGTTATTAAGGAGTTGAGCTTATGATGAATTTCTCAAATCATTTGTTGAATCGTAAAAGCAAAGTTATGAAAAACATTATTATCGGCATTGATATCAGCAGCAAGACTTTAGATATTTGTGTTAAAGAGGAATCAGTAAATTATTTTTCTATTGAGAATAAGATTCAGGCAATAAAGCATTTTTTCAAAAAATATTCAGGTGAAAATGTAATGATCGCTATGGAAAATACTGGCAGATACAATTGGAATCTGTTTGAAGCACTTGAAAAATTCAACTTTAAGGTTTATGTAATATCTGCTTTGCATATCAAGAAAAGCATAGGTCTTGTCAGAGGCAAAAATGATAAAATTGATGCGTTGCGAATTTGTAGTTTTATTGAAAAAAAATTATCAGGAAAATAGGGAATGGAAACCAAGTTCCTGCTCCATTAAAAAGATAAAAATATTATTAACCGAAAGAGCTTTAAGAATAAAAATCAAAAAACAGCTTATGGTTCAGCAGCATGACTACAAATTAATGAAAGGCATTGCAATGGATGAAGAATTGAAAAGCTTAAACATCAAACTTATTAAAAGCATTGATGCACAGATTAAGATTATTGAAAATGATATTGAAAAAGTAATACATAATGACCAAAGTTTAAGCCAGCAACAGAAACTGATAAGATCTGTTCCTGGAGTGGGCCAAGTTCTATCATGGACATTATTATCAAAAACAGAAGGTTTTACAGTTATAACTGATCCAAGAAAAATGGCATGCTACAGCGGAGTCGTGCCTTTTGATTTTCAATCTGGAACATCATTAAAAAGAAGACCCGGAGTATCAATGCTTGCAGATAAAAACCTAAAAACCATTCTGCATTTGGCAGCAATGAGTGCAATTAGATTCGATAATGATCTGAGAAGATATTACATTAGAAAAGTTGATGAAGGAAAAAACAAAATGAGTGTTTTAAATGCTGTGAGAAACAAAATAATCCATAGAGTTTTTGCAGTAATAAAAAACCAAACCTTTTATGAAAAAGATTTGGTTTTATCATAGAAATCGAAATGACAAAACTGACGGATAAATATTGACTATTGAATTAAATAACCACAAAGATTTGTACTAATTCGTGAATTCGTGGCGAAAAAAACTAAGGATCTTAGCATCTCAGAATCTTAAAACCTTCAAAAAAGCTATTGTATATATCTCATTTTAAGCCCATATTTTTATATTATCATACAAAACCTGCTAAATTTGTTAAGAAATCCTTTTTTGTTTCATAAAATGCAATCTTTTTTTTGGTGCACTAAAAATAATTTATACATTCGCAGAGAATTTAAAACAAAACACAAACAAAATGGCAAGTAACCGTTTTTATTTTAGCAACTCTTTTTATTTCTTCTTTAGTAGAAGTGAGGATTGTGCTATGGTTATTTGAGATCAAATTTTAAGACAAATAAAACTAATATACAATCCTGATGCAAATCAGGATTTTTTTTTGACTATATGACAACGAAAATTGCAATACAAGGTATTAAAGGATCATTTCATCATCAGGTTGTAAAAGAGTATTTCTCTGAAAATGTGGATATTGATGAATGTCTGTCTTTTGAAGAATTGATCGATAGCCTTATTGCCGGAAAATCTGATCAGGCTGTAATGGCGATCGAAAATTCAATTGCGGGGCCAATTATCCCGAATTATGCATTGATTGACAAGAATAATTTACACATCATTGGAGAGCATTATTTGAATATTCAGCAAAATTTAATGGCTTTAAAAGGTCAGAAAATTGACGACATAAGAGAAGTTCATTCACACCCAATGGCACTTTTGCAGTGTATGGATTTCTTGAAACAATATCCAAATATCAAATTGGTCGAGGATAAAGATACAGCTGAAACAGCTAGAAGAATTCAAGAAAAACAGTTAACAGGAATTGCAGCAATTGCCAGTGTGACCGCTTCTGAAATGTACGATCTGGATATTATTGCATCATCGATTCAAACGATCAAAAACAATATGACTCGTTTCGTAATCATCAAAAAGCAAAATTCATTTTTGCCAGAAAGCGAAATCAACAGAGCATCTGTAAAATTTGAATTAGATCATAAAAGAGGAAGTTTAGCAGCAGTTTTGAATGTAATGAGCGATTGCAAATTGAATTTGACAAAAATCCAGTCGCTTCCAAAAATTGAAACACCTTGGAAATATTCATTCTTCGTAGACGTGACATTTGAGAAATACGAAGATTTTGCAAAAGCCAAAGCCTTATTAAATATTATGGCAGAATATTTTAAAGTGTTGGGAGAATATAAAAATACCAGACCGTAAGTCTTAAAGGTGGAAAGTTGATTTTAGATTTAAGATTAACAAATTAAGATTTTAGATTGTCAGGCTGAGCGAAGTCGAAGCTCACTGCAATTGAAAAGCCCTTCGACTTCGCTCAGGAGGACAAAAAAGAAAAAGCATATAGCTTACGGCCTAAAGCCTAAAGCATTTTTTAATAAAAAATAGAAATGATTACAACAGCAAAACGATTAGACACAGTTGAAGAATACTACTTCTCATCAAAATTAAGAGAAGTTCGTCAGTTGATGTCTGAAGGAAAATCGATCATCAATATGGGAATTGGAAGCCCTGATTTGAGTCCGTCAAAAGCAGTAATTGAAGCAGTCGCTGCAGCAATTCAAGACGAAAACGGGCATGGCTATCAAAGCTATCAGGGATTACCAGAAATGAGACAGGCAATGGCAGATTTTTATCGTGATCAGTTTGGTGTTGAAGTGAATCCGAATAATGAGATTTTACCTCTTATGGGTTCGAAAGAAGGAATTATGCACATTTCGTTAGCATTTTTAAATGAAGGCGATCACGTTTTAATTCCGAATCCAGGTTATCCAACTTATACCTCGGTAACCAATTTGGTAGAAGCAGTTCCAGTTTATTATGATTTGAAAGAAGAAAATGCTTGGGAACCAGATTTTGAAGCTCTTGAAAAATTAGATCTTTCGAAAGTAAAAATTATGTGGCTAGGTTATCCGCATATGCCAACAGGGGCGAGAGGAAGTTTAGCGTTATTTGAAAAATTGGTTGCTTTTGCTAAAAAACACAATATATTATTGATCAATGACAATCCGTATAGTTTTGTTTTGAATGATAATCCGATGAGTTTATTGCAGGTTGAAGGAGCTAAAGAGGTGGCTTTAGAATTGAATTCACTTAGTAAAACATTCAACATGGCAGGCTGGAGAGTCGGGATGGTTTTAGGAAACCCTGAAATTATTGATGCGGTCCTAAAAGTAAAAAGCAACATGGACAGCGGAATGTTCTACGGAATTCAAAAAGGAGCAATCGCCGCTTTAAAATGTGATAAATCTTGGTTTGAAGATCAAAACAAAATTTACAGACGCCGTAGAGAATTGACGGAGAAACTAGCAGAAAAATTAAACTGCAAAGTGTATAAAGAAGGAGTTGGGCTTTTTGTTTGGGCAAAACTTCCTGAAGGAATCGAATCAGCAGAGAAGTTCATTGACGAAATATTATATGAGAAGCATATTTTCATTACACCGGGAACGATTTTCGGAAGCAACGGCGAAGGATATATCAGATTCTCACTTTGTGTAAAAGAAGAAAAAGTACAAGAGGCGATTGATCGATTTTAGAGTTTTTACCATAAGTAAAAAGACTACTATCTCTCAACTAGAAAATCTAAAAGATTAATATATAACAATCAAAAACAAAATCTACAAAATGAAAAAACTGCAATTGTTTTATTTACTTATACCAATTTTATTTATAGCATGTGAGGGAGATGAAGGGCCCATTGGAGAAAAAGGATCAAGCGGAATAAATACTTTGGTAAATATGTCCGTTGTAAATCCAGGAATAGATTGTGAGAATGGAGGAATAAAAATTGAGACGGGATTGGATAGTAATTTTAACGGGATACTTGATAGTAATGAAGTTCAAAACACAAAATATGTTTGTAATGGATTAAATGGAAAAAATAGTCTTACAACAGTTGTAAAAGAACCTGCAGGAGTAAGTTGTGAAAATGGTGGAATAAAAATAAATTCTGGTTTAGATTTAAATAGAAATGGGATTTTAGAAGAAAATGAAATAACTTCTACAGCATATGTTTGTAATGGAGTTGACGGGAATACAAATTTAATAAGGACAACTAATGAGAATTCAGGAGGTAATTGTGAAAATGGAGGATTGAAAGTTGAATATGGATTAGATGTAAACAAAGACGGAATATTAAATGACAATGAAGTAAAATATACAACTTATGTATGTAACGGAATTAATGGGAATGTAAGTCTTGTGAATATAACAGATGAAGCTAAAGGTGGAATTTGCGGAAACGGAGGAATAAAAATTGAATCAGGGATTGATGTAAATAATAATAAAATATTAGATAATTCAGAAGTTCAAGTTACAAAATATGTTTGTAACGAAGATAAAGGAATCGTAAGCGAGGAGATTAGATTGAGAATTGCGGATGGTATTGGTTCTAATGCTAGTACATCTAGTTCAATTCCTGTAGTTGTGTCAGGTATTACTTTTGATCTTAGTAATTATAAGAATGTAAATTCAATAATTTTTGAATCGGATCCGTATGTTTATTATACTGGACCAAATGTTGTAAATAACAATTATGCTTTATTAGAATTATATAATGTTACTGATAATACTCCGATTTTAAATTCTTTGATTAAAACTAATAATTTAAGTAACGAAAAAGTCTCTCTTAAATCAAGTGAACTTATAAATGAAATTCCTAAAAAAGAGATAAAATTAGGAATAAAATTGAGCTCAGAAATTAACGGGCAATATGCTGTAAGTGGAATTGGATATCTCATTTTAAAAAAGTGAATTTTTTAATAATTTATTGATAATTCAAGTGAAATTTATAAAATATGAAACTTGCCAGATTTTAACATGTTCATCTAAATTTCATTGAAGTTAATGAAAAAGAAATATGAAAGTATACGTAATAGGAATAGGGTTAATAGGCGGTTCGATGGTGCTAGACATTAAGGGGCGTTATCCTGATGCGACTATTTTAGGAATCGATAGTAACGAACAGCATTTGCAGCAGGCAATAGATTTGGGAGTTATTGACGAAGCAGGAAGTTTTGAAGATTTGCAAAAAGCAGATTTTGTAATTGTTTCGGTTCCAGTAGATGTGGCGCTAACGGTTTTGCCTAAAGTTTTGGACGCTGTAGGAGATAAAACGATTGTTTTTGAAGTAGGATCGACTAAAAAGCCAATTTGTGAAGCAGTAGCCAATCATCCGAAAAGAAGAAATTTTATTGCAACGCACCCAATTGCAGGAACAGAGTTTTCAGGACCATCAGCAGCAATAAGAGGCTTGTTTCAAGGAAAAACAAACATTATTTGCGAAGTAGAAAAGACAGCTTTTAAATTACAAGAGAAAGCATTAAATCTTTTTACTTCAATCGGAATGAGAATTCGATATATGGATCCCATTTCACATGATAAACACATTGCCTATGTTTCGCATTTATCGCACATTAGTTCGTTTATGCTTGGAAAAACGGTAATGAATAAAGAAAAAGACGAACAGGATATTTTTGATATGGCGGGGAGTGGATTTGAAAGCACTGTTCGTTTGGCAAAAAGTTCGCCCGCAATGTGGACACCAATATTTAAACAAAATAAAGAATACGTTCTGGAAACTTTAGAAGCTTATATATCAAACCTGAGTCGGTTTAGAGATTTGCTAAAAGAAGAAGATTACAACGCCATTTTTGAAGAAATGGAAAGCACAAATAAAATAAAAGAAATACTAAACGGATTAACAACAACTAAAAAGTAAATTAGAATTAAGATGGAAAATAAGAAAGAAATGAGAAAGTGGTTAGAAGATTTCAATTTAAATCACCCACTTGTGATAGCTGGACCTTGTAGTGCAGAAACTGAAGATCAGGTTTTGAAAATCGCTCACGAATTAAAAGATTCAAAAGTTAGCGTTTTCAGAGCCGGAATCTGGAAACCAAGAACTCGTCCAGGAGGATTTGAAGGTGTTGGTGAAATCGGATTAAAATGGTTGCAAAAAGCAAAAGCTGAAACGGGTTTATTAATGGGAACTGAAGTAGCAACTGCAGCTCACTGTAAACTAGCTTTAGAACACGATATCGACGTTTTATGGGTTGGTGCACGTACAACTGCAAACCCATTCGCAGTTCAAGAAATTGCTGATACTTTAAAAGGAACAGATAAAATTGTTTTGGTTAAAAACCCAGTAAACCCAGATTTAGCTTTATGGTTAGGTGGTGTTGAGCGTTTACACATGGCTGGAATCGAGAAATTAGGTGTTATTCACAGAGGTTTCTCTACTTACGAAAAAACAAAATACAGAAATATTCCAGAATGGCAGATTGCGATCGAATTGCAAAATAAATTCCCTGATTTGCCATTAATCATCGACCCATCTCACATTACTGGAGATCGTAAAATGATTTTCGAAGTAACGCAAGAGGCTTTAGATTTGAACTACGATGGTATGATTATCGAAACGCACTACGATCCAGACAACGCTTGGTCTGATGCTGCACAACAAGTAACTCCAGATGCTTTGAAACAAATCATTAAAGATTTGACGATTAGAAAAACAGATGATACTACAGACGAGTACAGCCAAAAAATGACTAAGTTAAGAGCTAACATAGACGTTTTGGATGCTAACTTATTAGAATTGTTAGGAAAACGTATGAAAGTGGCTGACGAAATTGGTCAGGTGAAAAAAGATGCAAACGTTGCGATTCTTCAAAACAACCGTTGGAACGAAATCTTAGGAAAAATGATTTTGGAAGGCGAGAAAAAAGGTCTTACTGAAGAATTTGTTTTGAGAATGTTCAAAGCAATTCACCAAGAAAGTATCGGTCACCAAGAGAAAATTTTCAACGCATAATTTTCTTTCAAATCATATAAGTGATATAAGTTAATTTAAGTTTTGAAAAAAGCTTGTTATTGGGTTCAATTATATCACACATTTAAAATTAGATTGTTTTTTATATTAAATCTCCATTGCTTTCGGGTTTTGGAGATTTTTTTTTGAAAATAAGTAATATCTTCCCAACCTTTTATCGTTTTTTGTTCTCTATAACAATATGAACCTTAATTTTTGTATCATGAAATTAAAATTGTTTTCATCTATGCCACGCATTTTTCAAATAAATTTGAATGTATTGTTTTTCTTTCTCGTTTTTACGGGTACAAAAACTTTTGCACAAAGCCCTGAGCTTACCGTTAAAGGAGAAGAAGCTGAGAAAGTACGAATGAGTCAATTGAAAGTCAATGTGAAAATCGTTGGCAATATTGCTTACACTACAGCCGAAATGCATTTTTTTAATTCGGGAAATCGTCAAATGGAAGCAGAACTTATTTTTCCGTTGCCTGAAAATGTTTCGGTTTCTAGATATGCGATTGATATTAATGGAAAATTGCGAGAAGCTGTTCCGGTAAATAAAAATAAAGGGAAGCAAGTTTTTGAAGCCATCGAACATCGTCGTGTCGATCCAGGATTGTTGGAAAAAGTCGATGGGAACAATTTTAAAACTAGAATTTATCCGTTAATGCCAAATGGCGAACGAATTGTTGTTATTGGTTACGAAGAAGAACTTGCGGCTTCAGACAAAGATAATTTGGCGTATCAGCTTTTGAGCCGTTATCCTAAAAAGTTAGATAAATTTGAAATTAATGTTTCGGTTTTAGGTTCCGCTGCAAAACCTGTTGTGACGGGAGATTCTGAAAAAGAAATTGTTTTCTCAAAATGGAATCAATCTTTTGAAGCTTCTGAAAAGAAAGAAAACTATCAGCCTGCTGAAAAATTACTTTTTAAAATTCCAATTCAGCAAGATATTCCGAGTGTTGTAATGCAGAATGCTGGTGGGCAATATTATTTTTATGGAAATAATTTTGTTGAAGGAAATAAAACTGCTAAAAAAACTCCAGCTTTAATTGGTTTGATTTGGGATAATTCTTTAAGTTGTCAGAATCGTGATCTAAAGAAAGAATTGGATTTGCTGGAAGCTTATTTTCAGAAAATAAAAAATACAAAAGTGACTTTGTATTTTCTGAATTATACTTTCGAAAAACAAAAAGAGTTCGTGATTTCGAACGGTAATTGGTCCGAATTAAAAGCGATTTTAGAAAAAACAAAATACGATGGCGGAACTCGTTTCTCTCAAATTAACTTTGAAAATCAAGATGAATATTTATTTTTCTCTGACGGATTATCTTCTTTGAGTGAAAATCTTCTTCCAAAAACTAAAAAACCTGTTTATACTATTACCTCTTCTGTTTCTGCAGATTTTGCCTTTTTGAATTTTTCTTCGATGAAAACGGGAGGTAATTTTATCAATTTAAATCAGATAAATGCTGAAACTGCTTTGGATAAATTGACAAATACAAATTTGAAGTTTCTAGGCATAAAAGAGAATTTAACTGTAACCGATTTATTTCCTATGGAGGGAACTTCGGTTTCAGGGAATTTTAGTTTTTCAGGTATTTCTTTGAATCCAAAAAATGAAATTAGCTTGTTATTTGGCTATGATAATGAAGTTACTTTAGAAAAGAAAATTATGCTTGATGTAGCGGTTCAAAATTCTAATGACGTAAATGTTGAAAAACTTTGGGCGCAGAAAAAAATTGCCAATCTTGAATTGCAATACACTAAAAACGCAGATGAAATTGAGCTTCTTGGGAAGAAATTCGGAATTGTAACCAAAAACACATCATTGATTGTTCTCGAAAATGTTCGGGATTATATTATGTACGATATTTTGCCGCCAGCAGAATTACGTGCTGAATTTGATTTAATCAAAAAACAGGAACATGATGCTACATTGGCACAGCAAAAAAATAATTGGGAGAGTATTGAAAGTTATTTTGCCAGTATAAACGCTTGGTGGAAAAAAGACGTCAAATACGCAGGGCAGAAAATCGCATCTAAATATAAGTACAATAGACAAGTTCCACCGCCACCGCCACCTCCAAATGGTAGAAATAGAGCTAGAAATATGGAAAGAAGAGTAGCCTCTGAAACTATAAAAGGAGATCCTGATGCAGTACTGACAGTTGATGAGCCTGTTGGAAAAGGACCAGTTGCAACAGTAATTGAAGGAGATAATGCTGTATATAATACGCCTCCTCCGTCATCTGCGGCAAAAGTGGATCAGGTAAAATTTGTTTCGCCAGTTGTTGCAAAAGCAGAAGAGGTTACTGATGATGTACCAAAAATTGTTGAATTAAAAGATAAAAAAGTTGGTAGTGAAGTAATTAAGGAAGATTCAGATTTTACTAAATTAGATGAAACAGTTGTTGTAGGATACGCAACACAAAAAAAATCTGATGTTGTTGGTGCTCTCGAGGAAGACACTTCAAAAAATAAAGATCTTTTGCAAGATTCAAATTTCAATAGAGGTTATTTAGCTGGAGATTCAAAAAAGCCTTTAATTATAGTTGATGGTCAGTTTTATGAAGGTGAATTGACCGATTTAAAGTCAGAAGATATTGAAGCGGTGGATGTGTTGAAAGATGCCGCGAGAATTGCTGCTTATGGCAGCAAAGGAGCAAATGGAGTTATTATTATAACAACAAAAAAGAAGTCTACCAATAATGGAGTCGTTCAAACAAAAAGTTGGAATCCAGATCGATTATATTTAAAAGCGTTGGCATCGGCGCCAAAAGAGAAACAATACGATTTGTATTTCGAATTGAGAAAAGCTCAGGAAAGAAATCCAAGCTTTTATTTTGATGTGGCGCACTTTTTCTACAATCAAGGAGATGTTAAGAAAGCATTGCAAATCATCAGCAATATTGCCGATTTAGGTTTAGAAAATCATCAGCTTTATAAAACATTGACTTATACTTTGAGACAATGGAAAGATTATCAGGATGCCGTTTTTACTGCAAAACAAGTTGTAAAATGGAGATCTCACGAACCTCAGAGCTTAAGAGATTATGCTTTGGCGCTTGAAGATGCCGGAAAATATCAAGAAGCATTTGATGAATTGGTAAAATCGCTTGAAGTGAATTATTATGGAGAAATGAGCGGACAATACGAAGGTATTGAAGATATTGTTTTGATGGATGTTAATCGTTTAATGTCTGAGCATTCTGGTTTAAAAACGGGAAAACTAGACAAAAAATACCTTGCTAAAATGCCGGTTGATATCAGAATTATTATGAACTGGAACCAAATGGATATTGATTTAGATTTACATGTAATTGAGCCAACAAATGAAGAATGTTATTACAGCCATACTTCAACACAAATTGGAGGAAGATTTTCAAAAGATTTCACAGAAGGTTACGGCCCAGAGCAATATATCATCAGAAATGCGGTAAAAGGAAAATATCAAATCAAAACTGATTATTTTGGCGAAAGCGAATTAACCGAAAATGGTCCAGCAACAATTATGGTTGAAATTTATACCACAAAAGCGGGCAAAGTATCGCGAACTTTAAAAACAATTCAGCTAGGAAAAGTAAAAGAGAATGAAACTTTAGCCGAAATAGTTTGGTAAAGTCTGCAAATTAAGGATATGTCTTTCAAATTTAAAAGGCGAAATTGCGTTGTTCCATTCTAAAAACGTAATTTTGCCTTTTATTTTTTAGGTTTTAAAGCGTAATCTAAAATCTAAAATTTACAATCTAAAATTAAAGAATGACAGGAACCGTTTATAAATCTACAGGAAGCTGGTACACCGTAAAATCTCAAAATGGAGATTTTGTGGAATGCCGTATGAAAGGGAAATTCAGAATAAAAGGTATTAAAAGTACCAATCCTATTGCTGTAGGCGATATTGTTGATTATGAATTGGATGAAACTTCAGATGCCATTACAGGAACAATTCATACTATTCACGAAAGAAAAAACTATATCGTTCGTAAATCGGTTAACTTATCAAAACAGATTCATATTATTGCTTCTAATATCGATCAGGTTTTTTTATTGATTACGATTGATAATCCGCCAACAACGACAAGTTTTATTGATCGTTTTTTGGTTACTGCAGAAGCATACGGAATTGAAGCCATTTTGGTTTTTAATAAAATTGATACTTTAACAGATCAGACTTTAGACGATCAGCTTTATTTGCAGCATATTTATTCTGAAATTGGATATAAATGTCTTCGTATTTCTTCAACAGAAAACAAAGGCGTTGACAAGCTAAAAGAAATGATGATTGGTAAAGTAAGTATGTTTTCTGGACATTCTGGTGTTGGAAAATCAACTTTGGTTAACGCACTAGAACCAAGTCTTCATTTAAAAACTTCGGTAATTTCAGAACAAAGCAAGCAAGGACAGCACACTACAACTTTTGCCGAAATGTATGATTTGTCTTTTGATGCTCGAATTATCGATACACCTGGAATTAAAGGTTTCGGGATTGTTGATATGGAGCCTTCAGAAATAAGCGGTTATTTTCCTGAATTCTTCAAACTGAAAGACCAATGTAAGTTTAACAACTGTTTACACAAAGAAGAACCTCATTGTGCCATAAAAGCAGCATTAGAAAAAGACGAAATTGCTTGGTCACGATATAATAGTTACCTTAAAATTCTTGAAGGCGACGAAGAGCATTACCGCACCGATACGTATGGTGAAGACCGTGCTGCGAGTGATGAAACACGTAAGTAATTAAAATTCCAATTTTAAAATTCCAAATTCCAAAACAGAATACGAAAGTGATTTTATTGTAGAGATGCACTGCAGTGCATCTAACGTATTGATTTTAAAATCTTTTTAATCCGTGTAATCTGTGGCTAAAAATAAAAATAAAGAATGAGAGTAGTTATCCAAAGAGTTTCCCAAGCATCAGTAGCAGTTGATTCTAAAATTGTTGCCGACATTCAAAAAGGTTTATTGGTTTTAGTCGGAATTGAAGATGCCGATACACAAGAAGACATTGATTGGTTGGCTGGGAAAATCATTAAAATGAGAATTTTTGGAGACGAAAATGATGTTATGAATTGTTCGGTGCAGGATATTGACGGCGATATTATTGTTGTAAGTCAGTTTACACTTCATGCATCCACTAAGAAAGGAAACCGTCCTTCTTATATAAAAGCCTCAAAACCAGATTTTGCAATTCCGACGTATGAGAATTTTGTTCAAGCAATAGAAAAAGAGTTGGGCAAGAAAGTGCAAACAGGAATTTTTGGCGCCGATATGAAAGTCAGTCTTCTCAATGACGGGCCCGTTACCATTGTAATGGATAGCAAAAACAGAGAGTAAAAATATTATTAAACATTTGTTAAGGATTTCTGAAAATAATATATATTTGACGAAAATCCCTACTAATGAAAAACCTTTTTTTTGCGTTATTTTTATTCTTAACAACACTTAATTCATTCGCCCAAAAGAGCAATTATCCTATTCTTTCTATTCCAGATAGTTTAAAACAGAACGCCAATGCTGTTCTCCGTTTAGACCAAATGGATATTGTTATTGCTTCGCAAAGAAGTATGAATATTAAGACCCAAAGAGTGGTTTCTGTTTTAAATGAAAAAGGTCTAAATAATATTGATGCATTCTGTCATTACGATAAAACAACTTCAATAAAAAATATTGAAGCTGTAGTTTATGATGCATTGGGGAATGAAATTAAAAAAATCAAAAGAAAAGATTTTAAAGATCAGAGCGCTGTAGGCGGAAGTACTCTTTTTTCTGATAATCGAGTGCTTTATTTAAATTATACACCCATTTCCTATCCTTTTACAATTGCTTACACCAGCGAAGTCGAAACTTCGAATACTGCATTTATACCAAAATGGTATTTTATTGGAGGTTATTATTTGAGCGTAGAAAAATGCGTTTTGAATGTAACTTTCCCAAAGGGGTTGGGCTTTAAGAAAAAAGAGTTCCAATTTGATAACTTCAACATAACCAAAACAGCCGATACAGATACAAATCTGAGTTATACAGCAACAAATATCACGGCTCAGAAACAAGAAGATCTTAGCCCTTCTCCTTCAGATCTTTTTCCTAAAGTCATGATGGGATTAGAAAACTTTCACTTAGAAGGAGTGGACGGAAATGCTACTACTTGGGAAGCATTTGGAAAATGGTATGAAGATAAAATCTTAACCGGTACGACTGTTTTGACAGAAGAGACCAAAGCAAAAATTAAAGCATTGGTTGGAGATGAAAAAGATCCTATCAAGAAAGCTAAAATCATTTACGATTATGTACAAAAAAAATCGCGATATGTAAACATTGCAATTGGCATTGGCGGTTGGAAACCCATGTTAGCCAACGATGTTGATCGTTTAGGATATGGAGATTGCAAAGCATTGTCAAACTATACAAAAGCACTTTTACAGGTTGTAGATGTCCCATCTTATAATACTATTTTATATGGCGATCGTTACAAAGAAAATATTCAATCTGATTTTGTTTCGATGCAAGGGAATCATATGATTTTGGCGATTCCTAATAAAGATAATTATATCTGGTTAGAATGTACGAGTCAAGACGATCCGTTTGGATATCAAGGAACTTTTACTGACGATCGCGATGTTTTGGTTGTAAAACCTGAAGGAGGCCAAATTGTAAGAACTAAAATCTATGATGATAAAGGAAACACGCAAGTAGGTAAAGGAGTTTACACAATTGATCCAACTGGGAATTTTTCTGGCACTTTAAAAATAGCCTCTCAAGGAAGTGTGTATGCTTCTAAATCTCGAGTAGAAACCATGCAACCAAATGAAAAAGAGGAACATTACAAAGAGTATTGGGATAATATCAACAACTTGAAACTAGGTAAAATTACTTTTACGAATGATAAAGAAAATATTCGTTTTACCGAAGATGTTCAGATAAGCGCTGTAAATTATGGAGCTATTACGGGTAACAAAATGATTTTTGTGGTCGATGCTTTCAATCAATATACAGGAAGTGTAAAACGAATTAGAAACCGAAAAAATCCTTTTCAAATTCAACGTGGTTTTTTAGATACCGATGAAATTGAAATCAATCTTCCAGAAGGTTTCAGTATCGAATTCCTGCCTTCCAATTATGAACTAAAAGGCAAATTTGGTGAATACAAAACCGAAATCATTAAAAAAGACAATAATAAACTGACTTATAAAAGATCGATGTTTTTAAATAAAGGAAAATATTCGAACAAAGAATATGACGAGTATCGCCTATTTATGGAACAAGTCTCGAGAAACGATAACGCCAAAATAATATTAACCAAAAACTAACAAGTGTAACCAAAGTAAACCAAAAATTACCAATGAAAATTATTAAATTATTTAGTCTCACTGTGCTTTTATTGATCGCTTCAAAAGCGATGTCGCAGGAATTTAAATTAGGAAAAGTATCCATTGCAGAATTAGAACAAAAGTCGCATCCGACAGATTCGGCAGCGATAGCCGCTATTTTGTATAAAAAAGGAACAGCAAGAATTGAATATGATGCTAATGATGGTTTTGTTACAGTGACAGATGTAGAAACCAGAATTAAAATTTACAAGAAAGAAGGCCTAGATTGGGCTAATCAGGATGTGTGGTACTATAATTATCCTAGTCTGAGAGAGAAAGTGTCTTTTTCAGATGCTGTAACTTACAACATAGTTGGAGGTAAAATTGAAAAAACGAAGCTTAAAAGTGATGGCGTTTTTGAAGAAGTATTAAATAAATATAAAAGCTTAAAAAAAATAACAATGCCTAATGTAAAAGAAGGTTCTGTTATTGAATTTAAATATAGTATTAAATGTCCACAGGAAATAATAAGAGATTGGGATTTTCAAACGTGTATTCCAGTGAACTATTCTGAATTTTCAACATTCATTCCCGAATATTACACTTTCAGTCCAAGACAAAAAGGTTATTTTTTTCCAAAGGCAACAACAGCAAGGGTTGCCAAAAGTATCACTTTTAATAGCAAGGAAAGATCGGGTGGACGTGTGACATCGACTAATTTCTCTACTGATTACTTAACTTATATGGAAGATCAGGTTACGTACAAAGCGGTAGATTTTCCAGCAATGAAAGATGAGGCATATGTTAACAATATTGATAATTACACATCGTCTGTTGCTCACGAATTGTCAATGACTAAATTTCCAAATCAGGTGCTTAAAGAATATTCTGCAGATTGGGCTTCGGTTGTAAGAACAATTTATGATTATGATGATTTTGGTCCTGAACTTAATAAAACAGGCTATTTTGAAGATGATTTGAAAAAAATACTTTCAGGAATTAATACGCCTGAAGAGAAAATCTTAGTGATTTTAAATCACGTAAAATCAAACGTAAAATGGAATAAATATTACGGTTATGGCTGTGATAATGGAGTTAAAAAAGCGTACAAAGAAAAAACAGGAAATATTGCCGATATAAATTTAATGCTTACAGCGATGCTTCGTTATTCAGGATTAACAGCAAATCCAGTTTTGGTAAGTACACGTTCAAACGGAATAGCATTGTTTCCTAATAGAACGGCATTCAATTATGTAATTGCTGCGGTAGAAACTCCAAACGGATATGTTTTACTAGATGCGTCAGAAAAATTTACGGTTCCGAATGTTTTGCCATTAAGAGTTTTAAATTGGTCAGGAAGATTGATTAGAAAAGACGGTTCATCAGAAGAAATTAATTTAATGCCAGAAAAAACTTCTGTTGATAATGTTTTTATGAATTACAGTATCGATAGCGCTGGAAAAGTTACAGGAAAAACAAGAAGACAATACATGGATTATAACGCCATGATTACGCGTGGCAATATTGAAGGTTTAAAAGAAGAAGAATATTTAGAAAAGCTCGAAAACAAGAATAAAAAAATAGAAATTAGCGATTATTCAAAAACAAACGAAAAGGATATCCTTCTTCCAATTATAGAAACTTATTCTTTTACTGGAAACGATTTGTGCGAAGTTATTGGAGGTAAAATTTATTTGAATCCAATGTTGTTTTTTGCAACAAATAATAATCCGTTTAAGCAGGAAACAAGAGAATATCCAGTAGATTTTAGTTTTCCATTTACAGATAAGTACAGTATTAATATTGAAATTCCAGAAGGCTTTGTGGTTGAAACATTGCCAGCCCCAGCTGCTGTAACAATGGAAGATAATTTGGGCGTTTTTAAATTTAACATTTCGGCAAACGACAATAAACTTCAGTTGTCTATTTTGCATCAAATAAATGAAGCTATCGTATCTGCTGAAAAATATGAGATGCTGAAAGAGTATTATAAAACAATGGTAGAAAAAGAAACGGAAAAAATCGTTCTGAAACGTATTTAATTATGCTGAGATTCCTTCTAATTTGTATTGCCCTTTTGGGAAGTACAATAACTATTCAAGCTCAAAATTATGACTTGGGAAAAGTAACTATTGCAGAGTTAAATGAAAAAGTTCATCCTAAAGATAGCAGCGCACCCGCTGCTATCTTGTTTAAAAAAGGAAGAACTTATTTTGGCTATAATAAAGATGTTGGATTTTACGCCAACCATGTTTGCGAAGTGAAAATCAAAATTTATAAAAAAGAAGGTTTAAGCTGGGCCGACCAGAAAGTGCGTTTTTATATCGGTTATGACAAGTTAAATGAAGACCGTTTAGAATTTTCAGATGCAGTTACCTACAATTTAGAAAATGGCAACGTCGTAAAAACTAAATTAAATAATCAAGGCGAGTTTAAAAACAAAATCAATCAATATTGGAAAGAAAAGACGATTACTTTGCCCAATGTAAAAGTAGGTTCTATTATTGAATACAAATATGTTTTAAGATCTGAAAATCTGGTAAAGTTTCCCGACTTTGATGTTCAGTTCAGTATTCCTGTTGACTATTTTTATTACAAAACACAGATTCCAGAATTTTATATTTATAAGCCCATTTTAATAGGAGGAATTCCGTTAGAAACAGAATCTAAATTTACAAGCGCTAGTCAGAGTTTTGATAATGCTTACAGTCAGACAAGCTCATTTAATTATAAACAGATTGAAACCTTTTATAAAGGAAAAGATGTTCCCGCATTAAAGGAGGAACCTTACATTAATAATCTTGAAAATTATCGCGGAAGCATTCAGCAAGAATTAGAAAGAGTCCGTCTTCCGGATCAGCCTGTAAAAGATTACAGTTTAACTTGGGAAGGTGTTGCAAAAACTATTTTTAAAGATGACGGCTTTGGGAAGCAATTAAATCAAGGCAGTTTGTTTACAGATGATCTGAATAAATTATTGTCTAATGTAGAAGACAAAAAGGAAAGATTAAATCTGATTTTTACCTATGTTAAAAATCGAATGAATTGGAATGAGATTAATAGCTGTTATACAGAAAAAGGAGTCGAAAAAGCCTATAAAGATCAAACAGGTAATGTGGCCGAGATCAATTTTATTCTGATAAATATGCTTCGTGCGGCTGGTATAGAAGCCAATCCTGTTTTGGTAAGTACTATACAAAATGGACTTCCAGTGTATCCCACAAGAACAGGATTCAATTATGTCATAGTTGCGGCCGAAATTGATGGCAAAGAAACTCTTTTGGATGCAAGCCATAAACTTACAGCACCAAATATTTTACCATTAAATGTTTTAAATTGGAACGGAAGATTAATCAAAAAAGATGGCAGTTCTGAAGAAATTCAATTAGATCCAACACAGCAGTCTAAAGAAATTTACAGTCTTATAGTTAAAATAAATCCTGACGGAAAAATGAATGGTCAGGCTCGAGTTCAACGAACAGATTATGATGCGTACAGTTTTAGAGAAGAAAATAATACTAAAACGGAAGATGCTTATCTTGAAAAATTAGAGAATAGATTGGGAGGTTTAGAGATTTCGAATTATGCGATAGAAAATCAGAAATCAAACTTAGATCAGTCGGTCATAGAAACTTTTTCTTTTGCTTCAAGCAACCGTTCGGATATTATTGATGGGAAGATTTTTATAAATCCTCTATTGTTTTTTACCCAAAGTAAAAATCCGTTCAATCAAGAAAAAAGGCAAATGCCTGTTTATTTTGGATATAAAAACATAGAAAAGTTTAATTTGAATATTGAAATTCCGCAGGGATATACTGTAGAATCACTTCCTAAACCATTTAGAATATCTTCAGAGGACAAGCTGATGTCCTTTATTTTAAATTTTTCGGTTTCTGAAAACAAAATTCAAATTGTGAGTCAAAAAGAAATCAACAGTAGTATTTTTGCAGCGGAGGATTACGGAATGATAAAAGAGTTTTTTCAGAAGATGATCGTAAGCCAAAATGAAAAAATAATTCTTAAAAAGATATAAAAAGATGGATTTAAAAAATGCACAATTAGCTGTTGATACTTGGATAAAAGAACATGGTGTTCGCTACTTTAACGAATTGACCAATATGGCACAGCTGACAGAAGAAGTTGGCGAAGTTGCAAGAATCATTGCGCGCCGTTATGGAGAACAATCTGAAAAAGAAAGCGATAAAAACAAAGATTTAGGAGAAGAATTGGCAGATGTTGTTTTTGTCGTGCTGTGTTTAGCCAACCAAACAGGAATTGATTTACAAGCATCTTTCGATAAAAAAATGGATCTAAAATCGGTTAGAGATAAAGATCGTCACAAAAACAATGATAAATTGAAATAATTGTGAAATATCACTCATAAGCTTTGAATTATGAGTTTTGAATTTTGAATTATGAATGTGGAGTGGTAAATTGCGGGGCTGAATTATGTTTCTAAATCATTCCTAATTCATAATGCACAACTTACAATTAAAAAAATGAATTTAAAATTAAGCACGAATTCAATATTCACTATTGATGATTCGCAACTAAATATCACTGGTTCTAAAAGTGAAACGAACCGCTTATTGTTATTAAAAGCATTATTTCCAAATATTACTTTAGCCAATACTTCCAACTCAGACGACAGCGAAGTAATGCAGAAGGCATTAGCGGGAAATGATGAAATTGTAGATATTCATCACGCAGGAACAGCAATGCGTTTTCTTACTGCTTATTTTTCGGTTAACGAAGGTCGAGAAGTGGTTTTGACAGGTTCAAGCAGAATGCAAGAACGTCCGATTAAAATTTTAGTGGAAGCTTTGGCACAATTGGGTGTTGAGATTTCATATGAGAAAGAAGTAGGATATCCGCCAATTCGAATTAAAGGAAAAAAAGTTACCGCTTCAAAAGTAACTTTGGCAGCCAATGTAAGCAGTCAATATATTTCTGCACTTTTATTAGTAGCTTCAAAATTAGACAATGGTTTAGAGTTGACTTTAGAAGGAGAAATTACTTCGATTCCGTATATCAAAATGACTTTGGCTTTGTTAGCTGATTTAGATATTAAAACGAGTTTTGAAGGAAATGTGATTAAGGTATTCCCTAAAGAATCAGTTGAAACTAAAGAAATGGTGGTAGAGTCAGACTGGAGTTCGGCTTCTTATTTCTTTAGCCTTGTGGCTTTGGCCGATGCAGCAAAAATTACTTTAAGCAGTTATAAAGAAAACAGTCTTCAAGGAGATTCTGAATTGGTTTCTCTTTATGAAAAAATGGGGGTGAAAACAACTTTCCAAAACAACAAAATGACTTTGGAAAAAGTTTCTGGATTCAATTATGAAGATGTAAATTTTGAATTGAACAATACGCCAGATATCGCGCAAACTATCGTAGTTACTTGTTTAGGTTTAGGAATTGGATGTCATCTAACAGGACTTCATACTTTAAAAATTAAAGAAACAGACCGACTAGAAGCTTTAAGAATTGAGCTTACAAAATTAGGAGCTAATATTTCTGTTACCAATGATAGCTTGACTCTATTGCGTTCTGGTGATATTAATCATGATGTGCATATTGCAACATACAACGATCACCGTATGGCAATGGCATTTGCACCATTAGCAATAAAAGTTCCAATTATTATTGACGATGCCGAAGTAGTTTCCAAATCTTACCCAGATTTCTGGAACGATTTAAAAGCTTTAAACTTTCAAATCTCAGAATTATAAATTTTTTTGAACCATATAAGTGATATAAGTTCAATTAAAATTAAAGTTCAATAAAATAGAGCCTCTGGTTTTAACCAGAGGTTTTTTTATGCGTATTTAAATAGCTAACCCGACAGGTTTTAAAAATCTGTCGGGTTTATAATGTTGATTTGGCGCTATTTAAAATTTTAGCTAGAATGAACTTATATTTCTTATATGGTTCGAAAAAGTTAAAATTGACTTAAAGAATAGCTTTTTAAGTCAATCTGAAAGCTCAGTAAATCAAGGACTTTTGAAAATAAACGTCAAAAGACTTGACAACGCCTATCTCACAATCGTATATTTGCAACCGATTTAAATTTTTAGATAAACAAATCTAAAAGCTACACTCTAAAATCAACAATTCAAATATGAAATTATCACACTTCAATTTCAATTTACCGAAAGAACTTTTGGCTGAATTCCCAGCAGAAAATAGAGATGAATCTCGTTTAATGGTAATTGACCGTAAAAAAAACACTATCGAACATAAAATGTTTAAAGACGTGATCAACTATTTTGATGACGGAGACGTTTTAATTCTTAATAATACAAAAGTTTTCCCTGCACGTTTGTATGGAAACAAAGAAAAAACTGGAGCTAGAATTGAAGTTTTCTTATTAAGAGAATTAAATTCTGAGCAACGCCTTTGGGATGTTTTGGTTGATCCAGCTAGAAAAATCCGTATTGGTAACAAACTTTATTTTGGTGATGACGATTCGTTAGTTGCTGAGGTAATCGACAATACAACTTCTCGTGGTAGAACATTGCGTTTCTTATACGATGGGTCTTACGAAGAATTCAGAAACAAATTGACAGAACTTGGAGAAACTCCAATTCCTAAATACATTAACAGAGAAGTTACTGCTGAAGATGCTGAAAGATACCAAACGATCTACGCAAAAGAAGAAGGGGCTGTAGCGGCACCAACTGCTGGTTTACACTTTTCAAAACATCTTTTGAAAAAATTAGAAATCAAAGGAGTGAACTTTGCTGAGGTAACTTTACACGTTGGTTTAGGTACTTTTAACCCAGTTGAGGTAGAAGATTTATCTAAACACAAAATGGATTCTGAGGAATTGATCATCACTCAAAAAGCGTGTGATATTGTAAACGAAGGAAAAGCAAAGAAAAAACGTATTTGCGCAGTCGGAACAACTTCTATGCGTGCAATTGAAAGTTCTGTTTCTTCTGCTAATACTTTAAATCCTTACGAAGGATGGACAAATAAATTTATTTTCCCTCCTCACGATTTCAGTATTGCAAACTGTATGATTACAAACTTCCACACACCAAAATCGACATTATTAATGATGATTTCTGCTTTCTGTGGACACGATTTAATGAAAAAAGCATACGATGAAGCGATCAAAGAAGGATACAAATTCTATTCTTACGGAGACGCGATGTTAATTCTTTAATTAGAATTTATATTATAAAGAATACCCGACAGTTTTTTAGAAGCTGTCGGGTTTTTGTTTTTTAATGGTCTCAAGTTTCAGGTTTCAGGCAACTTTGAGTTTCGTTGTAAAATTTAAACGCAAAGTTCGCAAGGATTTTTATCTAAGCTAACGTTTACAAACGCTAAGTTCGCAAAGCTTTGCGTTCTTTTTTGCATTAGACAAACACAAACTGAGTAAAAAACCTTGCGAACTTTGCGGTTAAAAGACACAAAGCATATCAACTTGAAACCTTAAACCTGAAACAAAACAAACAATTTTTGTTATTTTAGCAGACAAAACAAAAACACAATGACTTTTCAAAATACACGCGAATTTGCACGAGAGTTAGATTCGAAAGACACATTAAACCACTATCAGGAACAATTTATTTTTCCAAAAGTAAACGACAAACGAGTAATTTATTTTACAGGAAATTCACTAGGATTACAGCCAAAACGCA
The DNA here is from genome assembly GCF_058135255.1 of Flavobacterium sp. LK-23. NCBI lineage: Bacteria > Pseudomonadati > Bacteroidota > Flavobacteriia > Flavobacteriales > Flavobacteriaceae > Flavobacterium > Flavobacterium sp. LK-23. Next base: position 210,267 of record NZ_JBYUVT010000006.1, read on the forward strand.
CCAAAGCTTATGTTGATGAAATAATGGATGATTGGGCAAATTTGGCAGTTGAAGGTCATTTTTATGCTGAAAAACCTTGGTGGGATTATCAAGAAAGATTTGCAGAACCTTTGAGTAAAATTGTGGGTGCGCTTCCATCTGAAGTTACGGTGATGAATACTTTGACGGTAAATCTTCACTTACTGATGGTTTCTTTTTATCAGCCAAAAGGCAAACGTTATAAAATTATCTGCGAAGAAAAAGCTTTTCCGTCAGATCAATATATGTTTCAAAGTCAGGTGAATTTTCATGGATATAAACCTGAAGATGCGATTGTAGAAATTAAACGAAGAGAAGGAGAACACAATATTCGTTTGGAAGATGTATTAGCAAAAATTGAAGAAGTAGGTGAGGAACTGGCTTTGGTTTTAATTGGCGGAGTAAATTATTATACGGGACAAGTTTTTGATATTAAAACCATTACTGCTGCAGGACAAAAAGCTGGAGCCAAAGTAGGATGGGATTTGGCGCACGCTGCAGGAAATATCAAATTAGAACTTCATGATTGGAATGTAGATTTTGCTGCTTGGTGCAGTTATAAATATATGAATTCAGGCCCAGGAAATGCTTCGGGTTGTTTTGTTCACGAAAAACATCATAATTCAGACTTGCCAAGATTTGCAGGATGGTGGGGACACAACAAAGAGCGCCGTTTTAAAATGGAACCTAATTTTGATCCGGTTCACGGTGCAGATGGATGGCAGATTAGTAATCTTCCGGTTTTATCTTTAGCGCCATATTTGGCTTCAGTAGAAATGTTTGCTGAGGTTGGAATGGATTCACTCATTGCAAAACGCGATCATATTACTTCGTATCTAGAATTTATTCTTCATGAAATTGATAAAGAAGTAGAAAGTACCTTCGAAATTATCACACCTTTTAACCCAAAAGAAAGAGCCTCGCAATTATCTGTTTTTCTTCACGGAGAAGGAAGAGCCTTGTTTGATTATTTAATGAAAAATGGTGTCATTACAGATTGGCGCGAACCAAACGTTATTCGTTTAGCACCAGTTCCGTTATATTGCTCTTATGAAGATATGTATGATTTCGGACAAATTCTGAAAAAAGGAATTTTAGGGAAGTAAAGTCTCGCAAAGTCGCAAAGTCGCAAAGTTTTTTTTAAGCCACAGATTAAAAGGATTAAAAAGATTTTTTTAAATAGCCTCCGGCTTTAGCTGGAGGTGTTAAAGATGAAATTAAGAGGGCTTTAGCCAAACAAGTATATTTTGATTAAAGCCTTTTTCTTTTGATGACTTTTTCATCCAAGTTTTAGCTGAATGCTATTAAACTTAAAAATAAAAACTTTGCGCCTTCGCGACTTTGCGAGCATCAATCATTCAGCTTGAAAAATAAAAAACAGCGAGAAACAAACATCAAATCTTCAAATCTTATAAACTTTTCAAAAAATTCTGTAATAATTATTATAGCAGATATTAAGTACTTTGTGATGTATAATTTTTTTAAAACTTATAATCATGAAAGGCTTATATATTTTATTGACCGTATTATTTTTAACTTCTTGTCAACAACAAAACAAAGAAGATATAAATAAAGCTAAACAAGCCAGCATTGATTCAATGAAAGTTGAGATTAACAAACAGCGTGTTATCGATTCGATGAAGACTGAAATGGCAAAATTAAACGAGGAAAAGATCGAAGCTCAAAAGGAGAAAGTTGTCGTAGTGCATCAACAAGCCGCTGCTACAACAACAGCTGCTGCACCAGCAAAAAAGAAAGGTTGGAGTGCAACTGCTAAGGGTGCTGTAATTGGTGCTGGAGTAGGTGCTGCAACTGGCGCAATTGTCAGTAAGAAAAAAGGCGAAGGAGCTGTTATTGGTGGTTTAGCGGGAGCGGCATTAGGAACTGGAACAGGAGCTGTTATTGACAGTAAAAACAAAAAGAAAGAATAGTTATTCTATAAATAAAAAACAAACCCCAAATTAGATACTAATTTGGGGTTTTCAATTTTAAACCAACTCTGAAACGGGAATTTTAATACCAACTAATTCTGATTTACAAGAATCGAGTTGATCAAGATGACCCTTAAAGACTGACGTCGATTCAAATAAATTTTTATAATACTCAATTCCATCTAACAGATTAGATTTAAAAGAATTCCATTTTTTAAGCTGAGCTGCTGTAAGTTCTCCAGAAATAGATTGAATTTCATTTCTAAAATAGGTAATATACATTTTAAGCTCTTTTATAAACAAGTTTGGTCGTTCAGTTCTAATGATCGATTTTCCTTGATAAATATGCTGAATCATATCTTTTAAAGAAACTTCCTGATCAAAGTAAGCTAAGTTTGGTCCAGGACAAATCACGACGCCTTGTGCCTGACCTTTTATTTTAATGTCATTTTCTAGATAAGAAGCATTAGCCAGACCAACACAAAGACACGATTTTTCAGTAATTTTGATTTTGTTTTTCTCAAATTCATCAGCAGAAAGCGAATCCTTTTTTGCTTCTAATTCTTCCAGTTTTATATCCTGATATTTTTTTGAAGCCGTGCAGATTCCGTGTGGATCATATTCTTTGCTTAATGCCAAAAATTTCTTCGGACAAGAACTTCCTGCTTTGTTTTCATGAATTCGCTTTTGCTTTAAAAATTCATTTGTAGTTCCTTTCAAAGTATTAAAAGGAACTCCCAAGGGCGAAATATTACTTAAATAAAAATCATCTTCTTTGGCATTCATCAATAAATTACGAGTCTCTTTATCGACAGATGTCGCTTCGGGAACCAATAAAAATGGCGAACCCCAACCAACAGAATCAACCTTATATTCGTCTAATAAAAACTCATGTTCATCCGCAGTTCCAACACCGCCTTGAACTGTAATTTTTAATTCTAACGGATTTTCAGGAATAGGCTGATTTTTTGCCTGTAAAGCCTTAATCATTAAATCGTGGGCCGACTGTACCAATTGCTCTTTTTTCTGCTTGAATTCTTCTAAAATCGTACCCAATAAGAGTCCGTCGGTTGCAAAGGCATGTCCGCCGCAGTTTAATCCTGATTCAATTCGGTATTCTGAAACCCAAAGCCCTTTTTTAGCCAAGAAATTTCCTTGAATCATAGCCGATCTAAAATCACTTACTTTTAAGATAATTTTCTTTTTAAGTTCGTTATTCTCATTTGGAAAAAAATCTTTGAAGTTTTCGAAGTAACCAAACAATCTCGGATTCATTCCAGCAGAAAGCACTACAGAAGATTCCAGATTACTTTTGGCAAAACCTCTTAAAGCGGCATGAGCATCGTTAAACTCAATTGGAAGCTGTTCGTTTTTAACAAAATTATCTTTGTCCAATTTGGTCATAATGTTAACATCGATTTCTCCTGGAAAAAGATTGGTTTCAATATAATTTTGGATGTTCTCTTTAAAAGCAATTCCGTCATCCAATAAATTCTGAAATCCTTTTTTAATATCAGAAGTATTCGGGAGCATCGACATAAAGTTTTCTAAAGCTGTTTTGCTTTCTGCCAATTCTGTTTTGAAATTTTCGAATTTCTCTTTTACAATTTTATCGACTAAATTTAAATAAGAGGTAATTCTTTCAGCGCGGTAGTCGTGAAATTTTTGAGTGATTTCTTCGTAGGGAATATTGAATTTTGTGCTGTAAAAATTACGCATCTTCTCAATCAGATCATCGTCTGCTAAAGCAACAACAGATGAAATTCCGTACTGCGCTACTCGAATCGGACTGTCTATGGTATAAGCCAATCCCATTACTGGAATATGAAAAGTATGCAGATTATTTTTTGTCATTTGTATTCGGATTAAAATAGGAACAAATGAAGAAAAATAAATTTTCCTAAAACCTGATAATTGTCAGGTTTGAAAGTAAAGTTTTTGCGCCACGACTCTAGCGACAGCTAACAGGCGAAGCAATTCACGGTTTTTATTTAAAATGATTAGATTAAAAATATTTCTACGAATTGTAAAAAAATATAGCCCGCGGTTTCAACCGCGGGGAATGTATTGTGAGAATGTGTTATAGAAATGCGTTGAGGAAAATTTTTGTAGAAATTCGTTGCGTTCCTGCGGTTGAAACCGCAGGCTATGTTGCCAGAAAGATTGAAAAAATAATTAGTGAATTGCTTCGCCTATTCGCTGTCGCTCGAGTCGTGGCATAAAAAACTAAATCAAAATCTTCTTCAAGGATTCTGCAATGCTTCTCCACAAAAGATTGTAGAACGATCTATCTTGAAGACGTTCTACCTCGACTTCCGCGGATTTGGGGTTTTCTTTCGAATCGTTTTTAACTAATAAATTAGCAACTGCCGTTTTGAGTTTGGCTTCTTTTTCAGGATTTTTCTTTTGGTATAATTTTACTTTCAGATCTTCATAATCCAATGAAGCATTTCCTTTCGATCCGTTGTCGTTTCCGTAAAAATTAAAACGGTATTTATTGAAAGTTCCAGTAAAAGTACTGTTGATATAGGGCTTAGTGAATCTTGTCATAGCTCCAACATCAAAATTTGAAATCACGCCTTGAATATGAAATCCGTCACTTTTGTCCAGAACATTAAAACGCCAATCGACATCAAGCGGAGAATTCTTCATGAAAATACATTTGACTTTAATTTTTACATCATCCGTTTTTTTCAGACCAAAACCGCTTCGCAGATTCGTGGCTTGTAAATTGAATTTGTCAAAAGTTAGCATTCCTGGCCCTTTGGCAAAATCAAGTTCTTCTTCATAAACCAATTTCGATTTAAGAACTTGCAAAGTATCAATTTGAAGAGGGAATTTTAGATTTCGCAATAAATGATTGTAAAGATATTTTTTGCTTGGATCGTCTTTTACCATTTTTCCGCGGTAAATATTAGCATCAAAATGATTAATCACCAGAGAATTGGCTTTGAAATAAAAACGATCGTTTTTAAAACCCCAATCCATTTTTTCAACCTGCGCCGAGTCAAATTTTAAATTGTAAATATCCTTTTCTTTTTCAAGACGTTTTGTAAATTCTCTTCGGCTAAACTGAGGAAGATTAGAGAAATTATTAATCTTTAAGAAATTCTTTTCGGTACTTATTTTTCCGATGTTGATGTGATAGAAACCATTTGGTCTGTAAAACAAACTGTCACAAACCAAAGCATAGCTTTTATATTGAAGCGGAATTTTTTCTTTTAATGTAGCATCAGTAATTAAAATGCCTTCCAGTTTTAAAAGGATTTTTTTAATGCTGAAAATCGGCCTTTCCGTATCGAGAGAAACCATATCGACCGTTCCATCGTTCAGATAAATATTGGAAACGGCTATAATTTTACGAAAAGGATCTACAATTTCGGTTTTAATGCTTTTGCTGTTGTTGATCAGTTTCTCGCCTTTTTTGTATAAAATAACACGAGGTTTATTGATAATGATACTTTCTGCTTGAATAATATCGCGAAACGCTAAGTCCCAAATATTAAAATGTTTAATCGTAATAGACTCAATTTTGGCGAAAAGCCCATTTTTACTGTCTTTTGGCTCATTTTTAGGGCTTACCAATAAAGTCTGTGCATTAATATTTCTGGAAAAAAGAGAAACTTCAATTTTTTCATAATTAATATTATATGCGGTTTTATTTTTTTCGTGAATTATGATCGGAAGCTGTTTTTTGATCCAGTAATTCAGCCCGATGTTGGCAAGAATTACAAGTGCAAGAAGAGAAATTACAACAATCGCTATTTTTTTATATACAGACATTTATAGGATTAATTTTAAATACATAAATTTAGACTTTTAAAGACTGTTGTCTCTTATAAGATTTTGAAGAAAAGTTACATTATTACGAATTTCATCCTTTTTTAGAATATGAGAATAATTAAAAAAATCCTGCTGACATTATTGGTGGTTATTGTAATTCTTGCGATTGGTTTGTGCGCTTATATTTTTCATCTAAAACCAAAATATGAAGGTTCTGTACAATTAAATAATCTGGAAAAGGAAACCACAGTCTATTTTGATGATTTTGGAGTACCTCATATTTATGCAGATTCTGAAAAAGATGCCATGACTGCACTTGGTTATGTACACGCGCAGGAAAGATTATGGCAGATGGAATTGTTACGCCGAATTGCGCCTGGACGTTTGTCTGAAATCTTTGGAGGTGTTGCGCTTAAAAATGATAAATTTTTTGCTGGAATTGGAATCGAAGAAGCTTCGGCGAAAGCCATTGCCAAATTGGATAAAAACAGCGAAAGTTATAAACTAACTCAAGCTTATCTGGATGGAATTAATCAATATCTGGAGGAGGGCGCTACGCCGATAGAATTTACTTTGGTTGGTGTAAAAAAACAAAAGTTCACCATAAAAGACGTTTATAATATTTTTGGCTACATGTCTTTCAGTTTTGCCATGGCGCAGAAAACAGATCCTTTAGTAACTGATATTAAAAATAAATATGGAGCCACTTATTTGAAAGATTTAGGTATTGAAGGAGAATTCAATAATACGAAAATCAAAATTTCAAAAGAGAAGACTGAAGAATATACTGAGATTTCAAAATCTATAACTGCAATGCTGGATCAGTCTCCGATTCCTCCATTTATTGGAAGTAACAGTTGGGTTGTTGGGCCACATAAATCGAAAACAGGAAAAGTTATTTTTGCAAATGATCCGCATATCGGATTTTCGCAACCGGCAACTTGGTACGAAGCACATATTGTAACGCCACAACAGGAATTGTATGGGTGTTATTTGGCTGGAACTCCGTTTCCGCTTTTGGCACATAACAGAGATTATGCTTATGGTTTAACGATGTTTGAAAATGATGATATCGATTTTTACCAAGAAAAAAATAAAGCAGACGATGCTTCTCAATACCAGACTCCAGCAGGTTTCAGTAAATACGAAATCAGAAAAAAGACAATAAAAGTAAAAGATTCTTCAGATGTTGTCTTGACAGTTAAGATTACACGTCATGGTCCAGTTATGAATGATTTTATAGATCGTTTAGAAAAGAAAAATCCAATTGCAATGTCTTGGACTTATACCAGAGAGCCAATCCAGATTTTAGACGCGGCTTATGGACTTTCCCATGCCAAAAATACTGACGATTTTAAAAAGGCAGTCAGTTTAATTGCCGCACCGGGATTAAATGTAATGTATGGCGATGCAAAAGGAAATGTGGCTTGGTGGGCGAGCGGGAAATTGTACCGACATAATGAAGGTGTTAACACGCATTTAATTTTAGACGGTTCAAGCGGAAAAGATGATATCACCAAATTTCTAGATTTCGAGCAAAACCCGTCGGCTGAAAATCCAGAATGGGGATATGTTTATTCTGCCAATAATCAGCCGGAAGCTATAGATAATGGTTATTTATATCCAGGATATTATTTGCCAGAAGATCGCGCCAAAAGAATTTCTGGGATTTTAGATGCAAAATCAGATTGGGATAAAGAAGCTATCAGTAAAATGATTTATGATAATACTTCGGATGTTTCAGTTGAAGTTTCCAAAAATTTAATAGCAAGTTTAGATAATAAGCCACTTTCTAATAATGAGAAGCAAGTTTTAAAAGTTTTAAAATCTTGGAAAGGAACAACAAATATTGAAGATGTTGCGCCAACGATATACAACAAATGGATTTATTTGTACCTGAAAAATACATTTGAAGACGAAATGGGCAAGGATAACTTCAATTTGTTTTTGGGAATTTCTTTAGGAAAACAAGTTATTGCCAATCAGATAAAAAATGAAAATTCGGTTTGGTGGGATAATATCAAAACAAAAAATGTAAAAGAAACCAGAACAGACGTTGTTTCAAAATCTTTTCATGATGCTGTTGTTGCCTTGCAGAATCAGTTAGGAGAAAATGTTTCAGAATGGAATTGGGGAAAAGTACATACGGTAGAACACGAGCATCCGCTAGGAAAAGTCAAAGCGCTTCGCGGATTGTTTAATGTTGGGCCTTTTAATTCTCCAGGTTCAAATGAAGTAATCAATAATTTATTCTTCGGATTTAATGATGAAGGAAAGTATTACACGAAAGGCGGACCTTCAACAAGAAGAATTGTCGATTTTGCAGATATAGAAAACAGCTGGAGTATTTTGCCAACAGGACAATCTGGAAATCCTTTCAGTAAACATTACGACGATCAAGCCGAAATGTACAACGCAGGAAAGTTCAGAAAAATGAAATTGAACAAAGAAGAGATTATAAAGACTTCGACCAAACTGATTTTGAAACCTAAGAAGTAGGTTTTTTGTTTCAGGTTTCAAGTTTCATGTTTGAAGTTTCAGGTTACAACCTTTGCCAAATTTTAAATTTTGCCAAAGGTTAAAAATCTCAGCATCTTAGTATCTTAGTATCTCAGCACCTTAGCACCTTACTTAGAAATATACTTCCCAAGTACAATATCATTAGCAAAAATGTTCAAATTATTAATTAGAACTTTATTGTTGGTCATCACATTTTGGGTTTGATAAGCTGGGTCTTTTTCATAGGCTTTTAATAAAGTTTCTAGTTCAACTTCGTCAAATACAACAAAACTGTTATAAATCGCATCTCTAAAATTTTTGTAATTAATGGTTTGAGTAATTTCCATTGCCTTTTGGTCATTCCAACCTTCTTTTGCAGAAGCCTCATTTATTTTTGAAAGGCAAAAATCGATAACATAATTTTTATAACGTGTTGCTTCAACAATTTTATCGATTATGATTTTGTTCTGCTGACTTGGCATCAACGGCTGATTGCTTTGAGATAAAGATTTAGAAGAAATAAAAAGACACAGGAACGCAACCAGAAAATGGTGTTGGTTTAAATTTTTCATAGGTTATTCAATTTTTGGGTGAGGCTAAAATACTATTTTTAAAAAATAATTTCCCAATTTTGAATGTCCCAAGTTGTAACAAAAAACTCCGATACAACAACTGCTAGAGCTATTGTATCGGAGCCATTTTAAGAATTTAATCTAGAATATGCTGACTTTATTTTTTAGAAAGTTCTTCTAAAACTTTTTTTCCACCTTCATTTGTAGGATCCAATTCCACCGATTTCTTGTAGTTCGCAATGGCCAGTTTTTTATCTCCATCAGCCAAATAGGCTTCACCTAAACTATCATAAACATTTCCAGATTTTGGAAAAGTATCAACATTGATTTTAAAAACTTCGATAGCTTCTTTCTTTTTTCCAGTTTGAAGCAATTGATATCCAACTCTGTTCATATCACCTTCTTTAATGGCATAAGTTGGATCGTTTTTTAGCTTTTTGTAAGTTTCTGTTCCTGCTACTGCACCTTTTTCGTTATAAACATCTAATAGATCAAGAGCCAGTGATTTCTTTGGCTGATTAAAAGGCTGATTGTATAATATTGAACGTATTGCAGTATTCATTTCTCCCAAAACAGTTCCTCCAGTATTATTCAATAAAACCACAAGATTTTTATCTTTCGGAATGCGAGAAATAATAGTATTAAATCCGTTGATACCGCCACCGTGTTCAATAACAGTTAATTTATCATTTCCGTTTGGCACTTCGTAAGTTGACCATCCGTATCCGTAAAAACCATTCCATGCTTTAATGTAAGGTTTGAATAAAGATTCCATAGATTTTTCAGAAAGCAATTTATTGGTGTAAAGCGCTTGATCCCATAAATACAAATCTTCTACAGTAGAATATAAAGATCCTGCAGCGTACGGAATACTCATATCAATATAGGCCGCATTTACAATTTTCTTTCCTTCTTTTTCATAACCAGCAGCTCTGTTTTTTAAAATAACCTCGCTATGATCGTAACCAGAATTAACCATTTTTAAAGGCGTGAAAATAGTTTCTTGTAAATTCTGCTCGTACGTTTTGCCTGTAATTTTTTCGATAATGTACCCCAATAAAAAATAACCCGAATTGCTGTAATTGAATTTTTCGCCTGGAGTAAATTCAAGTGGCAAACTAGAAAATGTCTTTACAAAAGCTTCTGGAGCATAAGGATTTCTTGCTTTATCTTTAAAGAAGTTTGGCGCGCTGGTATAATTTGGAATTCCAGAAGTATGAGTCAATAAATGATGAATGGTGATTTTATCACCGTTTTCTTTTGGATAGTCAGGAAGATAAGTGGTAATAGGCACATCTAGTTTTATTTTTCCGTCTTCTGTCAATTTTACGATCAAAAGAGCAGTAAACTGTTTGCTGATAGAACCCAATCTGAATTTGGTATCAGGTTGATTCTGAATATTCCATTCCATGTTGGCAGAACCAAAACCTTTTTTGAAAATTACTTTTCCGTTTTCTGCCACCAAAGCCGAACCGTTAAATTGTCCGTATTCGGTGTATTTGTTTAAAAGCTGTTCGATTTGCTGTGCTTTATCTTGAGCAAAAGTGCTAAATGAGGAAAGCTGAAAAGCGACAAAAAGCACAATAAGTTTGATTGATTTTTTCATAGTGGATTGATTATGGTTTTAGATTAATGAAATTTGTTTTTGATTGATGATTGAAACTTCTTGAATGAAATAAACAGATGTTCTAAAAGGTTAGACGATTGTTTTGCGATTTGGTTTCAAGATTAATCCGAAATTTTTATTTTTTTTCGATTATAAAAAATTAGAGCACAGACCATTTACTTAAAAAAGTAGGCCTATGCTCATAACTAACAAATATTTTTAGTGCTATTAAGCAGTTAAAATTTTACTTATGTATACTAATAAAAGGATAAATAATTTGAACATGTTACTCAGATTAAAGTTAATATCTGATGGCGATAGCAATTATTTGGTTTCGATATCGACTATTTTTCTGCCGTTTTCTCCTAAATAATGAACAACTATATTTTCATAAACTTTGTAGCCATCGTCAACATTGGTAAAAATGATTAAACCTTGTTTCGTTTTCGGAAGCAGAATAAAAATAGTCTGAACACCTTTATCCGCTCCGCCGTGAGAAAGCGCATAATTTTCGTTTCCTAAATCATAGATTTCAAAACCCAAACCAAAATATTTGTTTTTTTTCGTCTGGACTTGATGCGAAATCATATCGTCAAAAACCTTTTTGCTTAATCCTTCGCTGTTCATTATACTAGATAAAAATTTGCCGTAATCTTCGACTGTAGTCAAAAGATCGTCTGCAGCGCTTGCGGTTTTATTTTTAGTCGGCTCGTAAGCATTACCGTCTTTGTCATAATTAACGGCATATCTCGAAAGATCAATTTTATCATTCCAAATGAATTGAGAATCGTTCATCTTTAAAGGATCAAAAACTAATTCTGAAGCCAATTGATCTAATGTTTTGTGAAATTTTTTCTCTAGTGCTTTTCGTAGATATTCAAAACCTTCTCCAGAATATTGGTATTGCGTTCCAGGTTTAAATTTGAAATCCAATTTTTTAGATTCATTAAAATCCCTCCAATTTGGAAAACCAGTTTGATGGCTTAAAATAATTCTTGTCGTCAATAATTTATGATTCGGATCTTTAGCAATATCTGGATCAATCCAATATCGATCAAGCGGTTCGTCTAAATTCCATTTTCCTTGCGAAACCAATTTCAAAGCAACAATTGCAGTTACTGGTTTGGTTAGCGAAGCAACATTCCAAATCGTGTTGTAAGGCGCGGTAACATCGCGTTTCAGATTGCCAAAAGTTTTTATTTGCTTCAGTTTTCCATCCGAAATAATTCCAATTCCTAAAGCAGGAACATTATTTTCTTTTAGCCATTTTTCCGTTACCTGATCATTGTCAAAAAGACCAGATAAGCCCGCCGTAGAACTAGTCATTTGATGATTGTAGCTTAGCGATCTTGCCAATTTCCACTCTTTATTTTTTAAAAGCCAAAGATGCGTGAATTTGGCAAAGCTTCCTGCTTGTTCTGGATTACCACCAGAAGTTTCATAAAAGCGATGCGTTCCCATTTGAATCGCGCCGTATAAAATGCCATTTTTAAATAATGGATAAATTTCGGTACTCCCAGAAATTAATTCTCTGCGGTAATTGTATTTTCTAGTTGGAGAACAAATGCCACTTTTAAAAGTCTTCAGAAATCTCGCTTTATCCGAAACACTGTCTTTGTCATGATAAAACTCAAAATCTTCAGTATATAAATTTTCGAATTGTTTCACATCGCAAGTATTAAAACCTATATCAAATAAAAGACTGTCTTTTGACATAATAGTTTTATACAAAGTAGAGGTTTTTTCTTCTTGAGAAAAACCCATTTGTATTTGAAAGAGTAAAATTCCAACTAAAATAGTTTTTAATTGAAACAAAAGGGGATTGATGATTTTCATTTTGATGATTGATTGATGATTATTGATTCTGCAAGAATACTTCAATCAAAAGTACCAAAATTGTATAAAAGCGAAATTTTATCTTTTTTGCGAAAGAAAATACAAATCAGGATTGAACATTTTTGGAGTTGTTTTGGTCACATCTTTAAACTTTCTGATAAAATGCGATTGATCGAAATATTTATTATAAAGTGCAATTTCGGTTAAACTCATTTTCTCTAAATCGGCGTTCAGCATTTGATCGACCGATTTTCTGAATTTTAAAATCTGAATGTATTTTTTAATCGTAAGTCCAGTCGCGGTTTTAAATTTTATTTGAAGTAAACGCTGCGAAGAATGCAACAACTTTCCTATTTCAGAAACCGAAATTTCATCTTCGCGAAGTCTTATAATCTCGCAGATTTTTTCAATTATATTTTGATGCGAATCTGCTAATGCTTCAAAATAAGCATTAATGGTTTTTAATAGTATTTCAATATCAGATTGAATCTCCACTTTAAAAGGCAATTCGGCTGAATTAATTTTAATAATCGAATCTGTAAAATTGCTCAAATCGTATTTAGGAAATAGAGAAAGCGTCCAAGTATGCAACTGGATTATGGTAACTTTTGCTTTTGGCTGAATATTAACGAGCACTTTATTAGTCATTTGAGAGCAAAAATAAATGCCTTCGTTCATTTCATATTTGTTTTTATTCGTATGAACTTCAATCGAATTGCCGTTAACAATAGCAAGATTAAAACAGCCATTTGGCAAAACCAGTTTATTTTCAATCAGGCTTTCGCCGATGCTGTTATCGAGACACCAAATTTTATTGACAAATCGTTCTGCTTTAGGACTGACGTAATGTTCTGAATATAATTGCATTTTTAAGTTTGATTTGCCAATTTGATTTCAAATTTAGGCTAAAAATAGGATGAAGTAAAAATGAATGCCCATAAAAAATAGGTTTCATTTTATAACTTGAAACCTATTTGAAGAAGGTAAGTAGCTAATATTATATTGACTAGATTTAAATTTGATTGGAGTTTTGTCCCTAATTTAAGTTTAAATCTAATTATTATGAAAAAAATCATTCCTTGTTTGTTTTCGTTACTGCTCTTTTCAACAGCTTGTAAAAAGGAAAATACATCCGAAACCAACGCGGATAAAAATACTGGTATGCCTCAGAAAACTGAATTTCATGCTGATAATATTAAAGATAAAATACTATATCAGAGAGCTGTTGACGCTGCAATTTGGGGAATACCTGCAGTTAATTTCCAGTTAATGTACAAAGAGCTGGAAAAGATTAATGGTTCTTATAATCAAATTGTATATTGGCCTGCTTTGCTTAACTGGAAAAACCAAACATTGACTCCAAATCCTGATGTTATTTATTTAATGCCATTTTTTAATACCGAAAAAGGACCTGTTGTACTTGAAATTCCTCCTGCTGATAATGGGGTATTTAACGGAAGTGTTATGAATTGCTGGCAGGCGGCAATTGAAGATGTTGGTCCTGGAGGAATGGATAAAGGAAAAGGAGGGAAATATATTATTCTTCCTCCGGGTTATGATAAAACAAAAATTCCTTCTGGTTACTTTGTAATGCAGTCTGATACATATCGCGGTTATGCGCTTTTACGATCTGTACTTAAGAGCGGAAGTCCAACAGATGTAAAAGCGGCTGTTGAATATAGTAAAAGAGTAAAATTATATCCTTATTCGGAAGCTTCAAATAATTCAGAAACAATATTTGTAGATGCTACAAAAACAATTTATGATTCTTCTATTAAGTACGATGAGAGTTTTTATGCATCACTAAATGAAATTGTGCAGGAAGAACCTTTTTTGGAGCGTGACAGAACCATGATTGATCCTCTAAAAACTATAGGAATTAGTAGAGGGAAAAGTTTTGCTCCGGATGCAAAAACCAAAGAAATATTTAAAGCAGCTGTAAATGAAGCTAGAGATTGGCTCATTTCTAATTACGAAAGCAATAAGCCCTTTTATGAAGGCACTAATTGGTTTTTTCCTGCAGATGAAGAAAACATAAAGAGTGTAAAAAGTTCTTATCAAATAAAAGAAATTTATCCGATTGATAACCGAGCCGTTTGTTATATGATTGCATTTTTTAGTGCAAAACATATAGGAGAATCTCAATATTATCTTATGGCTATTAAAGATAAAGACGGCAATATACTGAATGGTAATACTTCATATCGTGTGACAGTGCCAGCAAATGTTCCCGTAAAACAATATTGGTCAATGACTGTTTATAATAGAGAGACCCATACATTTATTAGAGAGGCTAAATGGGCAGGGCGCTCGTCTCAAACACCTGGCATTAAAAAGAATAGTGATGGGACCGTAACGCTGTATTTTGGGCCAAAACCACCTGCGGAAGGTGAAAGCAATTGGATTCCGACAGATCCGAAAGGAGATTTTGAAATACTTGCAAGATTCTATGGTCCAACCAAAGAATTGTATGATCAATCTTGGAAATTAAATGATGTAGAAAAGGTTAATTAATTCAAAACAGAGCCGGTTTTTAAGAATCGGCTCTGTTTTTTGTCTAAGTTTTAAATAAATTGTAAAAAATACTCTTCTTTAGTATTTTCCCATTCTTCAGAAATAATACTAAAATAAACGTCATCTTTACTTTTTCCCTCAGAATCCACATAATTATTTCTAAAAACGCCTTCTTTTACAGCGCCTAGTTTTTCAATTGCTTTTTGCGATCTGATATTTTCAAGATCGGCGCTGAATTGTATTCTTCTAAATTGAATTTGTTCGAAACCAAAATTTAGCAATTCAAATTTACAAGCTTGATTTAATCCTGTTCCTTGAAATGCTTTTCCGTACCAAGTCCAGCCAATCTCACATTTTTGACTAGCGTGATTTAAGTAACCGTAACGTGTACTTCCTGCAACTTTGTTAGTCGCTTTGTCAATTATTAAAAAAGGATAACAAATGCCATCTGCTTTCTGTTTTAATGTACTTTTTATATAGTTTTCGAAATCTTGATCGTTTCTAACATACATTCCCATATATTTCCAGATTTCATCGTCAAATATGATTTCTTTGAGTTCTATATTTCTTTCGTTTTCAAAAGGAATCAAAAGCACTTTCTCGTTTTCTAAAATAATCTCCGATTGGATAATTTCGCTGTTCATGAATTTTGTTTTTTATGGAATGAATAAAACCGAAAGCGAAATCAGTTGTTTAATTTCTGTGAATGAATCAAATAAAATAACAATTTGTTATATTTTTAAAACATCAAAAAACAAGATAATCTTTGTGAATCACTATTTACAAACAATTTGTTCATTTATTTTAAGGCTCATGTACAATTATTAGTTATTTTTACGACCCAATATTAGATTTTCCCTCGATGCAAACATCTTTAAAAATTGCTGTTGTTGGTTCTGGACTTGTAGGATCGTTACTGGCAATTTATCTTAAAAAAGCTGGTCACTCTGTTCATGTCTATGACCGTAGTCCAGATATCCGAAAAATAAATTTTTCTGGACGTTCTATTAATTTAGCAATGTCCAACCGTGGCTGGAAAGCTTTGGATGCAGTTGGTGTTGGCGATTCGGTTCGAGAAATTGCAATTCCGATGGATAAACGTGCCATTCACTTGGTAGACAAACTAAATTTTCAGAATTACGGTCAAGAAGGAGAATCGATATATTCTATTTCAAGAGGAAAACTAAACAGAAAAATGATCGATCTTGCCGAAGAAGCTGGAGCTGAATTTCATTTTGAACAGAAAGTTTGGGACGTTACGTTGAACGATGCTACACTTCATATTGGCGAAAGCGAAAGAGGCGAGTGGGAAGAAAGAAAGTTCGATATGGTTTTTGGTGCCGATGGTGCCTTTTCTAGAATCCGTCACAGAATGCAGCGCCAGAGCATGTTCAATTATTCTCAGGAATTTTTGAATATGGGATATAAAGAACTAAATATTCCAGCAAATCCAGACGGAACACATAAATTAGATAAAAACTCATTTCATATTTGGCCAAGAGGCGAGTACATGTTAATTGCACTTCCAAATCTTGATGGAAGTTTTACTTGTACTTTGTTTATGCCTTTTGAGGGCGAAAACTCATTTGAATCATTGATAGACCGTAAAATGGTAGAAGATTTCTTTGAGAAAAATTTCCCAGACTCGATTGAAGTAATTCCAGAATTGGCAAATGATTTCTTTAAAAATCCAACCAGTACTTTGGTTACCATGAAATGTTTTCCGTGGACTTACGAAAATAAAATTGCCTTAATTGGTGACGCTTGCCATGCCATAGTTCCATTTTACGGACAAGGAATGAATGCTGGGTTTGAAGATATCACCGTTTTGAGCGAAATGATTGAAAAGTACCAAGACGATTGGAAAAAAATATTTTCAGAATATCAGATCTCAAGAAAACCAAATGCAGATGCCATTGCAGAACTTTCATATCGAAATTTCTTAGAAATGAGTACCAAAACAGCAGATGAAAAGTTCCTACTGCAAAAGAAAATAGAAAAAGTCTTTTCAGACAAACATCCAGACAAATGGATTCCGCTTTATAGCCGCGTTACTTTTAGTGATCGCCCGTATGCTGAAGCTTTGGCAATCGGAGATTATCAAAATGGAATTATGGAAGAGGTTCTTCGAATGGAAAATATAGAAAACATCTGGAACAGCCCAGAAGTTGAAAACAAGATTTTAGCATTATTAGAGCAGGCTTAAGTTTTTATACCTATTTATATAAGTAAATATAATCTTTACGCATAATAATAAACCCGACAGATTTTCAAGAATTTGTCGGGTTTTATATTTTAGGTTGGTTAAGTCCTTTTATTTTTTAAAGATTTTAGTCAAAACTCCAAACACACCTCTTATAAAAGTAGCGCTAGTTACGACTTTCAAAACAGACTTTGTAACAACTTCTGTAGTGCTTGGTCCTGTTTTTGAAGATTTGGTAGGAGCTTGCGCTTCTTGTTGTGCTGCAGCTTCTGTCGCTTCTGCCAGTTTTTTGTTTAAAATTTCAAAAGCACTTTCGCGATCAATTTCTTCGGCGTATTTCTTAACTAGTTTCGATTTGCCGTTTATTTCATCAATTTCAGATTGCGATAAAACATCCATTCGGCTCATTGGTGCGCGCATCATGGTCGCAACAAGCGGAGTTGGAATACCTTTTTCGTTAAGCGCCGTAACTAAAGCTTCTCCAATTCCTAAACTCGTTAACAATTCATCAGTCTTATAATAAGGAGAAGTAGGGTAGTTGTCGGCTGTTTTTTTAATCGCCTGGCGATCGTTTGCTGTAAAAGCTCTCAGGGCATGTTGAATCTTTAAACCTAACTGAGCTAAAACACCGCTCGGAACATCCATTGGGTTTTGGGTTACAAAATAAATTCCAACACCTTTAGAACGAATTAATTTTACGATTGTTTCGATTTGCTCTAATAGCGCTTTACTCGCCTCATTAAAAATTAAATGCGCTTCGTCAATAAAGATCACTAATTCTGGTTGGTCTGCATCTCCTTTTTCGGGCATTTTCTGATAAATTTCAGCCAAAAGACTTAACATGAAAGTCGAGAATAATTTAGGCTTATCTTGAATATCCGTCAAGCGGATGATATTAACGTAGCCTTTTCCGTTTTCATCAATTCGCATTAAATCATCGGTTTCAAAAGACAATTCTCCAAAAAACAAATCACCGCCTTGCTGCTCTAGTTCTATAATTTTTCGAAGAATGGTTCCTGTTGTGGCAGTTGAGATCTTACCATAACTAGCAGCAATTTCATCTTTACCTTCCTCAGTAATATAATTAATTACTTTTTTGATGTCCTTTAAATCCAATAAAGGCATTTGATTATCATCGCAATATTTGAAGATAACCGCTACAACTCCAGCCTGTGTATCATTTAGGTCTAAAATTCGAGAAAACAGTACAGGGCCAAATTCAGAAACTGTAGCACGAAGACGAACTCCATTCTGTTTCGACAAAGACATTAATTCAACAGGAAATGCAGCTACATTATAAGGTACATTTATTTTAGCATGGCGTTCTGTAATAAAACCCTCTTCTTTACCTTCTTTGGCTATACCGCTAAAATCTCCTTTAATGTCCATCATTAATACAGGAATTCCAGCATTAGAAAGTTGCTCCGAAAAAACCTGTATTGTTTTGGTTTTTCCAGTTCCAGTTGCACCAGCAATTAATCCGTGGCGATTTAAAGTTTTCAGCGGAATTTTGACATGTGCTTCCGCAATTGGCTCACCATCAAGCATTGCGCCTCCAAGTATGATGCTGTCTCCCTTTGAAGAATACCCCGTATTTATATCTGCAATAAAATTCTCTTTTTTATTCATGTTTTTATTTGTAATTTAGATTGTTATATGAGTATTGCTTTGTTTTTGGATACTTTTTATATGGTTTTTTTTAGTAAGAAAAAGCTTTTTTTGATTGAAAAATTAATAAAAAAAAAATTCGCAGCTTTTTAAGAAGATATCAAAGGAATCTTTGAATATTTACTAAAACGTTGTAATTTTTCTAATTATCGTCCTTTTTTTTGTTTTATTTAAAAAATGACGCCGCCAATTTAATGAGATATTTTTTAAATCGAAGTTAAATTTCGGTCAATTAAATTAAAAAAAGTTTTTTTATTTAAACTAAACGTATAAATTTGCTCCTCTACAAGTTAAATATAACTAAAAAATAAAAATTATTTAAAACTATTAAAATTAAAAAAAATGGCAAACGTTAAAGTTAAAAAAGAAAGCACTTCAAATGGCGGAGGAATGATCACAGGAATCATTATTGTAGCGTGTATCTTAGTAGGGGTGTTTATTTGGAAAGTAATCATGGGGGATTCTGCTAACTTCGAAGGAGGTAATCCAGAAACAGGACATCCAATCAATACATTAGGACAAGTATATAAAGGAGGTTTCATCGTACCAGTATTATTAGGTATGTTTTTAATGGTTGTTGTTTTTTCTATCGAAAGATTTATTGTTATTGGTAAAGCTGCTGGAAAAACTAACCTTGACAAATTCATGAAAAGTGTTCAAGGAAGTATTAAAGAAGGAAACATCGAAGCTGCTATCGCTTCTTGCGATAAACAACAAGGTTCAGTTGCAAACGCAATTAAATCTGCTTTGGTAAAATACCAAGATGTTAAAAAAGAAGGATTCAACAGTGAGGAAGCTTCTGAAGTAATCCACAAAGAAATTGAAGAGGCAACTTCATTAGAAATGCCAATGTTAGAGAAAAACATGACTATTATCTCTACTTTAGTATCTTTAGGTACATTAGGAGGATTATTAGGAACTGTATCTGGTATGATTAAAGCGTTTGGTGCGTTAGCTTCTGCTGGTACTCCTGACCAAGCTGCTCTTGCAACAGGTATCTCTGAAGCACTTATCAACACTGCTACAGGTATCTCTACTTCTATCTTAGCAATTGTTTCTTACAACTTCTTTACTGCTAAAATTGACGATTTAACTTACTCTATCGATGAGGCTGGTACTACAATCGTGAATACTTACAGAAAATTCAGAGGAAGTTTAAGACAATAATTAATTTTTGATTTTATATCAAAAAAATAAAATAAAAGATAATGGCTAAAATAAAAATGAAAAAAAAGTCTACATCGACAGATATGACTGCGATGTGTGATGTAGCGTTCCTTTTGCTAACGTTCTTTATTTTGACCGCTACTGCTAAAGTGCCTGAGGCATTGCCTGTGGATATGCCTGCTTCTGTTGCAATAAGTAAACTGCCAGATACTGATTTGGCTATTATTACAATAGGAAAAGGGAAAGTATTTTTTGACATCAAAGGAAGAGAAGTTCGTAAAAGAACTCTTGAAGGAATGGGTGCAAAATATGGTATTGAATTTTCAGAAGAAGATAAAACCAAATTTGCTCTTATGGATGATTTTGGTGTGCCAATTACAGGTTTGAAGCAAATCATTGATATGAAAGCGGCTGACAGAACCAAAGCAAACCAGCCTGGAATTCCTTTGGACTCATTAGATAATCAATTAAAAGAATGGCTTCTAATTTCTAGAAGAGCTACAATTGATTTGGATGACAAAGAATTGCAGATTGCGATTAAAGGAGATGCTAAAGAAGAATATCCAAGAATTAGAAAAATTATGGATATTTTGCAAGATCAGAAAATCAATTCCTTTAACTTAGTTACTGGTAAGAGAGGAAGAGACTTTTAATTAAAAAATATACACTAAGATGGCTGAATTAAATACCGGCGACGGCGGTGGTGGTAAAGGTGGTAAAGTAAGAAGTAAAAAGCAGAATTCGAAAGTCGATTTAACAGCGATGGTGGATTTGGCATTCTTATTGATCACATTCTTTATGTTAACTACTTCGTTGTCAAAACCTCAATCGATGGATTTGTCATTGCCAAATAAAGATGATGATCCAACTAAGAAAACTGAGGATACCAAAGTAGACGAGAATCGTACTATGACAGTAATGTTAGGTGGCGATAATAAAATGGTTTACTATATGGGGTTATTGGCGACACCAAAAGTGGGGCCAAAAGATATTGCATATGGTAAAGATGGTATCCGTAGAGAATTGTTGAAACAAAAGAAAAATGTTTTAGCATATTCTGCAGCTTTAGGGAAACCTAAAAACGGAATCATTGTGATCATTAAACCAACTAAAAAATCAAATTACCGTAATTTGGTTGATATTTTGGACGAAATGGCTATCACTGGAGTTGAGACGTATGCAATTGTTCCTGAGTTTACACCAGAAGAAGCAAAAGTGATAGATAAAAAATAAGAGAGATCTTAGTTTTATCGACTTAAAAATCAAGAAGTATGAAATTAGATATTATAAAAAATCAGTGGCTTGATATCGTATTCGAAGGACGTAATAAGATATATGGAGCATACGAGCTGAGAAAATCAAACGGAAAAACAACTGTGAAAGCACTTGTTATTGGTTCTCTTATCTTTAGCGCTGCTATTGCTGCTCCTCTTATCGCGAGTTTGTTGCCAGACTCAACAGAAGAAGAAGAGGTAAAAGAGGTTAAGATGGCTGCGGTAAAATTACCTCCTAAAAAAGAGGAAATTAAGCCTAACATGCCACCGCCACCGCCACCACCACCAAAAGTGGATCAGGTTAAATTCGTTAAACCTGTGGTTGCAAAAGCGGAAGAAGTAACTGAAGACCCACCAAAAATTGTTGAGTTAAAAGACAAAAAAGTTGGTGCTGAGACTATCAAAGGAGATCCAGATGCAGTTTTAACTGTTGATGAGCCAGTTGGAAAAGGACCAGTAGCAGAGGTGGTACAAGAAGATAACACTGTATATAACACAGCTGGTATCGAAGTAAAACCAGACTTCCCAGGAGGTATTGAGAAATTCTACAAATTCGTAGGAAACAACTACAAAACTCCAGAAGAAGAAGGCTTAAAAGGTAAAGTTTACGTTACGTTTGTAGTTGAAAAAGACGGGTCATTAACAGATATTAAAGTTTTAAGAGATATCGGTTATGGTACAGGAGCAGAAGCAATTCGTGTTCTTAAGAAATGTCCAAAATGGACTCCCGGCGAGCAAAATGGTAAAAAAGTTAGGGTATTATACTCTCTTCCTATTACTATTCAATCTGCAGAATAATGTTAAAAGATATGCTTAATAATATTCAGAAGAAATCGCTCAAAGAGCGATTTCTTCTTGTTTTAGGAATACTGTTTTTTTTAATTTATCTTGTGCTCGGTTTAATGATTATGTTTTGGGAAAAACTCCCGCTTAACATGGAACCAAAATACAGATATGCTTTTGGTGGATTACTAATTGTGTATTCTGCAATAAGATTTTTAAGATTAATTAATTCAAAAGAATAATAATTATGTTGAAATATAGTAAGCCTTTAGGTTTGGTTGTTTTTGTCTTTTTGTTTGCCATGTGCAACCAAAAAAGCAAGAATGAAACTGAAAAAGAGACCATTTTGAAAGGATCTCTTGATCTTGCGGTTGACGAAACAGTAAAACAAATTGTGGACGATCAGGTTGCTGTTTTTGAAGGTACTTACTATGATGCAAAAATTAAGGTAAAACCAGAATCAGAAGCTGAAGTAATTAATGATTTGTTAAATCAAAAGGCTAAGGTCGCAATTACAACTCGCGATCTAACTGTAGAAGAAAAAGCTCGTTTTGACAAAAGTAAAATTAATCCAAGAGTAACTCCTTTTGCTCATGACGCTATTGCTTTTATTTCAAGCAAAAGCAATAATGATACATTAATCGCGTTGAAAACTGTGATTGATTTCATGCAGGGCAAAACAGATGGCAAAATTAAAGGCCTTGTTTTCGATAATCCTAATTCAAGTACGGTTCGTTACATGAAAGAATTAGCAAAAGTGAATGAAATACCTAAATCGGGAGTTTTCTCATTTAAAACAAATAATGAGGTAATCAAATTTGTTTCAGAAAATGAAGGAATGATTGGTGTTATTGGTATTAATTGGTTTTATCAGCCAACTCCTGATATGACAGAGACTATTAATAAAATTAATGTCCTGTATGTTAAAGGTTTGGATAGTAATGAATATTATAGTCCAACTCAAAATGACTTGGAAATTGGAAAATATCCTTTGGCACGTGATTTGTTTATTATCAATTGTCAAGGTTATTCTGGACTAGGAATGGGGTTTGCTTCATTCATAGCAGGTGACATCGGCCAAAGAATAGTTTTAAAATCGGGACTGTTACCATACAAAACTCCAGGACGAAAGCTAAAAATTAGAAATGAAATTATAAAAGATAAAGAATAAATTAATTACAATAAAGATGAATAAATTTAAAATTTTAAGTCTTGCATTAGTTGCTTCGGCTACCGCGGCAAGTGCGCAAGATATCAACCAAGCGAAGAAGGCAATTGATGCTGAACAATTTGATAAAGCAAAAACGATCCTTAAATCAATTATCAAAACTAAACCTTCAGATGGAGAAGCAAATTTTGTTTTAGGAAATGTTTATTTAAATCAATCAGTTGTCGATTCTGCAAAAATCTATTACAATAATGGATTGCAAGCTTCAGATAAGAAAAATTTAAGCTACATTGGTTTAGGACAATTAGATCTTGATGCAAAGAATACTGCTGCTGCTCAAGCTAATTTTACTTTAGCAACCAAAGACATGAAGAAAAAAGATGTAAATGAATTTATTTACATTGCTAGAGCTTATATGAATTCTGAGAATCCAGATTATAAAAGTGCTACTGACATCTTGAAAAGAGCTTTATTAGTAGATCCTCAAAATGCACAAGCACTTTTGGCAATTGGAGATGCTTACTACGGAGCAAACAACCAAAACGATGCTTACAAAGCATATCGTGATGCTTTTACAGCTGATAATACTTTATTAAGAGCGAAAATGCAATTAGGAGTTTTATTAAAAGGTGCTAAATCTTACGATGAAGCAATTAAATCTTTTAATGAAGTTATCGCGTTAGATGCTAATTACGGACCAGTTTACAGAGAGCTTGCTGAAACATACTACAAATGGGCAAGAAACAAACCTTCTACTGCCAAAGTTAACTTGCAAAATGCAATTACAAACTATGAGAAGTACTTAAGTTTGACAGATTACTCTCTTGATTCTAAAATGCGTCATGCAGATTTCTTAATCTTGGTTAAAGATTACAAACAATTAGAGACTGTTGCAAACAAAATGATTGCTCAGGATAAAGTAAATCCTAGAATCTACAGATATTTAGGCTATGCTGCTTACGAAAATGGAAATGTTGATGTAGCTATTAAATCTATTGAAGATTATATCAAAGCTCCAGGGAACAAAGTTATCGGTAGAGATTACTACTATTTAGGTCTAGCTAAAATTAAAAAAGGAACTGCAGCTGATGGTACAGTAGATCAAGCAGCTTTTGATGCAGGTTTAGCTGATATCAAAAAAGCAGTTGAATTAGAGCCTTTAGTAGTAGAAGAATTCGCTGATTTCGGAAAAGAGTTATTTGGTAAAAAACAATATGCACAAGCTGCTGCTATTTTTGAACTTGGAGCAGGTAATTCTGAGTCTAAAAATTACTTAGATGATAGCGTTTATTATGGAATTTCTTTATACTATGGTAATGCTAGTAAACCAAAAGAAAGCCGTGATACTGCTGCTTTAGGGAAAGCTGATGCAGCTTTTGATAAAATTTTAGTAACTGCTCCTAGCTATGATGAAGCATACTTGTACAAAGCAAGAATTAATTCTTTATTAGATAAAGATGATTTAATCATTAAAAACTACGAAGAATACGTTACTAAAATTTCAGCAAAAGGTGCAGAAGAAGTGGCTAAGCCAGCTGTAACTAAGAAATTTATTGAAGCTTACAATGGTATTGGTGCAGCTTATGCTAATACAGACAAATCTAAAGCTATTGAGTATTTTAATAAAACTTTAGTTTTAGATCCTGCAAATTCATATGCTACACAATCTATAAAAGCTTTAAAATAATTAGAAAATTTAAAGAGAATATAAAAACCGATAGTTCAAAAAACTATCGGTTTTTTTGTTCCGTATATTATTGACTATCTTTGCACTCTTAAAATATTAAAATGTTACCAAAAGAAATACAATTAGAAGTAAATAAAGGAGCAATGCTTCCTTTGATGGAAGAATTTTATACCATCCAAGGAGAAGGTTCACATACAGGACGAGCTGCTTATTTTATTAGAATTGGTGGATGCGATGTAGGATGTCATTGGTGTGACGTGAAAGAAAGCTGGAACGCCGAACTTCATCCGCCAACAAGTGTGGATTTAATTGTTGAAAATGCTGCAAAATATGCTGATACAGTTGTAGTGACTGGTGGAGAGCCTTTATCTTGGGATATGACATTTTTAACAAAACGATTAAAAGAAAAGAATTTAAAAGTGCATATCGAAACTTCTGGAGCTTTTCCGTTATCAGGAACTTGGGATTGGATTTGTCTTTCGCCAAAAAAGAACAAACTGCCAACGCAAACCGTGTATGATAATGCTCATGAGTTAAAAGTTATTATTTATAATAAACACGATTTTATTTTTGCAGAAGAGCAAGCAGAATTAGTAAACGATAATGCAATTTTATTCCTTCAGCCAGAATGGAGCAAAAAAGAAGAAATGACTCCACTTATTGTTGATTATGTAATGAGCAATCCAAAATGGAGAGTTTCATTACAGACACATAAGTATCTTAATATTCCATAAAACAAAAAATCTCTTCAGTAGAAGAGGTTTTTTGTTTTATACAAGTATACAGTTTGTGTAAAAAGTAAACAACTCATTATTTCCAGTTTTTATAATTTTTCAAGGCAGTAATGTGTGCAAGATGATGGTTTCCATGCCAGGCATACATTCCGATAATTTTTTTGAGTTTGTTTTCCGAATTATCTGAAGGATGTATAAATGTTTTTTCTAAATCAGATTCAGATAAATTTTTCATAAGATAGCCTAGTCTGAAATGAAGTCCTTTCAATAATTCCAAAGTTGGCTGAATAGGCATTGTTAAGCTATCATTTAATTCAGACCAAAGAACTTCGTCGTAAGCTTTGATAACTGGATTGTTCTCTGTTAATGTCCATTTAATTCTGATAAAACAATTCATATGGCTTTCGGCGCAATGATGAATGACTTGTCTCACGGTCCATCCGTCAGGACGATAGGGCGTGTCTAATTGTTCATCTGTTAAATGAATCGTTTCTTTTGCTAATCTTTCTGGAAGAGTTTCAATTTCTGGAGCAATAAATTTTCCGATAGGATATTTTAATTTCTCTAAATCTAGTTCTTTCATAGGTTTTTTATGGTTTGTTTTTAAATGGTAAGTCTAGCTAAATAATCATAATGCTCGCCCTCTAGAACAAGTTCACAATTTAAATCATTAGCAATCGCTGCATTTTGAAGCGTGTTATAATCCAAATACAACCAATCAAAAGGTTCTTCTTTTTCTCCTTTATAGCTAATATTAAAAACGAGCTCTCCATAATAATCATTTTCAGACGGAATCCATTTTCCACCATCTTCATCCTCATCAAACATATAAATGATATCCGAGCTGTCAATTAAAATTTGTCCGCCAGGATTTAAAAGAGATTTTAGTTTAGTTAAATAGGAATTGCAGTTTTTTAACTGGCCAAAAATCCCTGTTCCGTTCATTAGAAGTAAAATTGTATCGAATTTTTCTCCATCAAAATCGAGAATGTTTTCAACTTTAGCGTTTTTTATTCCTCGAAGACGGCAAGTCTCAATTGCTTTTTCAGAAATATCAATAGCGGTTACATTTAAATTGCGTTCATTTTGCAGGGATAAAGCATGACTTCCAGCTCCGCACCCTACATCCAATATTTTTCCTTTTGCCAATTGCAAAGCCTTTTGTTCAATTTTCGGCATTTCGTTATAAGAGCGGAAAAGATATTCGACACTCATTTCATCTTCTTCAGAAATAGAAGTTTCAGTAATAATGTCTTCAGGCGAATTTTTGGTGTAAAAATCAAATATTGCTTTCCCAAAAAGATCTTTCATTGTTTTAGTTCAAAGTTTAAGGTTTCAAGTTCAAAGTTGTTTAATTTTGCAAATCAACTTTAAATACTAAACTTGAAACAGATTTTAAATAATTTAAGTAAGTTAGCCAAAGATAAGCATAACGAGAATAAAAAGTATTTCGATAAGCTTAAAAAGAAACCGCAAAAGAATTTAGATTACATTATGCAAGATTTGCATGATGCCGAATTTAAAAGAACGGATTGCTTGAAGTGTGCGAATTGCTGTAAAACGACTGGGCCATTGTTTACTTTGGCAGATATAGAACGAATTTCTAAACACTTTAGACAAAAGCCTCAGCAATTTATTGATCAGTACTTGCGAATTGATGAAGACAAAGATTATGTTTTGCAAAGCGTTCCATGTACATTTTTAGATAATGAAAATTATTGTATGATTTATGATGTTCGTCCGAAAGCCTGTAGAGAGTTTCCTCATACAGATCGAAACAAATTTTATCAGATTTCTAATTTAACTTTGAAAAACGTCGAAATTTGTCCAGCAGCATTCAACATCGTCGAGGAAATGAAAAAGAAGCTGCCGTTATGATTGAATATACAGGCAATTGTTTCTAAGAATGTATTGATTTCCTTTTTTAAGATGTATTTTTGAGAAAGGAAATAATTAAACAACATAAAGAAAACTCATAATTTGAATTTAGAATATTTCATAGCCAAAAGACTTATTACTGCAAAAGATTATAAAAGCAGTATCTCGGCGCCCATTATAAAAATTGCGATTTCTGCAATTGCAATCGGAATAATCATGATGATGGTTTCTGTGGCCACAGGAATAGGCTTGCAAAAGAAAATTCGCGATAAAGTTTCTGCTTTTAATGGCCAAATCATAATTTCTAATTATGACAATAACAATTCAGAAGTTACAACAGTTCCAATTTCAAAAGAACAAGATTTTTATCCTAATTTTAAATCGGTTCCAGAAGTTAGCCATATCCAAGCAGTGGCAAGTAAAGCTGGAATAATTAGAACAGAAAATGCTTTTGAAGGAATTATATTTAAAGGCGTAGGAGAAGATTACGATTGGAATAATATTAAAGAATATATTGTTGATGGTAAACTTCCAGATTTTGCAAAAGCATTGAATGAAGATGTTATTATTTCAAGATTTCTTGCAGATCGTTTAAATTTAAAAATTGGAGACCAATTCAATACTTTTTTTATAAAGGAAGAGCAAGGGAAACTTCCAAATAGCCGTAGATTTAAGATTGTCGGAATATTTAATTCCGGATTCCAAGATTTTGATGCAACATATATTATCGGAGATATCCGCCATATTCAAAGAATCAATAAGTGGAGCGAGAGTCAAGTTGGAGCATTTGAGGTTTTTGTAAAGGATTTTAATGAAATTAAATCCACAGGAAATAAAATTTACGAAAAAACCTCGTCTAATCTAGATACACAAACCATTGTAGAAAAATACAGTTATATTTTTGACTGGCTTAAGCTCTTTGATTTTAATATAGTAATCATTTTAGGGGTCATGATTCTCGTTGCAACAATTAATATGGTTGTGGCATTGCTGGTTCTCATTTTAGAAAGAACTCAAATGATTGGAATTTTAAAATCTATGGGTGCAAATAACTGGTCAGTACGTAAGATATTTTTATATAATGCCTTTTATCTAATTCTACGTGGACTATTCTGGGGAAATTTGATTGGAATTTCAATTCTGTTAATACAGCAGCAATTCGGCATAATTAAGCTCAATCCAGAAAACTATTATGTAAATCAAGCACCAGTTTATCTAAATTGGATGTATATACTATTGTTAAACCTCCTTACGGTTGGTGTTTGTTTCTTGGTGCTATTAATACCTTCTTATATAATAACAAAAATATCACCTGTAAAAGCAATCCGTTTCGACTAAGTAAAAAGTAAAGCACAATATCTAACCCGACAGTTTTTCAAAACCAGTCGGGTTTATTGTTTATACATATATATAATGAGAAAATCTAGGTTGTCAGGCTGAGCGAAGTCGAAGCCCTTTTAGTGGCGGCATTTGGAATTTTAAAAAATTGGAATTTAGAATTTATTGGGAGCCTGATCCCGCTATCCGCTTCAATCTTTTCATGGCGAACCCCGCCATAAAAAGGATTTCCGCTTCTATCGGGGCTAGGGCGCCGGTTTTCAGAGGCAGCTTAAAGGGGGGGAAGAGCGGTTTTTGGAAGTAAGAGAAGGAAAAACTTGGCGTCCGAGCGCCTTTTCGGGATAAAAAAGGGAAGAGAGCGCCTTTTGAAAATATGGAATCTCTTCAAAAAACGGGCTTAAAGGCTGAAAACTCCATAAAAAGGGAATGCCGAAACTGGCGGAAAATGCCAAAATAATGAAGATGTGCAGAAAAACCTCACAAGTATTTAAAAAAGTTTAAAATGTAAACATGCTGTTATGAGTGAGTTAAGAAATAAAGCAAAAAAAGATGGGAAAAATGTAAAAGAAAGTGTTGTAAATGTAAATAAAGGTTCTACTTTTGCACCCGCAACAGCGAAGGCGTTCATCGAAATACTGGCAGGAAAGGAGAATCAGGCGAAAAGAAATTTTCAAAAAAAAGATTCGAAAAAGCTTGCGAGATTTGAAAATGCTTTCTACATTTGCACCCCGCAAAACACGGAAAGTTCATTGAGATACTGGGAGGGAAATTAAAGAAAACGGGATTGAAAAAATCTCAAAAAAACTTTAAATTTTTCTTGCAGGAAACAAAAAGAAGTTTTAGTTTTGCACCCGCTTTGAAACACAGGCGAAACACAAAAAGAAGACACGTTCGTAGACATATTGAATTGACAGCCGTTTTAAGAGAGATCTTAAAACAAAAAGAATAAGAGCAGTAGAATCGGAAGATTCGAAAAGAACCGATAGGAAAAGCATCGATTATATAATATTAAAATATACGATGAAGAGTTTGATCCTGGCTCAGGATGAACGCTAGCGGCAGGCTTAACACATGCAAGTCGAGGGGTAGAAGTCTTCGGATTTTGAGACCGGCGCACGGGTGCGTAACGCGTATGCAATCTGCCTTTCACAGAGGGATAGCCCAGAGAAATTTGGATTAATACCTCATAGCATAA
>NZ_JBYUVT010000007.1:0-220545 GCF_058135255.1 Flavobacterium sp. LK-23
TGTTATTTCTCATCGCAACAAAATTTATTAAAGTTAAATTTTGTTACCGAATTATCTAACCTTTACAGAAATGACAATATTGTGGATAGTTTAGAATTCACCATTCACCATTACTTAGACGCTTCAATAATCACATTCGCCACTTTCTCTGGTTGAGAAATAAATACCACGTGGCTACCTTTAATTTCAGTGATTTTGGTGTTAGAACGTTTGTACATGGCGTACTGAATACTCGGAACGATACTTTTATCTTCAGTCGCTACGATTCCGTAAGAAGGTTTAGTTCTCCAAGCGGCTTTAGTTATCGGAGTTAAAAAACCTTGCGCATGAAAAGCGCCTTGCGAAGCATACATAAAATCGGCTTGTTCTTTGCTCAAGTCTCCCGCAAAACCCGCATGGAATTTAGCTTTGTCATAATACGCAATTCCTTTTTCATCTGGAGGCAATACACCATTTTCTGGAGCTGGAGGAGCAGTTTGCAACCATTGAACAGAATTTTCACCATTATCAGGCTGTAAAGCCGCTACATAAACCAAAGCTGCTACTTTAGGATGATTTCCAGCTTCTGTAATTACTGTTCCTCCCCAAGAATGTCCAACTAAAATAGTGGGTCCGTCTTGTTTGTCTAAAGCTAAATTTGTGGCTTTAACATCATCTTCTAAAGAACTCAACGGATTCTGAACGATGGTTACATTATAGCCTTTTTTAGTCAAAACTTTGTATAAACCTTGCCATCCAGATCCATCTGCAAATGCACCATGAACCAATACGACATTTTTAATTTTAGGATTAGTTTGTGCGTTTACGTTTGTGAATGCCAAACTAAAAATTAGTATTGCGAATGCTAAAAAGCTTTTAAATATTGTTTTCATTTTATTTAGATTTTAAATTTGAATAGAAATTTCAATTTTGAAAATTCCAAATTCCAATTTTCCATTCAGACTTGGAATTTGGGATTTTTGTATTGGGATTTATTTAAAGTAAAGTGATTGATAAAGTAATCTCAGTATTCAGCAATTTAGAAATTGGACAAATTTCTTTTGCTTTTTGAGCGGTTTGCTGAAACTCTTCGGCAGAAATTCCAGGTACTTTTCCAGTCAATTCTAACTGAATTAAGGTTATAGTTCCGTCTTCAAAAGTTACTTTAGCCGTTGTGTCTAAATCTTCTGGAACGAAGCCAGCCTCAGATAATAAAAAGCTTAACTGCATAGTAAAACACCCAGAATGTGCCGCTGCGATTAATTCTTCAGGATTGGTTCCAACACCTTGCTCAAAACGAGTTTTGAATGATAATTGGGCATTATCTAAAGTTGTGCTTTGTGTACTGATGGTTCCTTTTCCTTCCATTCCTGTACCTTTCCAGTTTGCGTTTGCTCTTCTTGTAAATTTCATGATTTCTATTTTTTAAAGTTATTTTTTAAGATGTTCAAATCATTTCTTTGATTTTGATGAGACAAAGGTATAGGGAAGGTGTTTATTAATCAAATTAATAATTTTTAGTAGTTATAAAAATAATTTATAACTATTGATTAGATTGAGGTTAGAACACAAAAGACTTTAAATAATAATTTCACAAGAACTTCCTTTTGAAAATGACTGCCCTAGCCCTGATAGTAGCGGCATCCTTTTGTGGCGGGGTTCGACACAAAAGATATAGCGGATAGCAGGAAATAGCTTCTAATTAATATCAATGCTTCATTTTATAAAGGCAGATTAAAATCTCAGTTCAAGAAAATAAGGATCATTTAGCTTATTTGGTTTCAAATTATAATGTGAAACAAAGTAAGTGGCTGATTTTTAGTTTTATTTATGCGGTGAATTTAATTTTATACGAAAGAATTTTATAAGACGATCGAGAAAATAAGTTTTCAATGAATAATCTAACTTTTAAATTTATGAGAAATGCTTTTCTAATATTTGGAGTTTGTTTGAGTGCAATTTTGTTCTCCTGCAAAAAAGATAAAAATACTGAGCAGTCAAGTTCTGAAACTGGAAAGTCTGAAACTGCCGACTCTACATTAATTGCAGATCGTGGTTGGCCTCGCGAAGCCGAAAATAACGGGACAAAACTGGTTTATTATCAGCCTCAGGTAGACGATTGGAAAGATTTTAAAGAAATTACTGCTAGAGTGGCTTTTTCGCTGACTCCAAAAGATGGAAAACAGGTTTTGGGTGTAGCTTCTCTAAAAGCGGAAACATTGGTAGACAAAGACAACCGAAGCGCTTTTATAAAAAATCTTCAGGTAACCGATGTGCGATTTCCTGCTTTAGACGAAAAGAAAGTTCCTGAAATGGAAAAGCTGTTTAAAGAAACATTGCCACAGAGCGGAGATCCTATTTCCGTAGATCGCATTTTGGCAGATTTAAGTCATACCAAAAGTCCGCCAAAAGGAATTGCGGCTAAAAACGATCCTCCTGCGATTTTTTACAGTACGAATCCATCGATTTTGCTTATCGTGCAAGGCGAACCAGTTTTGGTGCCTGTAGAAAAATCGGATATTCAATATGTGGTAAATACCAATTGGGATTTGTTTTTTGATAAAACCACAAAAGATTATTATTTATTGGTGGAGAATATCTGGCTGACTTCGAAAAATATTGCGGGTAAATGGACAAAAACAACCCAATTGCCTGCGGGTTTAAGCAGTCTGCCTTCGGGTCAGAATTTTGATGATGTTAAGAAAATGATTCCGCCTCCGTCTTCTGGTGGAGCTCCAGAGGTTTTCTACAGCAATAAACCTGCAGAGTTGATTGCGATAAACGGAAGTCCGAAATTCGTTAAAATTCCAGGGACGAAATTGTTATACATTGACAATACCGAGAATGATATTTTTGCCGATGAAAACAAAGGTCAGTATTATGTATTATTGTCAGGAAGATGGTTTAAGTCAAAAGAGTTAACTGGACCATGGAGTTATGCCAGTAATAGTCTTCCTGCCGATTTTGCTAAAATTCCTAAAGATTCTCCGCGTGCCAATGTGTTGTCATCGGTACCTGGAACGCAGGAAGCTAATGATGCGGTAATGTTATCGCAGGTTCCAACAACGGCTATTTTAAAGAAATCGGATGCTGAAGCGAAAGTAAAAGTATCGTATGATGGTGGAACACCTCAATTTAAACCAATCGAAGGAACCAAAATGCAATATGCAAGCAATACGCAAGAGAAGATTATAAAAGTGGGAGATTTGTATTATTTGTGTTTTCAGGCGGTTTGGTTTATGTCGACAAGTCCGAACGGACCTTGGAAGACATGCGATTCTGTTCCGCAAGAAATTTATACGATTCCGCCAAGTTCGCCAGTATACAATGTAACGTATGTAACGCAAACTACAACCGATACAACGGTAGAAAGCAGTGCAACAGCAGGTTATTTGGGTGCTTTTATTATTGGTGCTACATTTGGCGCGATATTGACTTATGGCACAGGATGGTATTATCCGCCTTATATGTATTACGGCGGACTGTATCCAATTTATCGTCCGTGGCCTTATGCGTATGGAGGAGGAGCGGTTTATAATCCGTGGACTGGTGGTTATGCAGCTGGAAGACGCGTTTACGGACCTTATGGCGCTGCTGGAACTTCGGCTTGGTATAATCCTGCAACGGGAAGATATGGGCGTTCAGCAAGTGTTCAGGGTTGGTATGGCGGGCGCACTGCTGCAAGTACTTATAATCCGTGGACGGGTAATTATGCGAGAACGAATCAAGGGCATAATGCGTATGCACAATGGGGACATTCGGCTGCTACAAACGGAAATCAGTGGGCGCAGACAGGTCATATTACAACGCGACGAGGAACAGCAATTGGTTATGAAACTTCGGGCGGAAATAAAGGTGTAATTACGCATAGAAGAGGCGGAGGAACTACGATTCATACCAATAATAATGTGTACGCTGGTCACGATGGACATGTTTATAAAAGAGATGCCAACGGAAACTGGAGTCATTATAATAATGGAAACGGTGGCTGGACGCAAGCCGGAACTTTGGGTTCGTCCAAAAAAGCGGGCGATGCGATTCAGCGTAATAAGCCCAATCAGGGAATTGGTGCAAATGGCGCGGGAGAACGAATTCAGCGTGACAGACCTAGTGAAGCACTTGGGGCGAATGGGGCAGGAGAGAGAATTCAACGTGATAATTTGCCAAAAGCGGGTCAAAACCTAGGAGGCGAAACCCGAATAGGAGACGGAATTCAGAGAGATAATTTCCCTAAAGCAGATCAAACCCTCGGACAGCCAAATAAACCGCTTGGAGAAGCTGGTCATCCAGATGTTACAAACGATCTTAATCGATCAGCGCTTTCTAGAGATCGCGGAGAAATGCAAACGCGTAATTTCCAAAATATCCAAAGAGATGGAGGCCATTTTAATGGTGGAGGTTTTGGCGGTGGCGGTTTCAGAGGCGGAGGCGGCTTTAGAGGAAGAAGATAAAAGTGAAGGTTAAATTTAATTCAGAAAATCAGGATGGTGGTAAAACACTAATCCTGATTTTTTTTTGCTCATTTTGCCACAAAGGCAGGAAGTCACAAAGGCTTTACATGCTGTTTATTTAATCGCAAAGAGCGCAAAGGTTTACGCAAAGCACACAAAGATATTTTTAGAGTCAAACTTATTATAAGTATTGAGAACACAAAGCTGTGAGAATAAAACTTTGCGACTTCGCGTCTTTGCGAGATTATAAACTTCGCGAACCTTGCATAAATCCTTGCGCTTTTTGCGGTTAATCTCTCAAACATTTTATCTCTCAAAATTCACAACTCACGGCCTGTCCATTTCACCTTTGAGTTTGTCCGTTTCAACTATTTTCTGATTTCGTATGAAGGGTTATCGAAATACTTTTGACTAAGAAATTAATGAAAACAAATAATTTAAAATCAGAAGTTATGGAAACGAAAAAACAAAAAACATGGGTTATAATCGCAATTATTGTTTTAGGAATCATTGCCTTTTTAGTTCCGAATCAAATTACAGCACAAACAGGCGTTAAACGCATCGATTTGCAAAAACACGATCTAAGCGTTCCGGGACGCGAAATGGTTCAGGCACGAATCGATTTTGACGGACATTCGGCTTTTGGGAAACATTCTCATCCGGGCGAAGAAGTGATTTACGTGGTTGAAGGTTCGCTGGAGTATCAGATTGAAGGAGAAAAGCCGGTGACACTAAAAGAAGGCGAAGTACTTTTTATTCCAGCGGGTGTGGTGCATTCGGCTAGAAATAATACAAATGCGAAAGCATCAGAACTGGCGACTTATATTGTGGAAAAAGGTAAGCCAATACTTGTAATGAAAAAATAGTTTCAAGTTGAAATGCGAGTAGTTTTTTAACGCAAAGTGCGCAAAGGATTTTCGCAAAGGACGCGAAGTTCTGTTTAAGAAGAATGCCAATAGACATTAAGTTCGCAAAGCTTTGTGTGAATGTTGGGCTTTTTAATCTCGCAAAGTCGCGAAGTCGCAAAGTTTTATTTATACAGCTTTGTGAACTTAAAAGAAACTTAGTTTCAACTCAAAAAAATCTTTGTGATCTCTGCGAATCCTTTGCGCCCTTTGCGTTAAAATTATCTCAAATTAAAGCCTGTCCATTTCAACCTAAAGTTTGTCCACTTCACCTTTTTTTACCTTTTAAAACAAACAATGTCAAGATACCTTTGACGAAGAAATTAACTGATAATCAACTAATCAAAAATAAAAAATTATGAAAACACTATCCAATATTCTAATCGCTATTCTTTTTATGAATGCAGCTTTCACTCAAGCACAAACTTCAAAACAAAAAACAATTGAAGTAAACAGTTCACTAGGAACTTTAAAACAAATTAATGCCGGATTATTAAACGTGGGCTATACTGAAGCAGGTCCATCAAACGGAACTCCAGTAATATTGCTTCACGGCTGGCCTTATGATATTCACAGTTATAATGAAGTCGTTCCGATCTTAGTCGCAAAAGGTTATCACGTTTTTACACCATACTTACGCGGATTTGGAACTACGACTTTTTTTTTGAAAGATACTTTCAGAAACGGTCAACAAGCTGCTTTAGCCAGTGATATTATCGCTTTTATGGATGCACTTAAAATTGATAAAGCTGTAATTGGCGGTTTCGACTGGGGAGCGAGAACTGCGGTGGTAGTATCGGCACTTTGGCCAGAACGCGTAAAAGGTTTGGTTTCAGTAAGTGGTTATTTGGTGGTGAATCTAGAAGCAAATTTAAAACCGCTTCCTCCAACAGCTGAGTTGGGATGGTGGTACCAATATTATTTCGCAACCGAAAGGGGAAAACAAGGTTACACTCAAAACACTTACGATTTCAATAAACTAATCTGGAAAATCGCTTCTCCGTTATGGAATTTTGACAAAGCAACTTACGATCAAACGGCTCAATCTTTTGATAATCCAGATCATGTAGCGATTGTGATTCACAATTACAGATGGAGACAATCTCTAGAAGCAGGTGAAGCTAAATACGATTCTTTAGAAAAACGTTTGGCAGCAAAACCAGAAATTAAAGTGCCAACCATTACAATAGGAAGTGATTTTGACGGCGCTTTCGCGGATGGAAAAGCGTACGCCAACAAATTCACCGGAAAATACGAACACAGAGTTTTAAAGGGAATCGGACATAATGTTCCGCAAGAAGATCCAAAGGCGTTTGCACAAGCGATAATTGATGTCTCTAAGTAAATTCCAATTTTTAAATCCCAAATTCCAAATTCAATAGCAATTGCAATAGCAAAAAGCAATATCAATAAACATTTCACTTTTTACAAATAACATTTTACACAAAAAAATCATGGAAACAAAAGTTTTATACACAGGGAAAACACATACAACAGGCGGTAGAGAAGGGGCTTCTCAAAGTTCAGACGAACAATTGAATATCAAATTAAGCGCACCAGGATCTTCACGTCCAGGAACAAATCCGGAGCAATTGTTTGCTGCGGGATGGTCGGCTTGTTTTATTGGAGCTTTAGGAATCGCAGCTTCTAAACTTGGGGTTCGACTTCCAGCCGAAACTGCTGTCGACGCCGAAGTAGATTTGTGCGTAACAGAAGGAGAATATTCTCTTCAGGCAAGATTAAATATCAGCCTTCCTGGAATTGATACTCAAACGGCAGAAACTTTGGCGGCGCAAGCGCATCAGACTTGTCCATATTCTAAAGCAACGAGAGGGAATATAAACGTTGAGATTAATATTCTTTAATAGTTTTAAGTTATGAATTATGAGTTATGAGTTGATGCGATAACTCAGCTCTCAACAAACCTGACAGGGTTTTAAAACCTGTCAGGTTTAATAAATTTAATTATGAAAAAGATAAAAATTTTAAATGGATTTATAATGCTGTTTCTTTTAATTGGAAATAGCGTTTTGAGTCAGAACTCAGATAAAAAAGGTTTTGCACTTTTAGAATTATATACTTCCGAAGGCTGTTCGAGCTGTCCGCCTGCTGATGAATTGCTTGGAAAAATTCAGAATGAATACAAGGACAAGAACGTTTATGTATTGGCTTATCATGTAGATTATTGGGACAAGCAAGGCTGGAAAGATATTTTCAGCAATGCTGATTTTACCAAAAGACAATACGATTACGCAAAATTTATGGGAAAAGAACCGATTTATACGCCTCAAGTAATCATTAACGGAAAAACTGATTATATCGGTTCTCAGGAAACTAGTCTCAGAAACGGAATTAAATCAGCACTTTCAAAGCCAGTTTCGACGAGTTTAAATTTAGAGGCAAATCAAAATGAGAATTCACTTTCTGTAAATTATAACGTCGAAGTCACTTCAAAAAACAGCCGTTTATTGCTTGCAGTTGTTCAGAAAGAAGCCAAAAGCAATGTAAAAAGAGGCGAGAATGCGCATCGGGTTTTATCGCATTATCAAATTGTTCGTAATCTCCAATCTGTAGATTTAAATAAAGCCAAAAAAGGAACAGCATCAATTCGTCTTCCTAAAAATTATAATGCGCAGGATTTCGAAATCATTGGTTTTGTTCAAGATATGAATTCAGGTGCTATTTTGGGAGTAAAGAAGGCTTAGTTTTTTATTTCACGCAGATTTAAAGTGATTTTAGCAGATTTTGCAGATTTTTTTTGATTCTAGTTTTCCGCCCTGTTTGTCATCCCGAGGAACGAGGGATCTCCGTGAGTAGCTCTACAAAATGAGAATAAAAAAAACTTTGCGCCTTAGCGACTTTGCGAGATTAAAATTTATCTGCGCATATCTCCTAAAATCAGTAAAAATCTGCGTGAAATCTTTTTCAAATAAACTTATCTTTGATCATAA
The DNA here is from genome assembly GCF_058135255.1 of Flavobacterium sp. LK-23. NCBI lineage: Bacteria > Pseudomonadati > Bacteroidota > Flavobacteriia > Flavobacteriales > Flavobacteriaceae > Flavobacterium > Flavobacterium sp. LK-23. The sequence continues at coordinate 8,287 of NZ_JBYUVT010000007.1, forward strand.
CTAACCAATTACAATATGGAAAAAACAAAACGTTTTCAGGTTTCGCTCAAAGTCATTTGGGGAAGTTCAATTGCATTGGCGGTCATGGCTTCGATACCTAAATTATTTGATGCCGATTCTACACCTGGAGACCTTATTATAAATTCTTCGATTACGTTGTTATTCTCCCTTTTTATATGGTATTACAACATTTACAGTTTACCAAAATTTTCTGCTAATCATGCCAATAAAAGCCTTTTTAACTGGAAGCTTTTACTGAGTGTTATTCTAGGGATTGTCTTAATGGTGATTTTGGTAATCGCGCATCAGGAACTGTTTCAGGTTTCAAAAATGGATGCACCAATCATGTTCGAACTTCGCGGAGTTTTAATCAACTTGATTGTATATATGTTCCTACATCTGCTTTTTCAAAATTATCAGACACAGCAAATGGGAGTTGAGCTAGAACGCACAAAAGCTGTAAACCTTGGCGCTCAATACGAATTATTGAAACAACAGGTAAATCCGCATTTTTTATTTAATAGTCTGAATACGCTAAAATCTATGGTCGATATCCAAGATCCGCAGAGTTCTGATTTTATCTTGAAATTATCCGATTTTTACCGTTTTACGCTAGAAAGCCGAAAAATGGATTTGATTCCGTTGAGCGAAGAAATTCAGATTCTGGATTCGTATGTGTATTTGCTGAAAGCGCGTTTTGAAGACGGATTTGTTTTAGAAAATGAAATCGATCCAAAGCAGTACGATTCGGCAATTCCACCTTTTACTTTACAATTATTAATTGAAAACTGCATCAAACACAATGTTGTTTCTTTAGATAAACCTCTCACAATAAATCTTTATACAGAAAATGAGTTTTTGGTAGTTGAAAATAAAATTCAGCTCAAAAGAGGCGCTGTGTCTACAGGTGTTGGTTTAGATAATATCAATCAGCGTTTTATGCACCTGATTCATAAAGAAATTGAAATTGACAAAGACGAAACTACCTTTAAAGTAAAAATACCACTAAATTATGACTATCATAATAATTGAAGATGAAGTAAAAACGGCCAAAGCACTTGGTCAATTAATTCTGAGCATCAGACCCGATGTTCAGATTTTGTCTTATATACAAAGCATTGACGGCGCAGTAGATTATCTTTTAGAAAATGATCAGCCAGATCTTATTTTTATGGATATTCAACTAGCAGACGGTCAGTGTTTTGAGATTTTTAAGAATGTTGAGGTTTTGTCGCCTGTCATTTTCTGTACCGCTTTTGATGATTATGCCATCGAAGCATTCAAATCAAACGGAATTGATTATGTTTTGAAGCCTTTTTCAAGAGAAAGCATTTCGCAGGCTTTAAAGAAAGCGGGAGAATTGAAAAACTTCTTTCAGAGAAATAAAAAAGTAATGCCCGATTTTGATTATTTATTGACCAGAAATGGCGAAAATAAAGGAAAAAGCAGTTTTTTAGTTTTCAAAAACAATAAATATCAGACGGTTTTAACCGAGAATATTGCGTTTTTCTACATCAAAAATGAAACGCCGACAATTATGACTTTAGACAAAAACGAATATCCGTTAACGCAGTCTTTAGATGAGATTCATAAACTTTTATCGCCAATTCAGTTTTTTAGAATCAACAGACAATATTTGGTTAATTTTTCGGCTATACGAGAAGCAGAACATTATTTCTCGCGAAAAATAATTGTAAAACTAAGTGTGCCAACAGAAGAAAAATTATTGGTAGGAAAAGAAAAAGCAACGGCATTTTTAAGCTGGTTAGAAAACCGATAAAACCAATTAATTTATCTTTTTTCAGACAAACTAATTGGCTTGATTTTACAATCCTGGAAACATAAAACAGCTTATAAAAAATAAAGCTGAAAGTAAAAAACAGAGAATTAGAATGATCTTTTTCATTGTGATTTATTGTAGAGAATTAGACAAAAAATAATAAAATGCCTAATATCAATTATTAGGCATTTTATTTTGATATATTTTCTTTAGTTTATTTCTGATGGAGTATAAGTTGCGGTGTATAATTTTCTATACATAGCATACGTAACACTTACCATTACAAAGGCAATAATGGCATCGGTTGCTGCGCCAAAACCTAAAACGGCAATTTTGGAAAAGAAAGCAAAGATAATATCGAAAAATACACCTGCGAAAACCCATTCTTTCAATCGTAATAATTTGTTCGGAATTAAAAGCGTAATGACACCTGCTACTTTAAAAACGCCAAGGATATAAATAAAATGTGCTGGATAACCTAATTGCTGTGTAATACCCCAGACCAATGGATTATTTGTTAATTCGAAGAAACCGCTTGCGCCAAACCATAAAGAAGTTAATACTGCGCCTGTCCAATAGATAATTTTTGTTGTTTTTGAGTTCATGATTTTGATATTTAAAGTTATTTAACGGTACAAATGTGCGTTGAAAGCCTTAAAAACGAAATCGAAATTATGTTGAAACGGACAAACTTCGGGGTGAACTGGACGCTGCTGGGCTTGGTATTTTTTAACGCAAAGTTCGCTAAGGTTTTTTTAATATTAAATGCTGGAGATTTTAAGTTCGCAAAGCTTTGTGAAGAAAATCGATGTGTTTTTTAGCGCAAAGTTCGCTAAGGTTTTTTTTACACAAATGCTGGAGATTTTAAGTTCGCAAAGCGATGTGAACAAAAAAGATATGAAATTCTCGCAAAGTCGCAGAGGCGCAAAGTTTTTTATTTGTTAAAGCCATAGATTAAACAGATTAAAAGGATTTATCTCTCGCAGATTTGGCAGATTCATTGGGATTTTTTAATATTAAAAATATAATCTGCTCAATCTGCCAAATCTGCGAGAGGTAAAAAACTTTGCGACTCTGCGACTTTGCGAGATTAAAAAAGTTTAAGCACAAGCTTAACAGCTAGTAAGACCTTTGCGAACTTAAAATCTCCAGCATTCATATAAAAATAACCTTCGCGAACTTTGCGGTAAAAAACTACACTGACATTTCAGCAATTAGAGCCAGCATTAATTCGCTAGCTTTATGGTATTTTAAATTGCTTGTATTTTGTCCTGACCAAAAACTAATCATGTCGGTTCTTCCTTGAGCGAGTGCGGCTACTTTTAAAGGGGCGATTAATTTGGTTTGAAGAGGAAAAGGAAGTACTTCCGTTTCAAAAGGAACAGCGTCAGAGATTTTATTGCTAATCATTCGGCCCATCCTTCCTGTAAGCGATTTTGAAACCGTAGTTGGAACATTCGGATGAGTAAACAGCATTTCTTTATGAACAGGCGTCGCGCCCGATTCATCTGTGACCATAAAAGCAGTTCCTAATTGTACAGCATCGGCACCTAAAGCCATTGCTGCTTTTATTCCTTTTGCGTCTATGATTCCGCCTGCTGCAATGATTGGTGTTTTGGTTTTAGCTTTTAATTGCTGTACAAGACTGAATAATCCTGTAAAAGAATCTTGTGCCGGTTTTAAGAAAGAAGGTCTGTGTCCGCCCGCTTCAAATCCTGCAGCGATAATTGCATCTACTTCGGCATCTTCTAGCGCAAGCGCTTCTTCTAAAGTTGTTGCCGCGCCAATGGTTTTTATGCCTAGTTTTCGGCTTTCTTTCAGTATTTCTTTTGACGGAATTCCGAAAATAAAACTGAAAACAGCGGGTTTCAGTTCGAATAAAACTTCTACTTGTTTTTCAAATTTAGAAGGAATGTTCGAAGATAAATCAGGAAGCGGAATCCCTAATTCATCAAAATACGGTTTAAAATTCTGTTTTATCTTTTCCAGTTTTTCTGGAGGATAATTTAGAAGTTCTTTGTCCACATCATTAACCCATAAATTGATATTGTAAGGTTTAGAAGTAGCAAGTTTAATTTCTTTTCCAGCTGCTCTAATTTCTTCAGGTGTGAGTGTGTAAGCGCCATAACTGCCTAATCCGCCTGCATTGCTTACAGAAGCCAATAGAGCGGCAGTTGAAAAACCACCGCCCATTGGACCTTGTAAAATTGGATACTCAATACCTAGTAATTGTGTTATTTTGGTTGAATTCCACATTGTATTTTAATTTACTTTAGTTGCTAATTTGTTACTGATAACCCATTTGCCATCAACAACGATAAGGCTTAAAAGGTCATAATAATTATACTCGAATATCGGAACTTGAACTTTCGCGACAGCGGTATTATTGATAATTTCTAAAGATAGGATTTTCATTTTGAATTCTTCTCCCAATTCCTGTGGACTTTTACGGTTTTTTACGCCTTCCAGATATTGATTTATGGTTTTAAAATGAGTTTCCCCATTAATATCAAAACCAACAATTGCCTCTTGATGAAAAACACTTCGCAATAAAGGAACATCACCAGTATAAATTCCGTTAAAATAATTCATAAGCACAGCTGTAATCAGAGCTGCATTTGTGCCAAAATTTTCCATGATTTTAAGTTTTGAAGTTATCAGATGCTGTGTCCAGCAACGTGTCCGCCGTCTAAATTAATGATTTCGCCAGTTACAAAATTGCTTTCGGCCAAATAAAGAGCCAATTGCGCCACATCGTGGGTTTCTCCAATGCGTTTCAATAAATGTAATCCTGCCAAACTATCGGCATTATCGACACCTGTTTTAGCTTGAAGCGGACTTCTAATAATCCCTGGAGCAATCGCATTTACTCTAATATTGTTTTTTCCGAATTCTGCAGCAAGTTGTCTTGTAAAGGCATGAACGCCGCCTTTGCTAGAAATAGGCGCAGTTGCAGGAAATCCGTCGATGGCATGATCTACTAAAACAGTTCCGATGTTAATAATAGATCCTTCACCTTGTTGCAGCATTTGTTTTACAGCCGCTTGACTTGTAAAATAAGTTCCTTTTAAATTAATGTTTAAAAAACGATCTAAGTCTTGTTCTTCAACATCTAAGAAAGATTGCGGCTGGAATATCCCCGCATTGTTTACCAATACATCAACACTTCCGAAACGGTCTAAAGCAGTTTGAACCAATTCTTTTCCAGTAGCAATACGACTTACATCGCCGTGTACCATTGCAAGTTGATTTGCATGTCCTAATTCTTTAAAAGTAGTTTCAAGATTCTGCAAATTGGCAGAATTGATCACCACATTGTAGCCTTTTTCTAAAAATAACTGAGCTATTGATTTACCGATGCCTGTTGAGGCACCGGTTACTATAATTGTTTTCATTTTTCTGATTTTAAAGTGATTATTTTTTTTGAGCTGTAATGCCTCTTTCACGCAAGACAGAAACCTGTTCACCTGCAAATCCCCAATCGTCTAATTCTATTTCTTGAATCACGATGTGTGTAAGACTGGGATCTTTGTCCAAAACATCTGTTATTAGTTGCGTAATGCCAGAAATGAGCTGCTGTTTTTGTTCTCTTGTAACACCTTCACGAGTTACTTCAATTTTTACATATGGCATGATTTCTAAGTATTAAGCAAGTTTTGCTGTTAGATTAACATCCAATTCAAATTCGTTGTAAATCAAAGTATCTCCAAGATTGGTGAAGAAATTTCCAGAGCGGAATTTCATATCATATTTGGTACGATCAATGATGATTTTACCAAAAGCTTTCAAATCGTTTTCATTTTTTTCCACTTCCAAATTGAAACCAATTGGATGTGTAATGGCTTTAATAGTAAGATTGCCTTCGATAAAATAAGCCGAAGAAGATTGTTTAGAAACAGTTGTAATGTCTAAAGATGCAGTTTTGAATTTGTCTGTAGAAAAGAAATCCTCAGAGGCCAAATGTCCCGCAAATTGCTGATTTGTTGCAGAGTCGGTAACATCAAGAATTAAGATAGAAGTAGTGTCTATAACGACATTTCCGCCACTAAGTTCGTCATTAGAAAAAGTAAAATGACCATTCTCGATATTAATTGTTCCATTGTGTTGTCCAGTAACTTTTTTTCCAATCCAGTTTACTTGACTTTCAGTATTCGAAATTTTAAAATTTTTAGTTTCCATTATTCTGTATTTTAAATTGTTATTAATTTATAGTACAAAGTAATGGCGGTATTCAAAATAGATTACGTGATGTAGATCACATTCGTCAATGCGGTTTAGAAGCGTTGTACAATCGGCTTAAAGTTTCTCTGGATACACCAAGATAAGCGGCGATTAAATGTTTAGGTACAGTATTGTATAAAGCAGGATAGAGGGCAAGCAATTCTTCGTATCTCGTTTTGGTGTCATTATTCATAAAAGAAAGCAATCTTTTCTGAGAAGCGACATAACCGCGATTGGTTCTCCATCTAAAAAAATGTTCTATTTCGTGTATTTCACTACAGATTTTCTCTCGATCCTGATTTGAAAGAGAAAGAATTTCAGCATCCGAAACACAATCTACATTAATTGTAGCTTTAGTTTTGTTGTAAAGTGCCGCATAATCAGAAGCCCACCAAGTTGGCATAGCAAACTGTAGGATGTACATTTTTACTTCATCATTGACATAAAAAGACTTTAAACAGCCCGAAACTACAAAATACTCTTTGTCAACGTCCTGACTTTCACTAATAATAGTTTGCCCTTTTTTAAAAGTTTCTGTTTTAAAATGCGAAAAGAAATAATCAAACTGTTCGTCTGTTAAGGCGACAATTTTAGAAACATGCTCTTTTAATAAAGATTTGGCATCCATTGCTGAAGTTTTAATAAAAGTAAAAGTAATAAATATTAAAACGGTCAGAGCCGATTATTTTTTTATGGTTTTTAAAGTAAGAAACAAAAAAGGAAAGGCTGTTTTTTCAGAAATGATATTTTACGGTTGAGTCGTTAAAAATGATTATTCAGTTATATAAAAAATGCTTGAAGCCTTTATTTAAGCAATTTTGCGCAAAAGCTTAATTATATTCTATGAATTCATCTCTTACTATAATCGCCGCAACAAATTTTTCTGCCATTGCCACTAATGCAGTTAATTATGCTGCTGGGCTTGCAAAAGCTACAGGAGCAAAATTGGTTTTATTTAATTCATTTTCGCTGAGTGTACACAGTGCAAACTCGCATATTACTGCAGATGCAATGCAGAAACAGATTGACAAAGCAATTTCTAGACTAGAAAATTTAGCCAAAGAAATAGCAGATTCGTTTAAAATTGAAACAGCCGCAATTTGTACCTATTCTTTTTTGGAAGATGAGCTTCCAAAAATTATCAAAGAAACCAATGCAGATGTTGTTGTAATGGGAATGGCAGAACGTTCCTTTGAACAAGAATTACTAGGAAATTCAACTACAACAGCCATTAAGAATCTTCAGATTCCCGTTTTGGCAGTTCCTGAAAATGCCCGTTTCTTGAATATTAAAAAAGTATTATACGCCTGCGATAGTTTGAGTTTTTCGGCTATTAAAAAGTTTAGCTGGATCAAAAATGCTTTAGGAGATTTTGGAGCAGAAATCGAATTTTTTAGCGTAGATGAAAAATTGGACGATTTAAAAGAAGAGCAGCACAGAATTTTAATGAATTCGAATATCGAAAAAGAATTTGAAGACGTAAAATACCTTTATAAAACCGTAAGATCGAATGCGGTGATTAACGAAATTAAGAAGGAAATCAAGAATTATGAAGCCGATTTGTTAATTATGGTGCCTCAAAAATACGGTTTTTGGGATTCTTTGGTCCACAGAAGCAAAACTAGAATTTTGGCAGCAGGGCTAGATATTCCATTATTGTCGTTTCCAAATTATTAAAGATTAATTTGTTTTAAAAACAATGATATAAAAATTACAAGGTTTTTTTGAAGAAATTTTATCAAAATAAATTTTAACAGATTTTTTTTGATTTTAGGGATTCTATAATTTTTAGTGCTTGATGCCGAATTTCAAAAATATATTTTAACATTTAAGGCAGTTTTGTTAATTATTCTTAATTGTCTGCTAGTTTCAGATTTTTTTAAATTAATTTTGTGGCACTCTAAAAACTTAAATGCAATAGGTTTTTTTATCAGTATGGCAACAGCTATAATTGGGAATTATCTACAAACTGAAATAGCATTGTATGATTTTAAAAATAAGATAAATTAAAGATTTTATTCCAAAGTAATACCGAGAGAATACTTGGTGTATATTTTTAATTTATTTTAATTGGATTTTGTATAATGTTTTCAGCTTGTTCAGGTTTTTTAAAAACAATATTTCTCAGTAAATGATATTGCCAGCAGATTTAATCGTCTTTTTAAGAAATACCACTCTATTTCCTGCATCAGTTCTTAATTGAGCTGGACTGTAAAAGAAGAGAAAAAAGTATTAAGCATTGCGTTCTAAGAGTACAAAGCTTAAAAAAAAATAAAAACAATGAGCGCAGTTATTACAGCAATAGGTGGTTTCGTGCCATCATCAATTTTGACCAATAAAAAGATTTCAGAAACTGTTGATACATCGGAGGAATGGATCATTAAAAGAACTGGAATTAGAGAACGTAGAATCGCAGACGACGACACAGCAACATCTGATCTTGCCGCAGCAGCGATTGAAAATCTTATCGAAAACTATAAGGTAGATCGCGAGGAAATAGAAGCGCTGTTAGTAGCAACAGCAACTCCAGATCACATTTTAGCGCCAACAGCAAGTATTGTTTGCGATAAAAGCGGACTTACAAATGCTTTTGGAATTGATATGAATGCAGCTTGCAGCGGATTTTTGTATGCTCTAGAAATGGGAGCAAACATGATCGAAAGCGGTCGTTATAAAAAATTAATCATCGTTGGAGCAGATAAAATGAGCTCTATCGTAGATTATGAAGACCGTAATACTTGTATTCTTTTCGGAGATGGAGCAGGAGCAGTTTTGTTAGAAAAAACAGAATCTGATGCTGGTTTGATGAAAACGATTCTAAAAACGGACGGAAGTGGTGTTTCTTCTCTAGCAGTACCGGCTGGAGGTTCTAGAAATCCAACTTCTATGCAGAGTCTTTTGCACAGAACGCATTATTTAAAACAAGACGGTGCTTTTGTATTTAAAAGAGCCGTTGCAGCAATGAGTCAAGTTTCGCAAGATGCTTTGGCAAAAAATGAACTAGAAGCAGATAAAATTGATTGGGTTGTACCGCATCAAGCAAATTTGAGAATCATTAATGCTGTAAGCGAAAGCTTGAATATTGATTTTGACAAAGTAAAAGTAAATATTGATCGTTACGGAAATACAACATCTGCAACAGTTCCGTTGTGTTTATGGGATTTCAAAGATGATTTTAAAGAAGGACAAAATGTATTGATCACTACTTTTGGTGCAGGATTTTCTTGGGGCGCAACGTGCTTAAAATGGGGCGTTATGCGTGAGAAAAATCCAACTGCTACCATAAAAGCAGACAAAAAAGAAGAAGGTGTTCTAGTAGAACACTAATAAGATAGGATTTTTCAATTTTTACAGTTGAGGGAATAAATGGGGAGAAAGAACCAAAATAAAAAAACAGGCAAGAATTTTTTCTATAAATACTACAGGGTTATAGTAATTCCAGCCGTGTTTTTGGTCTATCTTTCGTCCTATTATTTTCTAAATCCATATAGGAATTTTGAAGAGGAAGGTTTGCTCGATTTAGATCAGACCTTCGATATCTTCATCATTTTGCTTTACTGCGCCATCCTTACAGAATTAACTTTGTTTGTTGGCCGAAAATTAAACTACTACATAAGTTGGGAACAAAATCCAGCATTTAGAGCAATAGCACAGTTTATTTGTCTTATTGCTGGAAATATACTTTTAAACTACTTTTTTTCTTGCCTTTGGGATTATTTGTATCCTTGTACAGCTTTAGAAGAAAATGATCTCGTTACTATTTGGCAGTCTAAAATTATGGCGGCGATTATCTCGCTTTTTATTAGTGCCATTCATACCGGAATATTTCTGCTAAACAGATGGCGTTTAAACGCTATTGAAACGGCCGAATTAAAAATTAAAGCATCAGAACTTCAAGAATCGGTAACACGTTCAAAATTGGAATCTCTTAAGATGCAGTTAGATCCGCATTTTGTGTTCAATAACTTCAGCACTTTGACAGAGCTGATTTATGAAGATCAGAAAGAAGCGGCTTCGTTCTTAGAAAATATAACGAGAGTATATCGTTATATGATTTCCAATTCAAATAAAGATACCATTACTGTAAAAGAAGAAATAGAATTTCTAAATGCTTATTTTTATTTGCTAAAGAAAAGATTAGGCGATAAAATCGATTTGAAAATTGAAGTTGATTCTCCTTCTTTAGCACTTCATTTACCGCCATTAACGCTACAGTTATTGGTAGAAAATGCTGTAAAACACAATATGGCAACTTTGGCCAATCCGCTTACCATTACTGTTTTTTCTGATTCTGGTGATATTATCGTTCGAAATAACTTGCAGAGAACCGCTGGAAAAAGCTTGGCTTCAACAGGAATAGGAAATAAAAACATCGAATTTCGTTATAAAATTTTATCTGAGAGAATGCCGATTTTTAATGAATCAAGCAGCTATTATGAGGTACGTCTGCCATTAATTTAAGAGTTATGAAAATTTTAATTGTAGAAGATGAAAGTATTAACGCCAGCCGACTAAAAAGGCTGCTCGAAGAACTAGAACCCAACTGTGAGATTTTAGGAATCATTGATACAGTTGTGGATACAGTCGAATGGTTAAAATCAAACCCTTGTCCAGATTTGATTACAATGGATATTCGTCTAGCAGACGGATTAAGTTTTGCCATTTTTGACGAAATTACTATAACTTGCCCTGTAATTTTTACTACAGCATATGACGAATATGCGATTCGTGCTTTTAAGGTAAACAGCATCGATTATTTGATGAAACCTATCGAAAAGAACGAATTGGAGTTTGCCTTAAGCAAATTTAAATCTTTAAATAAAAACGAATCCAGCGTGACTAATATCGCCGGAATTCTAAAAGAACTGATTGAAAAACCAGTTTTCAGAATGCGCTTTTTAGTAACCTATCGTGACGGCTATAAAAGCGTAGACGTTTCCGATATCGACTTTATATATTCGGAATTCAAAACCAGTAATTTATTCCTAAAATCAGGCGTAATTATTTCGATTCCACAAACCATGGAAGAACTGGAGCAGGAATTAGATCCAAATATTTTTTTCCGCGCCAACCGTCAGTTTTTCATTCGTGCAGAAAGCATCAAATCTATTGCGAACTACTTCAACGCAAAACTCAAAATCCAATTAAAATTAGATCCCGAACGGGAGGTAATCATCAGCAGAGAAAAAACACCTTTTTTTAAACAGTGGATGGATAGGTGAGAAAGATGCTAAGGTTCTGAGATGCTGAGATTCTGAGCTTTTTTGTTTTGCCACGAATTTTTGTCACGAATTTTGCCACGAAGGCACTAAGACGCGAATTTTTTTTTCGCCACGAATTCACGAATTTTTTTGATACGAAGATGCGATTTTTTTTGCTACAAATTCCACGAATTTCCGCTAATTTTTTCCTGTGTTTATGATATTTTGCTCTCATTTTTGTCATTTCGACGAAGGAGAAATCTCCACAAGTAGCTCCGCAATCTATTGCCAATCTTTGTAGAGTTTCTCGCGGAGATTTCTCCTTCGTCGAAATGACAAACGTTGCGTTTTACCAACTTGGCGATAAAAATTCGAGAAATTATCTGCAGTATTTCACACAAGAATTCAATTAGAGAAATTCGTGAATTCGTGGCATAAAAAACTTCGCGTCTCAGCGACTTTGCGAGATTCCTTTTCATTTATTCTTTAAAAAACTTTTCGCCTTAGTGTCTTCATGACAGAAAAAATCTTAGAATCTTAGCATCTTAGCTACTCAGAAGCTTTAAAAAACCATCCGTTTCGGTATCAAAAAATGTCGTTTGGGTAAAGTTCTTCCCTAAAAAACGGGTTTTGATCTGTTATTTTGCGCCCAAATTTGAGGTAATTCATTTAAAAATGAAAAGTAAAATGACAAAACAGTATTTTAAAAATAATAAAGCAATTGGCAGGATTGCAATTTTATTAATAACCATTTCCCTTTCTTCATGCGGAAAAAGCGGAGAGGCACAAATGGCTCCTCCAAAGCCAGAAGTAGACTTTCTTCAGACTAATTCGGCAACAGGAGAAGTAGAAAAGAAATATCCAGGAACAGTTGAAGGTACTGTAAACGTTGACATAAAAGCACAAGTATCAGGTTATTTGGAAGCCATTTATGTAAAAGAAGGAGACTATGTAACCAAAGGACAATCTCTTTTTAAAATAAAAGGCGATGTTTACGCCGAGCAAGTAAACAACAGCCGTGCAGCTTACAAAAGCGCTTTGGCCAATCAGGCAAATGCAAAACTAGAAGTAGAAAAAATCAAACCTTTGGTTGAAGGGAAAGTTTTCTCAGACATGCAGTTAAAAACAGCACAAGCCAATTACGAAGCCGCAACTGCACAAGTAGCACAGGCTAAAGCCGCTTTAGGATCATCTCAGTTAAATGCCGATTTCTCTTTGATTAAAGCTCCTGTAAGCGGCTATATTAGCCGTATTCCAAACCGTATCGGAAATTTGGTTACGCCAAATGATGCCGTTCCGTTAACGACACTTTCAGAGATTAACAGTGTATTTGTATATTTCTCTTTAACAGAAGCAGATTATCTGGCTTTTTCGAAAGACGCAAAAAACAATCAGACCGTAAGTTTAATTATGGCTGATGACAGTGAATACGATCAAAAAGGAAAACTAGAAGTAGCCAGCGGGAACATCGACCGTGCAACGGGAACAATTCCCCTAAAAGCTATTTTTCCAAACCCGAAAAAAGAATTACGTTCTGGAGGTTCGGCAAGAATTGTCTTAAACAAAAGTTTATCATCTGTCATTACAGTTCCAATGGCGAGTGTAAAAGATATTCAGGATAAATTTTTTGTTTTTGTTCTAAAAGAAGGAAACAAAGTAGGCATGGTTCCAATCGAGATTGCAGGAAGCGCAGGAGCAGATTATTTTGTAAAATCTGGATTAAAACCTGGAGATAAAGTGGCACTCAATAACATCGATGTCCTTTATGATGGTATGGAAGTCGTTCCAAAAATCGCTGCTAAAAACGCGAGCAGTAAATAATTTTTCATTCAATAAAATAACATTTCCATGTTAAAGAAAATAATAGACAGGCCAGTATTGGCCACAGTTATCTCTATTGTACTAGTTATACTGGGGATTATAGGTCTTACCCGATTATCGGTAACACGATTCCCAGATATTTCGCCACCAACAGTTATGGTAAGCGGTTCGTATCCAGGAGGAAACAGTGAAACCGTTATTCGTTCGGTAGTAACGCCTTTAGAAGAGCAGATTAACGGAGTTGAAAATATGCAGTACATTAAATCTACTGCCAGTAATGATGGATCTTTCTCGATCAGCGTCATTTTCAAGCAAGGTGTAGACCCAGATCAGGCTGCGGTAAACGTGCAGAATAGAGTGCAGCAAGCCACTCCAAAATTGCCTCAGGAAGTTATCCGTATGGGATTAACGACTTCGAAACAGCAAAATAGTATGATTGTTATCTTCAACTTGTATACAGATGATAATAACAAATACGATGAGTTGTTTCTGCAGAACTATGCCAATATCAACTTAGTACCTCAAATGAAACGTGTTCCAGGAGTAGGACAGGTTCAGATTTTTGGGCAAAAAGATTATTCGATGAGAATCTGGCTGGATCCTCGTAAAATGGCCAATGCAGGTTTGGTTCCGTCAGATGTTACTCAGGCCATTGCAGAACAGAGTTTAGAATCGGCTCCAGGTAAATTGGGAGAAGAATCTTCGGCGGCATTAGAATATGTAATTCGCTACAAAGGAAAAAAGAACAAGCCAGAGCAATATGAAAATATTGTGGTTAAAAACGTTGGCAGCAATGTTTTGAGACTTAAAGATGTTGCAAGAGTAGAATTTGGTTCTATTTCGTATAGCGGTGACAATAAATCGAATAGTAAAAACGCCGTTACAATGGCCATTTTACAAACTTCGGGTTCAAATGCTAATGATATCGAAATCGGAATCAACAAAGAAGTAGAACGATTGTCTAAATCTTTTCCTCCAGGTATCAAATACGTTAACGTAATGAGCACCAAAGAAAGATTGGATGAAGCCACAGGTCAGGTAAAATCGACTCTTTTTGAAGCCTTTATTCTGGTATTTATAGTAGTATTCATTTTCCTTCAAGACATTCGCTCGACGATCATTCCAGCTATTGCAGTTCCGGTTGCGATTGTGGGAACGTTTTTCTTCCTTTTGGTTTTCGGATTTACGATTAACATCTTAACGCTTTTTGCGTTGGTATTGGCAATTGGAATTGTGGTCGATGATGCGATTGTAGTTGTCGAAGCGGTGCACAGTAAAATGGAAGAAGACGAAGGAATTTCGGCCAAGGAAGCGACACACAGCGCCATGGCAGAAATCACGGGAGCGGTAATTTCGATTACTTTGGTCATGTCGGCGGTATTTATTCCGATTGGATTTATGACAGGATCTTCGGGGATTTTCTATAAACAGTTTGCTTACACATTGGCTATTGCGATTATTATTTCGGCTGTAAATGCTTTAACATTAACGCCTGCATTATGTGCGCTTTTGCTAAAGAATCACGGATCTAAACATGGTGATCACGAGCACAAAACTACTTTTAAAGACCGCTTTTTCGTTGGATTCAATACAAGTTTCAACAATTTAACGGGTAGATATATTAAAGGTGTACGTTTTTTAATTGGAAGAAAATGGATTGCGGCTGGTTTAGTGGCTGGAATTACAGCACTTGCCGTGTACATGATGACATCAACACCAAAAAGTTTTGTGCCTCTAGAAGATGATGGTTTCATGGTATACAGTTTATCAATGCCACCAGGAACGGCTTTGGATCGTACAACAGCTGTCATTCAGAAATTAGAAAAAGAATTAGCTCCTATAGAAGCGATTGATGTAAATACGAGTATTACAGGATTCAATATTTTGAGTAATAGTGCCAGCCCGGCTTATGGTTTAGGTTTTATCAAACTGAAGCCGAAAAAAGACAGGGGAACAGTTAAGGATATTGAGGAAATCATGAATATCGTAAGTGGAAAACTGGCTAAAATCAAAGAAGGTCAGATTATGGTTTTTAGAATGCCTCCAGTTGAAGGATTTGGGGTAACAAGCGGTGCTGAAATCGTGTTGCAGGACAGAATGGCGAGAAGTCCAGAAACTTTAAAAGCCATGTCTGATAAAGTAATCGGGCAGATTATGCAGCAGCCTGGTGTTCAATATGCGTATACGACTTTTAGAGCCGATTATCCGCAATTGGAATTGGAAGTTGACGAAGACAAAGCGCGTCAAATGGGCGTAAATATCAAGGAGCTTTTAGGAAATATCCAGACGTATTTTGCAGGAGATCAATCGGCTGACTTTTCGAGATTTGGTAAGTTTTACCGTGTGAATGTAAAAGCGGATGGTATTTTTAGAATGGATGAAGATGCATTTAATGAAATTTTCGTAAGAAATGCCGATATGCAGATGGTTCCAGTAAAATCAATTGTGAAGTTCCACAAAGTATACGGACCAGAATCGGTAAACCGTTACAACCTTTATAATTCGGTGAACATTACAGCTATGGCATTGCCAGGTTATAGTAACGGACAAATTATGGGAAATCTGGAACAAGTTTTAGATAAACTTCCATCTGATTATACGTACGAATGGACAGGTTTAAGTTTGGAGGAAAAAGCAGGAGGAAGCCAGACAGTTGCCATTTTTGGGTTGTGTCTATTGTTTGTATTCTTCCTGCTTGCTGCTCAATACGAAAGTTATTTATTGCCACTTGCCGTATTGCTTTCTATTCCTACAGGAATTTTAGGAGCTTTCGCCGGAATCAAAGCGGTTGGTCTAGATAACAATATTTATGTTCAGGTCGGATTAATCATGCTTGTCGGACTTCTAGCTAAAAATGCCATTTTGATTGTAGAATTTGCTTTGCAGAGACGTCTTGCTGGATTGACGATAGTTGAAGCTGCAATTGAAGGTTCCAGATCAAGGTTACGACCAATTATCATGACTTCGCTAGCTTTTATTGTAGGTATGATTCCGCTAATGTTTGCTTCTGGAGGAACTGCAGTTGGAAACCGATCAATCAGTGTGAGTGCAGCTGTCGGAATGTTTAGCGGTGTTGTACTGGGCGTTTTTGTGATTCCGTTGCTTTTCATTATATTTCAATATTTACAGGAAAAAGTATCTAGAAAAAAGATCGCAACTCAAGTTCAAACGATAAAAGAATAAGAATGAAAACATTATATAAAATCGGAATGGTTTTACTTACCGGAGCGATCATGACATCGTGTGTGGTAGGCAAAAAATATTCTCGTACAGATTTAAATGCTCCAGAAAAGTACCGCGAAGAAGTCGCGGTTACTGGAGATACAGTTTTGCTTCCGTGGAAAAACTATTACAAAGATCCTTTGTTGGTTGCTTTGATTGAAAAAGCTTTAGTCAAAAACAATGAAGTTATCATTGCCATGAAAAGCATGGAACAGCTCGACCTCAGTTATAAACAAGCCAAATTATCGTTATTACCCACACTAGATTTCGATGCTGGAGCGAGCCGTTCTTATCCATCAAAAAATTCTTTGAATGGATCTTTGAGTCAACAGTTTATTGGTAAAGATTATATGGATGACTATAGCGCTAATCTTCGTCTTTCTTGGGAAGTCGATATTTGGGGAAAGGCAGCCATGCAGAAAAGAGATGCTAAAGCGGCTTATTTTGCTCAAAAAGAAAACCTTTCAGCATTAAAGACTCGAATTATTGTTCAGGTAGCGCAGTCTTATTACAATCTTTTAGGTTTAGATGAACAGCTGAAAATTGCAGAAAAAAACATCGAACTGAGTACGAATACTTTGAGCATGATGCAATTGCAATACAAATCGGGTTCTATTAGTTCTTTGGCAGTAAACCAAACTGAGGCTCAGAAAAAAACGGCTGAATTGCTAGTGCCTTTAGCGAAAGCGAATATTGCGGTTCAGGAAAATGCTTTGCAGATTTTATGCGGAGAATATCCAGATAAGATTGAAAGAGCTGGAAATATTGATGCTGCCGAAGTTTCGGTACTTTTTCCAACAGGAATTCCAGCTTCACTTTTAAGCAGAAGGCCAGATGTAAAAGCGAGCGAATATGCGGTAATGTCTGCCAATGCTAAAACGGGATTAGCAAAAGCAACGATGTATCCGACTTTAAGTCTGAGTCCGTCGATTGGTTTGAACTCTTTTGAATTTGAAAACTGGTTTAATTTTCCAGGTTCTGTTACCAAAACCATTGCGGCCAATTTAGCGCAGCCTATTTTTAGAAAAAAAGCCTTGCGAACAGCTTATGAAGTTACGGTTTTAGAACAAGAAAAAGCGGTTGTGCAATTCAAACAGTCTTTTATAACAGCAGTTGGCGAAGTAAATGATGCCATGTCTAGATTGAAATATGCAGACGAACGCATTGTTTTAGCAAAAGATAAAGCAGAGTCGTTAGATAAAGCGACTTCAGATGCTTCTTTGCTTTATAAGAGCGGAATGGCCAATTATCTTGAAGTAATCGCAGCGCAGAACAGTTCGCTTCAAAACGAATTGGATTTGGTAACCATAAAACTCGAAAAACTGAATGCAGCAATTAACCTGTACCGTGCCTTAGGAGGCGGAGTAGAGTAGTACTTAATTTTTCTTAATTCACCATTGCTATAAGAAATTATAGAGATGGTGAATTTTCTTTTGAATTGATTTTATCTGATTTATGGACAAAATTACTTTTACCCGATCAGAACTTTATAGCTTAGTTTGGAAATTTTCAATTCCGCAGATTGCAAAACATTATGAAGTTTCCAGTATGGGAATTAAAAATGCTTGCGAAAAAATGAATATTCCGCTTCCCAAAAGCAGACACTGGATTGGACCCGCATATAAGAGGAAAAATGTTCCTCAACTTTCATTGGATTTTAAAGGAAATAATGAAATTGCCATTTTAAAAAAGACGTACGAAATGCAACTTCGAGTTCCTTCAAAATCTACACCTTTGCTTGATTTGGCTCAAAGTATAAAAAACGATGTCGATGCTCCGTTGACCATTAGCGATAAGCTAGAAAATCTGTTTGAGATTATTACGGCAACCAAGCAATATTGGGAAGACAAAACTTTAAATCAAGATATTCAGCCAGATAAATTGGAGATTTTGGATTTAAATGTTTCTAAAGAAAATCTGAGTCGAGCTTTGCTGTTTATGAATGCTTTAATCAAACTGATTCAATATCGCGGACATGAATTTAGAAAAGGCCTTGATGGTTTGGATACCATCGTCTTTAAAAATGAAAATGAAATAAAAATCGATTTGAGAGAAGCGCAGAAAAGAATAACCAAAACAGGTTTAAGAGAAACTTCTGGCTACATTTTTACAGGCGATTTCATTTTTAGAATTTCAAGAGGATCTAATAAAAAAGAATGGCGCGATGGCAAGATTACTTTAGAAAATAATCTGGCATTAATTATGGCTAAAATAGAATTAATGGGCGCCGAAGATTAATTTTTTTATCTAAATTCCTTTTTAAATACTAACTCAAAGCTAAGTCCATTTTCATTTTTAATCGCTAAATCTCCTTCAAGTGTATTGCTTAAGCCGTTTATAAGTGTCATTCCGAACGAATTGCTATTTTGCAACTCTACAATATCCTGTATGCCGATTCCATTATCAGAAATAAATAACTTATAGCAGTTTTCTGAAATCTCAGATAATGAAAGTCTGATAATGCAATTTTCGGTATCCTTGAAAGCATATTTTATCGAATTGGTGATTACTTCGTTGATAATTAAACCCAATGCAATAGCTTGCGAAATATCCAATTCGATCGCATCAATTTTCACTTCAAAATGAATGTATTCGGCATTAAAAGACTCTTTTAGATACTCAACCAATTCGTTGCAGTAATCGGGCATATCAATCATAGAAACGTTGTCTTCCTTATATAGTTTTTGATGGATCAATGACATCGCATAAATTCTGTTTTGGCTGTTTTTTATGGTAGAAATCGCCAAATCATCTTTTAAATAAGAAGATTGAGAATTAAGCAGACTAATGATAGTTTGAAGATTGTTTTTTACCCGATGATGAATTTCTTTCAAAAGCCATTCTTTTTCTTCGACCAAACGCTCCAATTTTACATTTTTAAGCTTAATTTCTTTTTCTTTTAACTGAAGTCGGCTCGTGCTGCGCTGTTTTATTTTGGCTCTGTTGTACAATAAAATAATGATAATCAGCAATAAAAATAAACTGCTTATAGAGATTATATTTAAAAGTTTGGACGAATGCAATTCACGTTTCTGAAGATCGGTCTGCTGTTTTAAAGATTTTATATTTTGAATTTTGGCACTTGTTTCAAACTTGAATTTCAAATTTTCATAATCAAGGTTTTTACGCATGTTATCCATCGAATCTTGAATTCGAGTATAGTTTCTCATGTGTTCGATCGCAGAGAAATATTTTCCATTTAAGGAATCAATTTTGAATAAAGTAAGTTCCAGAACATAACGGTTAAAACCCTCTGTATGATGAGTTGTAGTAAGAATGCGATTAGTTATTTCTTCTGCTTTTTTTGGCTTATGAATTTTGACATAAAACAGCGCCATAATCGAAGTACAGGTCGCGACATCTTTGCGCGTTTCTGCTGAATTTAGTTTTTTTGCAAAAAAATCAAGTTTTTCATAACAAGCTTCTGCTTCTTTCAACTTTCCTAATTCTTCATAACAGCGCGCCTTAAGCTGATTCAGGATCATATTATCCAAATCATTTTTTGGAGGGTATTTTTTAGAGTTGCTTTCCAGATATTTTAATGCTTCTGAATATTTAGAATTATCCATTAATGCCCTTACAGAACCAAAAAAACTTTTGTACCAAGTCCCCGCATTAATTTCTCTTTGATTGTATTCAATTCCTTTCTGATAAAATTTAATAGCATCATCATAATAGCCCGTGCTGTTGTAAATATTGCCGAGGCGTATGTAAAAACTATCTGCAAAAGCATAATCTTTTGTTTTCTCCATTGAGCTAACGCTCCTTAAAGCGTAATATAGCGCATCTTTAAAATTATTGTTGAATAAATCGATATACGAAATAGTCGTTTCGGTATATTGTGTGTATAGAAAACCAATTTTTTTCTGAAGATTAAGACTTGTAAGGAGTTCTTGTCTGGCCAATTTCATTTTACCAGTCCAAAAATGAACCGGAATTATTTTCATATAGGTTTCAAGCTCTTTTTCTTTGTTGCCTAATTTTTTATAAATAGCCAAAGCCTCAGCCAGAATAACTGCTTTTTCTTTGTTGCTATCTGGCATAAACGTACCTTGATTGTCAATAGCTTCTGCTAGTATTTGTTCGTTTTGTGTTTTTCTTGCGGCATTAACCAGTTGCGAAAAAATGGTGCTGCTGAGTTGTGGTTTGTCTGCTTGGTAATAATATTTGGCAAGAAGATATTTGGATTGAAAATGCCACTTTTGAATTTTGGATTTTTCTGCCAGTTTTTGGGCTTTATTAATATACAAAAGCGCATTTTTTAGATCCTCTTTTTTTGTGCCAGCTTTAAAAAGGTAAAAGCTCCCAATTTGCAAGGACAGTCTAATTTGATCGATTGTATTTAATCTTGGCAATAGCAATTCTGCTCCACGAGCGTAATTATTGGTAATTAAATTATTTCCGGGAAAGTTAGATCCGTCATTAAAACCTTCATCATTGGCAAGCGTGTACGGAAGTTTGTGTGCTTTGCTAGCCAAAATCATCGCGCTGTCAATATCTATCGAACCTTGATTAACGTTCCGAAGATAAATAGCGACATTATGCAGCATCAATCTATCTTTCTGAAGCTTAAGTTTATTGGTTTCGTTTTGGCTAAAAGTGGTTGCGGTAAAGAAAGTTAGTAAAAGTAAGAAAATTACTTTTTTCATGTTTAGGATTGTTTGGAGGAGTAAAACTAAGGGATTTAAAAGTGTTTAAAAAACATTTTTATAGATAATTTATTGCTCCGAAAAAGAATTATGTGATGAAACGATTATAAAAAAAGCTGTCTAGAATGTAGACAGCTTTTTTTATAATCATTTCATATACTTTTTGAGCGAATGCACTTATCTCTTTTTAAATTGTAATTCTTGCATGGCTTTTTTGTTACATGTTTTTTGATCAAAAATACCAAAACGCTCTACTATGAATTTGATTATACACATATTCTTCACTAAAAGATTCAATAAAATAATCGGCTGTTTGGGGCGCAAAGCCTTCAACATTTTCTACCAGAAAATCCTTATTCGTTGCTATGTACTCTTTTGTTGGTTGAAGACCCAATGGATAAAAAATCATTTCACCATCAAATCCACACCAAGTGTCAAAATCAACCATTTTAGCTTCTAAAATTAAATGGAGATCAATTGCCTCTTTATTTTTACTAGCAAAGTAACTAAACGTTAAAAGGTCTTCACACATACAATCAAATTCTCCTAGTTCATCATCTCTTCTGTAAGCAATAGCGGTTTTTAATAGATATCTTGATAGTTCGGTATTTTTGTAATTTTTGACATAACCAACAAATTCATTTCTTTCAGGTTGGTCACTGTAAATTAGCAATTTCTCAAAATCTGCTTGGTTGATTGCCTTTTTATGGTTAAATTCTGAAATTATTCCTTCTACAAATGGTGAGCGAAATGCTTCAAGAATTGAAAATTTCTTTTTTAAAGCGCTGTTGACTTCAATTATGGATTCATTCATTGCGTAAAACCATTCGTCTCCGCTATCAATTTTCGCTTTTTGTTCTTTAACAAAAGCAGTAATATCTTGGATTGATTTTATGAACTCGTTGTTGAACTTTTGTAACGCCTCATTTTTAATTCCGATTTGAACGGCTCTACGTTTTAGCTTTTCTCCTTTAAAATTGTGGTCTGGATCCCATTGAATTCTTACATCGCTACTATTTAGATTTTCTCGCCATGTTGATTCATCTCCATATGATTCGTCGTAGCTTGTCAAAACACCATAAGCAAGAAGTTCTTCGAAACCTTCAAAAGTCATCTCAATGGCCAAAATTCGACTTTGGTTGCTGTCTTTTTCTGCCCAATCACTTCTGTACATCATCCACAAAAAATTGGGTTTTATCCACGTCATTCTTTCGAAGCTGTAATCTGTTCCTCCGAATTTTTGATTTTTTATGGCATAATCTGCAATGCTATCATTGAATGCCTGATATACAAAAATATTGGAGCCAGTTTTTTGTCCGAGTATAAAATTTCCTTCTTGTGGAAGTCCCTTTTCATATCTGTGATGTTGAATTGTTTTTAGGTTCATTTTTATTGCGATTAATACAAATGCGTGTTAGGTTCATTTTTTATATTGGGCAGGTAATCCTAATCCAACTCATTTTTTAGATTACCCAAATATAAAATGTTTTCCTATAAAAAGATATAAACCCCTTCAATATAACAAATAAAAAAAGCCATCCCATTCAGGACAGCTTTTTCAAAATATAGTTGTGTGTTTCGGGATTAACCCTAGTTTTATTTTTAAATTAATTAATTTTAACCAAATGCTCTTCAATAGCAGCTCTTTGAGATTCGTATTGAGCTGGAAGTTTTAGGTTTTGACCTAATTCTTCTAAGCTTTCGTCGACTGTAAATCCAGGATTATCTGTTGCAATTTCAAACAAAACTCCGCCTGGTTCTCTGAAATATAGAGAGTGGAAATATTGTCTGTCAATTTGCGGAGTAATCTGCAATCCGTAGTCTTCGATTTTTTCTCTGAATTTCATTAAAATTTCATCGTTTGGTACTCGGAAAGCCACGTGGTGAACAGTTCCGTTTGCATTTAAACCGCGTTTTTCTTCCGGTAGTTCTACCAAGTCAACAATTGAAGCATTTTCTACAGCATCTGTAGCATAACGGTAACGGTTTACATCTTGGTCAATCAATTTATAACCAAAAATATCAGTTAAGATAGCCGCAGTTGGTTTAACGTTGTTTAAAGTCAAAGTTATGTTATGAAAACCTTTTGTAGCCACATCTGCTTTTACTTCGTCAGTTTCCCAAGCTTTTCTGTTATCGTCTGTTTTAGATTCGATTAATTCCAATTTTAATCCGTCTGGATCTAAGAAAGTCAAATATTTTTCACCAAACTTTTCAGCTGGTTTATTGTAAATTACGTTGTATTTTTCGAAACGTTTTTGCCAAAAATCAAGACTTCCTTTTGGAACAGAATATCCAATTTCAGTTGCCATTCCAGAACCTTTTCTTCCTTGCTGAATTCCGGCTCCCCAAGGGAAAAAGGTTAAGATAGTTCCTGCGCTTCCTACTTCGTCACCAAAGTAAAAGTGGTACGTTCCTGGATCGTCAAAGTTCACTGTTTTTTTAATGAATCTTAATCCTAAAATTTTTGAATAAAAGTCAAAATTGCGTTTAGCGTCACCTGCAATTGCAGTAATATGGTGTAAGCCTAAAATTTTATTTTCCATGGTATTTTTTATATTAAATTGTTATTGATTTTTCTTTTACAAATTTACGGCGGTTATGCTTCTGCATCGATTAACCTAGATTAAGAAATAAAAACGCACTGTTTTTTGAAAACATCAAAAGCAAATCAAATAACATTCCGATTTAATAAAGGCTTTCAAAACAAGGCTTTGGGAGAAGTACAAGATTTTAGAACCTACGATATATCGTAATTTTATGATTTAAAAATGGCATATTTAGAAAATCTATACTTGTTTACTAAATGCTATTCCTTATTTTTACGCTATCACCGCCAAAATACCGCAATAAATACCGTTTATGGAAAAGCCTATAGATAAAGCTGCGATCGCAATAAACCGATTGCAGGAAAGAGAAAAGGAACAAATGATTATTATGTCTATTTGTACAGCACTTTCTCGGGCTTTAAACAAAAAGGAACTAGAATCTGTTGTGAACGGAATATTAAAAGATAACTTCCAATTTGATGATTTTATTTTGGCTTCTTCTGATGAAAGCAAAGGAGATTATTTCATTTTTCATTCAACAGATCAAGATGTAGATTCAAAAAGTTATGCTATAAATGATGGTTTTTTTGATGATTGCCTTAATTCTGCTGATATAGTTTCTTTCGATTTATCAAACTCAAAGCATCCAGATTACATTAAGAGCATTTATAAAAAAGGCTCTAAAAATGCGTTTGGAGTTGGGCTTCCTTATATAGAAGGAAATCGAAATGTGCTTTTTCTTTTTTTTAAAAATGCTAAAACTTTCAGCAGAGAATCGAATCGCGTTTTGAAAGGAATTGTGATGCAGCTTTCTATTACAGTGAGAAACATTATGCTGACGCAGCAAAATGAAGATACGCTTGCTGAGTTGCAAATATTGAAGCAAAATATTTTAGGAAAGAAAGAAAAAAACATTCAGAAAAAGGAAGGTTTTCACGGAATTATAGGAACTAGCGATGCTATGAAAGACGTTTGTGAATTGATTGCTCAAGGAGCCTCTTCAAATTCTACGGTTTTAATTTTGGGAGAAACAGGAACAGGAAAAGAACTTGTAGCTAGTGCAATTCATAATTTATCTGAAGTTTCCAACCAAAAAATGATTAAGGTAAATTGCGCCTCAATTCCTGAAAATTTAATCGAAAGCGAATTATTCGGTCATGAGAAAGGCGCTTTTACAGGAGCAACCGAACAAAGAATTGGTAAGTTTGAGCAAGCCGAAAACAGTACGATTTTTTTAGACGAAATAGGAGAGCTGCCATTAGAATTGCAAGGTAAGCTGCTTCGTGTTTTGCAAGAAAAGGAAATTGAACGGGTTGGCGGAAACAAAAGCATAAAAGTGAATGCGAGAGTGATTGCCGCAACCAATAAAATACTTGAAAAAGAAGTTTACGGCGAGCGTTTTAGAAGTGATTTATATTTTCGATTGAATGTTTATCCGATAAAGCTTCCTGCTTTACGCGACCGTAAAGAAGATATTCCGGTTTTGGGACATTTTTTCTTGGAAAAGCATGCCACAAAAATGGGAAGAAATGTAAAACGGTTTTCTAAAAAAGTACTCAACAGTATGATGACTAACGCATGGCCTGGAAATGTACGTGAGCTAGAAAATATGGTAGAAAGAAGCATCTTGTTTGCCAAAGATGAAAAGATCAAAGAAATGATTTTTCCTGAAATTGTAATGGCTAGCCCAGATACTTTAGTCAATGAATTTTATACCAAAACCCTTCAAGAAGTAGAGAAGGAGCACATTCTAAAAGTCATAAAAAAATGCAACGGACGAATTTCAGGTCCGCAGGGCGCAGCTGTTTTACTCGGTTTGCCGTCTACAACATTGACTTCTAGAATGAAGAAGCTAGGAATTAAAAAAGAGCATTTTTTGGATTGATTTTTTTGACAGCGTAAAACTTTGTCAAAGTTTTAAACTTTGACAAAGTTCGACAGAACTTGAAACTTTGAACCTGAAACTTGAAACCTGAAACTTGAAACTATTTAAACCAACTTTATAAAAATAGATTTTCTCAGTTTAGGTTCTATATTTTTGGTTTTGTGACCCTTTCCTGTAGTATCTTCTACCAATAAAATAGAGCCTGTATTGAATGTTCTTTTTTCTCCTAATGAAGTTTCAATTTCTACGCCTCCTTCCAGCAAAACAATGTATTGGCGATCTGGAGCATTATGAAAATCGTAATCGTAAGAAGGACTAACTTCTCTAAAAACGATAGATTTGACAGGTTCATCATCAGATAAAAATCCGATATCGCCATTGTTTTTCAACGGAACTTCAAAGTCTTCAAAATGACTTTCTCCATTGGCATCGCTGTAAACACGAGTTATCGTAATCATTATTTTTTATTAAAAATTAATGCGTTGGCACAATTTATTTCGTCTTGGCTGATCGTATGTCCCATATTTGGGTAGATTTTTTTAGTAACATCTGCGCCCATTTTTTCCATAAGCGCTTCAGTCTCATTGACTCTTTCTACAGGAACGTGAAAATCGGGATCGCTTGTTCCGATAAAAACAGGTGTGTTTTCGAAGTTTCCTGAATAATGATTTTCATAAACTTGATCACCAATTAATCCGCCTGTGAAAGCTACGACACCGCCATATTTTGCAGCATTTCTTGTAGTGAATTCTAAAGCAAGACAAGCACCTTGAGAAAAGCCTAAGAAATAAATATTCTCTTTTTCGATTCCGTTTTGCTGTATAGCGACCACAACTTTATGTATGGCTTCTAATGAATTTGAAAAGGATGGCTCGTTTTCGTTCAAAGGAGCTAGAAACGAATACGGATACCAAGTTCTATTTTCTGCTTGAGGCGCAACCAATGCAAAGTCATCTACTTTAAGATGTTTTGCAATCGAAAGAATATCATGAGCGCTAGCACCGCGTCCGTGAATTAGAATCAGGGCTTTTTTAGCTTCATTTAAAGGAATACCATCTGTTAAAATATCTGTATTCATAGTTTTTTGTTTTAAATTATTAGAACAGCGAATTAATGTTTCACGCAGATTTAAAGAGATTTTAGCAGATTTTGATTTTAAAGAATCTGCATTATCTGCTAAATCTGCGAGAGAAAAATCGGTCATCAGATTTACTCCACTTTATCAAGAATTATTTCTTCCAGATATCTTCGTATTCGTCCGGATGTCTTTTAAATTGCGCGTGAACGTAAGGACAAAGCGGTAAAACTTTCAGGTTATTGGCACGTACATAAGAGACCATTTCTTCTAAAAGTTTCTTAGCATAGCCTTTTCCTTCTGCTTCTGGTTCAACTCCTGTGTGGTAAACCGTCAGTAAATCTGGTTTAATGCTTACAGTCATTTCTCCTAGTTTTTTATCATCTACATAGAGATTAAAAGCACCATGTTTTTTCTCGTCTAATTCTAGTTTTATTGTTTCCATATATTTTGTTTTTTATAGCTTGTGAAATTTAACCGCAAAGTTTGCTAAGTCTTTTAGCTTTTGATTGCGCAAAAAATTTACGCAGAGTTCGCTAAGATTTTTTTTAAAGAACTTAAGCTAGATCTAAATATTGAGTTCGCAAAGGTTTGTGCGGATAAAACTTTGTCTACATAAAGCCTTTGCGTACTTTTAATTTTCAATTAATCTTTATCAAAACTTAGCGTACTTTGCGTAAACCTTAGCGAGCTTTGCGGTTAAATCTGCGGTTAAATAAAATTTAATTATATCCTTGTTTTATACCTAATTTTTTCATTTTTGAATACAAAGTCTGCGGTTGCAGTTTTAAAAGTTCGGCAGCGCCGCCGATACCCGAAACTTTGCCATTGCACATTTGAAGCGCATTCATAATATGTTCTTTTTCCATTTCTTCCATCGACTTTATTTTATCTGTACCGATTTCTAAAGAGACAATAGGGGCAATGGAAGATAAATCAAATTTTTCAATTTCGTTTGTTTTGGCGAGAAGTACATTTCTTTCAATCAAATGTTCTAATTCGCGTATATTTCCTGGCCAGCTATAATTTTTTAATTGTTCTAAGGCTTTTGCGCTTATACTGTTTACGTTTCTTCTCGAAATTGTGGCATATTTTTTCAGAAAATAAGTAGCAAGCATTTCAATATCTTCTTTTCGTTCTCTTAAAGAAGGCAATTGTATCGGAAACACATTTAGTCTGTAATATAAGTCCAATCTAAAGCGGCCTTCTGCAACTTCTTTTTCCAGAATTTTATTGGTGGCCGCTACAATGCGAACATTAATCTTAATTGTTTTATTGCCTCCAAGACGCTGAATTTCTTTTTCTTGAAGAACTCGTAATAATTTAACTTGAGAGTCAAGAGGTAATTCTCCAATTTCATCTAGAAAAATAGTTCCGTTATTGGCTTGCTCAAATTTACCGATTCTTAACGCATTGGCACCTGTAAAAGCGCCTTTTTCATGTCCAAAAAGCTCAGATTCTATTAAAGATTGAGGTAAAGCGGCGCAGTTTACCACTACAATCGGATGTGAGTTATGTGCCGAAAGTTCGTGTATGGCGTTTGCTGCTCTTTCTTTTCCTGTACCGCTTTCGCCTAAAATTAAAACAGAAGTTTCAGTTGGAGCTACAATTTTTATTTTTTCAATGGATTCTTTTAGTAGAGGACTCTGACCAATAATTCCTTGAATTTCTTGAGTTTCTGGACTCACATAAGCCGCTGCCAAATCTTCTTTTTCTTGATTAAATCGATATCTGGCAATATCAAGCATGACCACAAGATCTTTTTCTCTAAAAGGCTTTACCATAAAACCGTACGGATGTGTAGCTTTTACAGCTTCAAGTGTACTTTGATTGGTATTTGCTGAAATATATAGAAAGGGCAGATTTTTTTGGCGAAGTTCCCAAGCGAGATCAATTCCAGTCAATTGGCCTTTTAAAATAATATCTAACAGAATCCAGTCAGGGCTTTTTTCTTCGATTAATTTTCGAGCCTGAGCTACTGAGGCAGCAATACCAACAACTTGATAACCCGCTTTATGCAGCATGATTTTTAAATCATTTGCAACTATAAATTCATCTTCAACAATTAGTAGTTTCTCCTTCATTACATTGTTTGTATAATTTCAGAATTTTCAGGAATAGCCAAGAATTTGGAGTTTTTTAGAAATTTCTTTTTGGATCGATTTTAGAATTCCCTTTTGAGAAAAGGGAACTAAAATCATTTTTTAAAGATACTATATTATCAGAAATCTGCAATCCGAAAATGTGGGTTTAACTAGCTTTTTCGGTGGTATAAATAGCAAATAATCATGGCTGCTCCGGGTAGAATTAGAGTTCCTAATCCGAAAAACTTTCCTGCAACTGCTCCTAGAAAACATCCAACAAGAAATCCGATTAAGGTTATAAACTGTTTTTTAAAACTTAAAAGAACTTCTGCATCTTTAAACCCATTTTTTAATAAACTTCCTAAATCAAGAGAAGCTTGGGTCACATTTCCTGTCATCATAGTGGTTGGTCCGTAGGTTTCTTTAGCATAAAGTTTTCCAAAAGCATTCTGAAGCCCCATTGCAAAAACTGTTGTCATAGCAACCGTATACATGGTCCATTGTTCGAAGTTTTGCAAATAGCCAAAAACGTATGATGCAATACCGCTTAAAACCAATATTATGCCTTCCCAAAATAAAATGGTGTAGCGATTGGTTGCTTTTAGCGCAATTCTTCCTCCTGTAATTACCGCAATAATGAAAACAGGAAAAGTAAGCAGTTTTACCCAGGCATGAAGGTCTGAACCTTTTACAATCTGATAGGCAAAAACGATAAAGTTACCTGTTACGTGCGCCGAAAATATCGAATCGGCTGCGACAAAAGTTACGGTATCGCAATACCCTGCTATTATGGTAAGAAGCAGGGTTACGTACCAAATATTTTTTTGTTGAATTTCCATAATTTGTTTTTAGTTTAAATGTGCACGAAGCATCCATGCCATTTTTTCATGATTTTCTACAAGACCGGTGATAAAATCGCTAGTTCCTGCATCTTGCCATTCGTTAGCAATAGGATTAATATTCTCTCTAAGATAAATAATAATGCTTTCGTGATCTAAAAGCAATTCTTTGATAAAACCATTACTGTCGTTTTTCTCTTTTAATTCTTCTGTTAAATGTGTCAGCGCTAGAAAATCTTTTAAAGTCGCTGGAGTATAGTGGCCTAAAGCTCTAATTCTTTCTGCAACCGTGTCTACAATTTCGTCAATGGCGTCGTATTGCTGTTCAAAGA
The DNA here is from genome assembly GCF_058135255.1 of Flavobacterium sp. LK-23. Lineage (NCBI taxonomy): Bacteria > Pseudomonadati > Bacteroidota > Flavobacteriia > Flavobacteriales > Flavobacteriaceae > Flavobacterium > Flavobacterium sp. LK-23. The sequence continues at coordinate 37,945 of NZ_JBYUVT010000007.1, forward strand.
AAAGGTGTTTGTTGTAGAAATCTGGGCCTTCAACGTTCCAATGCGCTCTTTTTGTTTTGGTATAAAGTACGAATTCGTCTGCAAGAATTTTAGTTAATACATCAACAATTTTTGAGATGTTTTCTTGCTTAATTCCGATGTTTGTTTTCATTTTTAAATTAGGTTTAGTAAATAATATTTATGTTGAGGGTAATTAAATTAACACATAGAAACATAGATTTTTCTTGTTTTTGGAAAAGAATAAAGAAAGAAACTAGTTTCTAAAACATAGTTCTTTGCGAGAACTTTGACAAAGTTGAAAAAGCTATGAGTATTCATGCAAGTGAAACGCCTTTTTACTCGCTTCAAAAAACTATGTTTCTATGTGTTAAAAATTAATTGTTTAGTAACGATAATAAATAATAATCAAGTGAATACGTTCCTGCGCCTAGGGCAAGAAGCAATAGTAGAGATAAAGTGTACATGTATGGAACGTCACGCACTTCTAGTGAATCGTTTCTATGAACCACGAAATACCCAATTGCAGTTACACCAATTGTTGGGAGAACGGCAAGACGTGTTCCAAGTCCAAGAATAATGAAAAACGGAATTACAGTATCTGAAAATGTTGCAACTAAACCGTTTAATTTTTCGGGCAAATGCAACGGATTTGGAACGTGTTCTTTTTCTCCATTTTGAACTCTGAATTTCTTCATTCCATGTACCCTAAAGAGCTCAATCGCCAGCAGCACTCTAAATGCTAAAAGCGCTGCGTTGTTGAATGAATTTCCTAAATCGGAATTCAATATTTGTTTTATAATTTCGATCATATTTTTAAAATTTAGAAAGCAAAACAAGAACAGCCCAAAGCGCCCCAGAATGCGTTATAATTGTTTACTGGAACATTGCTCATTCTCGCAGCATCGTGATTGTGCAAATGAACATCGCAACTTCCGGTGCAGCTGTGAATTTGTGAAGTCAGTTTTGGTTTTGCATCTGCTTTTGCATTTTTTTCAATTGCACTCTGGAAACTGCTTCTCGCAGGATATCCGTTATAAATGTTGGTTGGCGACCAATCTGGCAAAATCGGAATGTGAGGCGGTGAGAATGAAGAAAAATCTCCATTAGCATACACAATTTTTCCGTCCACAATCGTTAGATCGGCTTCGATTTTTTTGATGTCTTCGTCGTCAATGGTAAAATAATCACGATCTAAAACCACTAAATCGGCAAACATTCCCACTTTAATATCTCCTTTTTTAGTTTGTTCCTGCGAAAACCAAGCGCTTCCTCTGGTGTACAATTCTAAAGCAGTTTGTCTGTTCAATCTGGTTTCATTGTATAATTGCAATCCTCCAATAGTTTTTCCGACGGTCATCCAATACATAGAAACCCACGGATTGTAACTGCTTACGCGTGTAGCGTCTGAACCTGCACCAACAGGAACTTCCATTTCAATCATCTTTTTGATTGGCGGCGTGTTTTCGGCAGCTTTTGCTCCGTAACGATCGGTGAAATATTCCCCCTGATAGGCCATTCTGCTTTGAACTGCAATACCACCTCCCAAAGCTTTTACACGTTCGATGTTTCTTTCGTCAATCGTTTCTGCGTGATCAAAAATCCAAGGAAGTCCGTTGAAAGGAACATCTTGATTGATCTTTTCAAAAACATTCAAAAACCTTGTAATGCTTTCGTTATAAGTCGCGTGAAGTCTAAAAGGCCAGCGATTTTCTACTAAAAGGCGAACTACTTTTTCTAATTCAGCTTCCATGTTTTCAGGAAGATCTGGTCTTGGTTGAAGGAAATCCTCAAAATCGGCTGCAGAAAAAACCAACATTTCACCAGCTCCGTTATGACGGTACATATCGTTTCCTTGATATAATTTTACGGTGTCAATCCAATCGGAGAAATCCTCAAATTCGTGTTTTGGTTTTTGAGTGAAAAGATTGTAGGCAATTCTTACGGTCAATTGTTTCTTTTCGTTCAATTCGTTAACCACTTTATAATCATCTGGAAAGTTCTGAAATCCACCTCCAGCATCAATAACGCTTGTAATTCCGAAACGGTTCAATTCTTTCATAAAATGACGCGTCGAATTAATCTGATGCTCGTAAGAAAGCGTCGGACCTTTAGCCAAAGTCGAATACAAAATCATTGCATTTGGAGTCGCAATAATAAGTCCTGTTGGTTCTCCGTTGGAGTCACGTTCAATATGTCCTCCTGGAGGTGCAGGCGTATTTTTGTTGTAACCAACGGCTCTCAGCGCTGCTCTGTTCATAATCGCTCTGTCGTACAAATGCAGAATAAAAACAGGAGTATCGGGTGCAATCGCATTGATTTCTTCTAAGGTAGGCATTCTTCGTTCTGCAAACTGAAATTCTGACCAACCGCCAACGACACGAACCCATTGCGGATTTGGAGTGCGATCTACTTGCTCTTTCAACATTCGAAGCGCATCTGCCAACGAAGGAACGCCATCCCAACGTAGTTCAAGATTATAATTTAATCCACCTCGAATAAGGTGAATATGCGAATCGTTGATTCCAGGAACAACTCTTTTATTCTGAAGATCAATTATTTTGGTTTCCTCAGATGCAAAATCCATGATATCGCTGTCATTTCCTACTGCAATAAATTTTCCGTCTTTTATGGCAACAGCTGTAACGTTTGGAGTTTCAGCGTTGAAACTATGAATTTTCCCGTTGAATAAAATTAAGTCTGCTTTCATAGTTCGATTATTTAGCGTTTAATTTGGTAATTGCTTCTTTTATTCCTTCTCCGGCAACCGTATAAAAAGCTGGGCCAGCAAGCAAGATAACTTTTGTTAGAGGCTTATAATCTGTTAGCTTTTTTTCTTTTAAATAAGATTGAGTTCTATAAGCTTCAAATGAACCTAAAACTACATTTTTGGCTACTAGAGCAGTTGGAGAATCGATTCCTGCATCTTTAATATCACTTGCAAACGAATAGTTTGAAACCCCTAAACGTAAAGCTTCGCGCATGGCAGTGCTTCCAACACTAATCATTAAATCGGGTGTAAATTTATTACGGTCTCCCAATCCGATTAATAGTAATTGTTTGGATGCTAAAGTTCCTTTTGGAGGTGTAATCAATAAAGTTTCAAGAGAATGACCAGTAAATCTGCCGCTTTTGCGTAATTCTGTAATAATGCCTTTTAAAGCGTCGTCTAAATGCACCATTCCGTTTAAGTTGGCAGGAAGGGCAGGAGGGTTAAAAATATCACCTTCTGTATATTCAAAAACGCAGGCAACTTGCAAGTCAGCTTCTGCTGCAGATGGTCCTTGAACCAATCCGTTTACTGCAATTCCGTCTACTTTCCCCCAAGTTACCGTAGAACCGATTGAAGCTGTTTGTGCAAAAGCATTGTTGCTAAGAGAGCCTGCAAATGCTGTGATTAGAAGTATTAGATGGGAAAATCTAAAACTATATTTTGAAGTGTTTGTTTTCATTGTTAAGGGTTTAGTGTTGTTAAAATTTTTTAAACACATAGAAACATAGATTTTCTTTACTTTGAAAAAGAGTAGAGAAAGAAACTAGTTTCTAACACATAGCTCCTTTAACGATTTGTGAGAACTTTGTCAACGTTTAAAACTTTGACAAAGTTTGTAATTCAAATAGCGCCAGTACATCTTCTATGTGTAGTATTGCAAGTGAAACGCCTTTTTACGCCTCAAAAACTATGTTTCTATGTGTTAAAATTAATTTATGTATTTGATTAAAATTTGAATCCAAGACGGGCATTAAAGAAAACTCCGTCTTTTGAGTTCGGAATCATGTCATCGATAAAAGCGCCTGTTTTGAAGTACTGAATACCGCTGACAACCGAAATATATTTGTTTACGCTATAGGTAAAATTGGCGAGATAGGCAGTTCCGATATATCTTTCGTCAGAATCGCTTCCGCGAAGATTTAAAATTCCGCTTGGCCTATAAACTCCGTCTTGTGTTGAAAATCTCCAGTTTAAAACCACATCGACCTGCATCTTTAGCTGTGGCAATAAATCCATCGTAGCATACGGATGAATATCGATAAGGTTTACTGGTCCAACTTGCGGACTAAAACCAAAATATCCTCCTTTTGGATACAGCGGATTAAATGTTTGAAGATTTCCGTTGCCTTGATTTTTATCTCCTGAGATATAATCGTTTCTAAGATTTATGGTGGGTTTAAATTTTACGTTTTCAAACATATACCCAATATCTACAGATCCAGTCCAAGCATTGATATTTCCTGAGCCAAAAGTTCCGAATTGATAGGCTGCTTCAAGGTTGTAAATAAAACCGCCACCGTATTTCCATAATCTTGAACCGATTGTATGCCTTCTTTCGGGAGCAATTCCTTCTTCAAAAACAGATTCATCTCTTCTGAATCCGAGATAATACAGATCAAGATTTCCTGCTTTTGGAAAAATTATTTTAGAATAGGCTCCCCAAAGGTTAAGCTGTTTAGACATTTTATTATCAAAAACACCGTTGTGAACCGTGTCGGCCATCATGGCAAAGGCGTCAACTGATACTCTTGACGAAGTATACATTAGTTTTCCTCCTGTAAAATAAAGCCTCGTATTTGGACCTTCTCTAACAGAAATTAGCCTTCCAGAACCATAATCCAGTTCTTGTCTTCCAGCGCGGACGGTTATTTTTTTGTCTTTTTGCTGCCATACATTCACATCTACAAAAAGATTCTGTACATTCAGCTGATCTTCGTCTATACCGCGAGCGCCATTTACTCGGCCATCTTCTAGGGCGCTTCTCAATTGGGCAAATATTCTAACACGTTTTCCTAAATGCACATCGGCATGAAGATCGTAACGCTGCAGTAAGAAATTGTTGTGTCCAATATTGAATCGTCCCCAGTCTTCATTGTTGAAATCAACATATTCATATCTGGCTTCGCCACCAATTGACATGTAAACGTCTTTATCTTGATTTAAGGGAATGAACTTTAATCGTTCGTAAAAGTTTCTATTTGAATCTTTTAAGAATTCATAATTTTCATCGTAACGGAGCAGCTTAAAACTTTGAGCCGATGCCGTGTTTCCTATTAAAAGAAAAGAAACAATACACATGAAAAGGATTTTTGATAATATGGATTTTGATGATTCCAACATAATGAAGCGTAAGAGATTTATAATAAAATGAATTAGTCCGATTAGTGTTTCAACATGTTATGTGCATAGTGAATTCCAATTCCGTAAGAACCGCCATATTTTTTCATTAAAGAAGTAACAGGACCGTAAGTTGCTTCGCGTGCCCAGTCTCTTTGAAGTTCTAATAAATATTGGATAGAAGTTACCGGAATCGCTCCAGCTTGAATCATTCTTTGTACAGCACGTTCGTGAGCTTCAGCAGTAACATCACCACAAGCGTCTGTAATAATGTACACTTCGTAACCTTCTTCGATTGCAGACAATGCAGGCCCTACGATGCAAACGCCCGTCCAAAGTCCAGCAAGCACAATTTTCTTTTTGTTTTTTGCTACGATAGCTTTATAAGCATTTTCGTCTTCCCAAGTATTCATGCTAGTTCTGTCAATGTACCCAGAAGTAGCAATTGGATAAAATTCTTCTAATTCTGGAAAAACAGGTCCAGAAAAGCTTTCTTCTGCAACTGTAGTGACAACTGTTGCTACGTTAAAAATTTTCGATGCTCCAGCAACAATTGCCACATTCGTGCGTAATTCGCTTACTGGAATATTGTGCGTTGCGAAGGCCATTTGTCCTTCAAAATCGATTAATACTAATGCGTGATTATCTGGTGATAATAAGTTAACTGATGGTTTCATACTATTTATTTTTAAGATTTTTAATTGGTTAGGCTAATGAAATACAATAATCATTAGCGATATTTCGTGTTTTTTTAAAGATTAATGCGTAGACAATTTCTTAATCATTTCAGAAGAAATGGAGTCGGCATAAATTCCAAAAGCGCTAGTTAAAACACCTTTGATATTGTAGATTTCAGATTTAATCCCGTAGACAATATCTTCATCTCCTGGATCGGTATCTCCTTCAAAACGGAATAAATATTCGATTTTGAATTCTTCTGGCGACATGCTCTGCGTATTGTTATTGTAGCGAATACAGTTAGAATCCAGATTAAAGTTTTCTGTAAAACCTTGTGTACTCAACCATTGCAAAGCTTCTGTAACCGTATCAAAAGAGGGTTGTTGGAAAAAACTCATAATGTGAGAAGATTAAACTGCCTGTAAATAAACCTTTACAGGCAGTGGTTATGGATTATTTGATGAAATCTAGAATATCGTTGTTGATCGTTTCTGCCTCTGTTGTAGGCATACCATGAGGAAATCCAGGATAAGAAATTAATTTTCCCTTTTTCAACAATTTTGCCGCTCTTGGTGCTTGACCATAAGGAACGATTTGGTCATCTTCTCCGTGCAATACTAAAACTGGAATATCTAAACTTTTTAAATCCTCTGTAAAATCAGATTCAGAGAATGCTTTAATCCCTTCGTAGTGAGACAATACAGAACCCATCATTCCTTGACGCCACCAATTTGCTTTGATGCCTTCTTGAACAGTTTGCCCTTCTCGGTTCCATCCGTAGAAAGGAATAGGGAAGTCGTAGAAATATTGTGCTCTGTTGAATCCTGTTCCTTTTCTGATTTCGTCAAAAACTGACAATGGAACTCCTTCTGGATTAGATTCGTTTTGAATCATTATTGGCGTAACTGCGCTTATGATTACCGCTTTTGCAACACGACCTTTTCCGTATTTTGCAGCGTAACGAATTACTTCACCACCACCTGTTGAATGTCCAACATGAATAGCGTCTTTTAAGTCTAAAGCTTCAGCCAATTCAGCGATATCAGATGCGTAAGTTTCCATGTTGTTTCCTTCAGAGGCTTGACTAGAACGACCATGTCCGCGTCTGTCGTGTGCAATAACTCTGTAGCCTTTTTGAAGAAAAAACATCATTTGTGCATCCCAATCGTCACTTGATAAAGGCCATCCGTGGTGAAAAACAATTGGTTGTCCTGTTCCCCAGTCTTTGTAATAAATTTGTGTTCCATCTTTTACTGTAAATGTGCTCATGATTTTTTGATTTTAGGATTAATTTTATTTTGAAATATTTGAATACTTAATGATTATGTTTAATTTTTTAACAAATGGTTTAATAGATATTCAGTGTTGTTATGTTTCTGATGCAAACTTATTACGGAAAAGTATCTGCATCGGTTAACCTAGATTAAGAAGTGAAAAATGATGTTAAAAAATTTAGTTTATCGGAATCTTTCCTAGAGAAATTTGCTTTTTCTTTTCTACAAAAAGCTGGATCTTGACCTGAAAATGGCTGTAGTTTTGGTTTCATAAGGTGTAGCATTTTTAATTGATTTAGTAGAATGCCATTACTATTGCCAATTAACGTGCCTTATTCGCAGTGCCTTTATTTTAAGGGGCTTGTTTAAAAATGGACGTTTTTTTATTTACGATATTTCGTTATTTTATGAATAGTCCGTTTTTTGTACATAAAATGGATCTGTCTTTTATTAAATAAAAAATCGGAATTAGTTAAAATAAATACAAAATAGTATGTACTTTTGCCACCAAACTATTTGAACAAGCACTTGAAAAGGTTAATCATCATAGCACTTTCTATTTTACTTATGTCGCCATCTTTTGGCAGCTTGTTTATTTATGCTTCTTTTAAAATCAATCAGAAAGAAATTGCGAAAACGATTTGCGTTCAGCGTAAACAAGCTTTTAACAGTTGTAACGGTCGATGCGAACTTCAAAAAAGCATTAAAAAATATTCTGATAATGAACGAAAAATGCAAGACAGTCTAAAAGACAAATTAGAGCTTGTGTATGTTCAAAATACTGCTGAAATCACTTTTGGCGCAATTCCGGTTATGGAATCAAAAAATAACACTTCAATTTTGTTTGAGAAGAAACCAATCGGTGCTTCCAATCTTACTTTTCATCCTCCTCTCTACACAGTTTAGAGATCAACATTTAGTTTTAAATTCCAATATTTTAAATTCCAAATTCCAATTCTGAAATTGAATGGTTTGGTTCACTTGCTGGGATTAAAAATTCTAAGTTTAGGCTAGGATTCTATAATTTATTATTCTAAAAACTGATTTTGATCTTCTTTGTAAATGAAAAGGAAAACTCTTCCATTTTTATTTACGTTGCCATTCTTTTAGCTCATTCACAGCATTTTGGCTCTTTTTTTGGTATTCAGAAAATTATGGCAGGGTGCTATATTTTTAAACGTTTTTTATAACATCATCAAATGAAATCTTTTAATTTTTGGATAATCGCACTATTGTTTGCGGTTACTTCCTGTACAATTGATAAAACAGATTACGAAGCTGAAATAGGTTCTGAAGTTCCTGAAAATCTAGAATTTAAAGAAGCCACATCTCTTACAAGCGGTAACTATAAGATTAGTATAGAGGCTTTAAACGGAACTTTTTATAAAGGATATAATGAGCTTCATTTTAAAATTATCAATACTCAAAATAATCAAGAATTGACGACAGCTGCAGTAACTTTTTTACCCATAATAAGTAACGCTGATGGAAGCAAAAGTTATTGTCCGCACGAGTATAATGTGTTATATGATTCTGCCAATAAATACTACAACGGTTATGCTGTTTTTACGGGAGAAAGCACTACAACAGCAAGCTGGAAATTGTACATCAGTTTTACCGCTGATAACCAAAAGTATGAGATCAATAAAGATGTTAGTGTTGAAAAACAGAACAATAAAAACCTCAATATGACTGCTTTTGCAGGAAATGACGGCGAGCAATATGTAATTGCCTTGATTTCTCCTCAAAAGCCTACAGTTTCAGAAAACGCTTTGGTTGCTGGTGTTTACAAATACAACAAACCAATAACTCCAGCAGGAACTTTTCCAGATCCGTCGCAGTTTTCTTATTCTAAAGTGGTGGGATACACTTTAAAGTTAGATCCTAGAATGCCAGAACCTTCTATGGGAAATCATTCTTCGCCAAATAATAAAGATTTGGTACAGGAAAATGATGGTTTGTATCACGGTGTTGTTAATTATACGATGACAGGAAACTGGACCTTAAACTTAATTATGATGAACCAAAACGGTTTAATCGTAAAAGGAACTATAGTTCCAACCGATCATACGCCAGGAGTAGAAGGCGTGAAAAGTGAACTTTATATTGATACTTTATTTTAAAAACATGAAATATATTATAATGCTGCTTTTCTTGGTTTTTTCAGTTACAGCTCAAAATCAGCATGCACATCACGATAGCATAAAAAACTTAGAAGAAGTAACGGTAAAAAACGCGACGAAAAAGAAAATAGAAACCGAGATGAAAATGGCTGTTTCTGTTGATGAATTTTTGTCTTCATCTGATAATATTAGTTTTATAAAACGCGGAGCTTACGCTTGGGAACCTTTATTAAACAACATGAGTACAGAACGTTCTACGGTTACCATTGACGGAATGCATGTTTTTGGCGCTTGTACCGATAAAATGGATCCGATTACGTCTTATGTTGAAAGTAATAATCTGGCGGCAGTAGATATTAAATCGGGTCAGGAGGGAAGCTTGCATGGAGCAACTGTTGCGGGAAGTATTGATTTAAAAAGAAAAAGCACGCCATTTGGACTTCAAAAGAAATGGAATGGAGCGTATCAAACAGGATTTGAATTTAATAACAAGCAATTTTTCAATTTAGGAAATATTGCTTATTCAGGGACAAAATTTGTGGCCGACGGAAGCATTTCGTATCGTACGGCCGATAATTATTACGACGGAAACAACAACGAAGTAAAGCATTCTCAATACAATAAATTCAATACTTCGTTAGGTTTGGCTTATAAAACTAGCGATTTATCATCGGTTAGATTAGACGCGATTTTTGATGTGGCAAAAGATGTGGGTTATCCCGCTTTGCCAATGGATTTGTGGCTTTCGCGAGCGCTAATTACTTCGGCTTCTTATAAACAATTGTTCGAAGAAGGTTTGGTTAGAGTGGTGGACACTAAAGTATATTTTAATGCCATTGAGCATTATATGGACGATACAACACGACCAGAAAACTTGGTTCACATGGATATGCCGGGTTGGAGCACAACATACGGATTGGTTTCGAAAGCGAATTTGAAAAAGAATGATTACTCTTCTGAAATTCAGCTGAATGCTTACGATAATTTGTCTATTGCAGAAATGCGCATGTATCCGCAAGATCGAAGCGAAAGAACGATGTTTGCTTACAGCTGGCCTTGGGTTACCACTCGTTATGCTGGACTTTCTATGAATAATTCTTGGGACATTTCTGAAAAAAGTCAAGTGCATTTGGGAGGCTCTTTGGGAGTGAATTACAATTATTCTAAATATGTAGAATTCAATTGGATTTTTCATCCAGGAGCACCTCAGGAAAAAACGAGATTTCTGCCAAGTCTTAATGCTGCCTATAACTTAAATATTGATCAGTTTAATTTTTCTGTCGGAACGGGTTATGGCCATAGAGCGCCTTCTGTTTCTGAGGGTTACGGTTATTATATCTATAATAGTTTTGACCGTTATGATTACATCGGAGATCCGAATCTAAAAAATGAAATTTCGTATGAAGGAAATGCTAGTGCAGGTTTTAAAACCGAAAGATTAAGCATTCAAGGAAAAGTCAACTATTTCTATATTCAGAACTATATTATTGGTAAAATCCTGAGCATGGGAAGTCCGATGAATTATCAATCGGTTGGAGTAAAAGGGTATACGTCATTAGATTATGCAACGCTTTTAAATATGTCTGCCAATGTGAGTTACGATATTTTAGAGCATCTACATTGGAAAGGAACACTTACCTATGCACGCGGAATGGATAATAAAGGAGGAAATCTGCCTTTTATACGTCCGTTAAGCTATTTGACTTCTATTCATTATATGTATAAAAATTTTGGAATCCAGACTTCTGTAAATGGTGATTTTGAACAGATTAATTACAGTCCAGAATATGGAGAAGATCAGACAGCGTCTTATGCCATTTGGAATATTTCTGCCGATTATTCTTTTAAAATAAATAAGGTGAGAAGCACAATACAAATTGGTGCAGAGAACGTATTAAATGCGTATTACAGTACTTATGCTGACTGGGGAAATATCCCGAGAATGGGACGTAATATTTTCACTTCTTTAAAATTGAATTTCTAATCTGTTTAGTAAAATTAAATTGAAACATATAGAAACATAGTTTTTTTAATGTTGAAAAGAAAAAAGAAAAAAGAAAATAGAGAATAGAAAATAGAGAATAGAAAGAAACTAGTTTCTAACACATAGTTCTACGACAACGTTTGTCAGGATGACAAAAATGTGCATAAAAAGGATAATTATAATTAAAAATGAAAAAAGTTTTTAGTATCACAATGACGATTCTGTTCCTACTGGTTTCTTTCCAGCAGGCACTTATCGTGGTGCACTTTAAACTGAATCAAGTTGCTATAGAAAAAGAATTTTGTGTTAACAAAGCCAAGCCAGAATTGCAATGTCATGGTAAATGCCATTTGAAGAAAGAACTTCAAGAATCGGAAAAAAACACCGATTTGGAATTGAGAAGCATTAGCAAAAAGATCGATATTGCTTTAAACACAACTATTGAATTTCAGGTTCCACTATTAAAAACTATAACATCCAAGAAAGTGTCAATCTACAAAGAATCGGATCGACTAGAACCTTGCCTTGAAATTTTTGTACCGCCGCCTATTTTATAATCTTCCTTTCGATTAATAAAATAGCCATTTCGTTAGATTGAATTTTAACATGTAGTTTGCTATGTGAATTTAAATTAGTGAAACGCCTTTTTTAAGTTTAGAAAACTATGTTTCTATGTGTTAGAATAATTTAGCTCAATGGTTAAAAATCAGTACAAAAATTAAAATCATAAAAATGCAAAATTTTAAAAAATACCTTTTATTATCAGTGGCCGCTTTGGCATTTGTTTCATGCTCAAACGATGACGATGCTCCAGCAGCAAACAATGTAACGTTGGAATTCAACAATACGTTCAAAGATAAAACCATTGTTTTGGGAGATGCAACTTCAGCATCTGCGTCTACAAATACTTCAGCGGTAGGACAAGTGCATCATTTTTCTGAAGTAAAATATGTGATTAGTAATATTCGTCTAATAAAAGATGACGGAAGTGAAGTGCCTTACAACGTAAATGATTTAGACAAAGGTGCAACAGTAATCGATCAGGCAAAAGCAGCTTCATTAAGCTATGTTTTGAGCAATGTACCTTCTGCATCATACAAGCAGATTAAATTTGGTTTGGGTATTAAAACAGAACAAAATACGCTAGACCAAACAAGATTTCCTAAGTTTTACGCAGCAGCTGGTGCCAACGACACGGCAATGATGTGGGAATGGGGAACAGGATATCGTTTTACAAAAGTAGAAGGCTTTTATGACACAGACAATAAAGCCCTATCTATTCATACAGGAAGTACTGTTGCGGGTACTGAAGGGGCTTACACACAAGGTGTAAATGCATACAGAGATATTACGCTAAACCTTACTACAAACGCAACTGTGGGTAAAAATGCTCCGAAAATCAAAATTAAAGCTGATTTCGACAAATTGTTGAGCGGAAAAATCAATACAATTACGTTGTCTACAGGAACAGGAATGGGCGATAATGCAACTCCAAATGTTCATACTGCAGCGCAAATGGTAAAATTTGTAGATAATTTAGGAGGAAACGGAACAAACGATATTACAGGAATGTTTTCTGTAACTAGTGTAGAAAACTAAATTAACTCTTAGGTTTTAAAGATTAATTGCCTCCATCTTTAGATGGAGGCAAATAAAATTTGCGCAAATAAGGCTTTAGCCTAGCTAATTTACATTTCTAAAATCCCCTAGTTAAAACTAGCGGCTATTGGAAAACTTTAATCAAGCAAAAATCAAATTTAATTTGCTAAAATCTTTTAAAATCTGCGTGAAATATTTTTGCGAATAGATTTTTTCACGCAGATTAAAAAGGATTAAAGCAGATTTATACAGATTAAATTTAGTCTAAATGTTGTAAAAATATTTCAGAGCCGTCTGAAATTTTAAAAGACGGCTCTATTTTAAAATTCATTAAAATGAAAAAAATAGTTGGCTTTATCCTAATGGTGCTCTTTTTTACTTCTTGTAGCAGTAGTGATTCTGACGAGACTTATTTTGATAATCCTGAGCTTTCGTTAAATATTCCGACTGATTTTCCTGAGGTAAATAGTTATGTGAGTTTGAACAAGCCCACAAAATATGGTGCCGAATTAGGCGAAAAACTTTTCTCAGATAAAAGATTTAGTAAAGACAATACCATTTCGTGCTCAAGCTGTCATATCCAAGCGAATGCTTTTGCAGATCATAATGCGCGAGCTATTGGAATTGAAGGAAGAGTGGGACTTAGAAATGCGCCACCGCTTCAGAATTTGATGTTTTTAAAATTCTTTAATTGGGATGGAAGCAGATTGCAATTAGAAACCCAGCCTTTGGTTCCTATTATAACTCACGAAGAAATGGATTCTTCGATTTTGGAAGTTATTGGAAAAATTAAAGATGATGCTTCGTATAAAGAGATGTTTAAAAAAGCATTTGGAGATCAGGAAATTACACCAGATAGAATTTATAAAAGTATTGCTCAGTTCGAATACACCTTAATTTCTGCTAATAGCAAATACGATAAAGTAAAACGAAAAGAAGGCCAATCGTTTACAGAAAGCGAAGCGGCAGGCTATGCCACATTTCAGCAGAAATGCGCTAGCTGCCATAGCACCGAATTGTTTTCAGATCAGAGTTTTAGAAATATTGGATTTCCTTTAAACACAGATTCTAATGAGGCAGGACGAGGCAGAGTTACCGGCATTCCGTCTGATTTTATGAGTTTTAGAGTTCCGAGTTTACGAAATGTCGAATATACAGCACCTTACGGAAGTTTTGGTCAGTTTGCTACCTTAAGAGCTGTTTTGGATTATTTTGATACTGGAGTCTTAAGTGCAGAGAATTTAGATCCTATTTTTAAAAATAATGGCAATAGAATTCCGCTTACAGAACAAGAAAAAGAGAATCTTCTTGCATTTATGAAAACCCTGAGCGACAAAGATTTTACAGGAAATTAGCTTGAAAAGTATTGATTTTACTGATGTTTTGCCTTTCTTTTTAAAAAAGAGGAAAATGTTTATAATATGTTGATAAATAATACGTTGCGAACTGTGTTAAAATCTGATTTCGATAGATTAAATGTTTTAAATTTATAACTGAATGATAGTTAATTATTTAAAAATTTTTGAATATGGAAAGAGCTATAAAATTACAGGTTCGCAAAGAACTTGACGGAAAACAAGAGGTAAACATTATTAAACTAAAAGGAAGTTTAATAACCAAAGGCTACACAGAAATTATCCATATTAGCGACAAGGACGATGAATTCTACATTAACTCTTTTGCAACCAAAACAGAAGCAAGTAAAGAGGTAAGAGAATTTATTTTGGATTTTATAAACAAAGAAAATTTAAGCAATACAATCAGCGTTCTAGCCTAATAGATAGAATAGCAAGATTGTATTGCTTAAATTATATACTTAATAAGTAGCTTTTAGTTAAATTGCATTTGTAAAACTAGTATTTTGATCCAGGTAAAGATGCTGATCTTTTAAAATTTCATCTGGTTTCTCGTCCCAATCTCCCCAATCTCCTACATAAGTTTTACGAAATATTAATTCATTATTATCACCATCACAAACCAAAGTTCGGCCTGTACAGGTTTTATTGTTTGGACTGAAATTTATTTGTGTATTATTCATGGCGCAACTATTTAATTGTTTGTAAATGAGATCATAAAAGTAAAAAGATCGCGTCAGAATCAGTTATAAAAAAATATTAAATTGTTGTTTAATTCCCATGTATATGACTGAAAAATAACTTTATACAAAAAATGCTAAACAATAGGTTTAGCATTTTTATTGATCTCCAATTTATATTCTTTACTCTTTATTCTATAATCTTTATTCTATAATCTTTATTCTTTACTCTTCACTCCTTTTAGAACACCTCCCTCGCGGTTCATCACCTTCTAGAAGTATAATTTCGGAATGTAAAAACTGAGCGGCATCAGCAGAACCTTGTACTTTCGTGGCACTGCGTTCAAGCATTTCAGCTTCAAAATCATTTAATACACATTCTCTCAATCCTCTTTCTTTCCATTTGGACTTAGCGTTACAGCCTTTCGAAATTTTTCTAGCCAATTTTAAAGCATCCAACAAAGCCTGATTGGCACCTTGACCTTTAAACGGACTCATCGGATGTGCCGCATCGCCAATTAAGGTAATATTTTGATTCTTTTCTAATAATTCAGAACTCAACAACTCGCGATCATAAACCGGATATCCAGAAATTAGATTTTCCTGTGTTGCCTGTAAAATCTGAGGAATAGGAGTATGCCATTGCGTTCTTCGGCAGGCTTCTTCTTTCAAGGCTTTCGGTCCTTTTGCACTTAGTTCTTTGGCCTCTTCTTCAGACATCGGAAAACTCAATTGCCACATGACAGAATCTGCAGTATAAGGCATTATATAAATACGTTCATTTCCGTTGGCAGTCTGAAATATCGTTGCACCATCTAGTAAATCACTCGAAAGCCCTTCGAGCGAACTTAAAGGACAAATTCCTAAGATTACAATGCAATCCAAATAACGGAGCGGTGTTGCTTCCTCGCCAATTATTAGCTTTCTCACGGCACTGCGAATACCATCAGCACCGACAACAAGATCGGCTTTTGCAGTTTTTATTTCGCCGTTTACCTGAAAACTTAACTCTACACCATTTTCAGACGTTGCAAAATCTATTAATTGATGTCCCCATTGGATAGTATTGTTTCCTCCCAGTTGCTCTAATAAAGCTAAACGAAGCGATTGTCTTGCGATATGTATATTGGTGCGTTTTGTAGGCGTTTTAATCGCGGTTTCCAGCCATTTTCTGGTTCCCCATTCGCCTAATATTTTTCCTTCGGTATTGTGTACAATATGTTTTGTAGAAATCACACCTCCTAAAGAAGTAATTCCTAACCCTTTCATAGCTTTACTGGCTTGCTGTAACGTAAGTCCGTAACCCTGAGATCGGGCATCAAAGTCGCTATCTCTTTCATAAATCGTAAACGGAATTCCGCGATGCAAACAGGCCACTGCTAAAGCAACTCCGCCAATACCAGCACCAATTATGGCAACATGCGGTTTTGTGAGATCGGGTTCAAGATAATTTTCAGATTGCATTAATCCAGACCCAGAACAATTTGTGCATAAATGCAAATGTGCCTTAGGACGTATTGGAGCAATATTACTTTGCTTGTTCTCATATAAAGCCAATTCCGTTTTATAAAGGCGTTGCGCTTTTTTACTGAGTCCGCGATTTATTTTGCCCTGTCCTTGGCATTCATGGCATATAGTCCACATATTCTGTTGTATAACTTACTTTGAGTATTGAGGCAACAAAGTTAAGCTTAAACTATTTGATTTTCAATCTTGAGCTTTTATAATTGTCATATTATTGATCTTGAGTGTTCTATTAAAAGGATCAATACTAATAATGATGGCGTGTAAGCTCATGATTTTTAAAATTTAATTTAAGTTGCTGTATCCTAATAATGTGCCAGTTACAGTTTTGTAGTGTTTATTACCTTTTATAAAAATAGAAAAGATAGGAAACAGCGATATTTAGCAGATTTTCGAAATACAGTAAATAGGTGAGATATAAATAGGAGCAGTTTTATTTTATAATTTTTAAAAATGATTATATAAACCAAACCAGTGTATTTGAGCTAATTTTAATAATCATTTAAAAACTAGGAATTATGGAGAAGAATAATCAAACCCAGAAAAACCCGAATCCTAAACAACAGGGTGGAGGAGATCATCGAAACGATACGAGAAAACATCAATATAAAGATCATGACGAAGTTTTGACAAATGATGAAAACTATGATGTTGACACGAAAAAGTTTAAAGGCACAGAACCTGAACTCGATGATAAATTGAATAACGAAGAAAAAAAATAATACAGAAACGTCTCAAAGTTTATTTGAGACGTTTTTTTTGCGCTCAGAAAACACTTTTTTTTAATAGATAAAAGTAAAGAAGTAAAAGTATGGTTGGATTTTTATAGATTTGTAAAAATCTAATACAGTTTTTCAAAAAATAATTGAGAAATAATATATAATAAGGCATGAAATCGGTTACTTCATTTTTTTTACTTCTAATGTTTGTTTGTTCAAGTTCGTATTCGCAATTGAGTTCAGACAAAATATTTGAAAGTTTTAAGCAAGGTGAACGTACAAATTGTTCATCGATAGCATTTATTAAAGCTTCTTTAAATGTGTACGGATTGGATAATCTATTTGAAAGCGAAAAACTACACAATAATTCTTATAGGATTACGCTAAAAAACAATGCAACCTTTAATTTGGACAGCAGTGAAGTTACTAAAGCTAGAAAATCTGCAGGTTTTGTTTATATTAAAGATAATTGCGACAGCGAAAAAATACGTGATTATGCTATTTTAACGTATGCTGTTATGGCAAAATACATGCAGATTATCGATAAAGAACCCACTTTTGAGAAAGCTTTGGAAGAATTAGAAGAAGGCACTGTATACACTCCAACCATCTACAAATATTTAGGATTTAAATTAGGCAAACAAATTCAGAAGTTAAAAAGAGAATCTGGAAGCGAATATTGCGGAGTTGTAGCTTGGTCTAAAGCTCATGCTGTTTTTGTTTGCGAAGACTTTATGGATTACTACGGAAACAAGAAAAGCATTTGGATCAAATATCCAGGACGTTTTAGAATCATTAAGTCTTAAAAAAGAACGATTGGAATATCGTAATTTGTAAGCGTTTTATTTCTATTTTGCTAATAACATTAAAAGATTATTATAATTTTAGTAAAAAGGACTTCCAAAAATTGCATTTTAAGTTAATTTATATATTTTTGTTTTTATTCAAGAACCAAATCTATTAAGAAAATGAAGAGTAAAATTATTTTATTATGTGCACTTTTCTTCTTGACGACTGCCGCTGTTTCTGCACAGGCAAAAAACGCACCAAGAAGTATCATTAGTACAACAGCTTTAATCCGTAAATACCACGATCAAAAAGAATTAAGCGGTATGCAAAAAGGAGAGCTTTTAGAATTGTACATTGAACGTATTAAAGTTCTAGTAAAAACACTTCCTTACATTGCTTTGGTTACTAAACCAGGTGTTACAATGGCAGATCTAGGTATTCCTGATACGGCTGATAACAAAAAAATCTTAGATGGTCAGGCGTTAGGTACAACTAGTTTCTTAGATACTACAGTAGAGTTTCAGAGAAAAATGATGCCTTACTCAGATAAAGGAAATCTTATTGCAGCCATTTTATTTTATGAAACCACATTGAAATCGCTACACGAATTCAACGAGCTATAATAAGTTAGAAATACAAAAAATAGAAACTCCAAGGTCTTATGATCTTGGAGTTTTTTTTTGGTTTAAACTTTCTTGAATTGGAATTTAAAATAGCCAAAAAAGGTTTTCTAATTTTAAGATTTTAGTACAATTCTTATAAAACCATAAAAGCGCCTGTTTTTTATAACTTATTTGTTTTTAGTTGTTTATGGTTCTCCATTTAAAAAGGTTAACATTTTTTTTGCAAAAAGTTTAATTAAAATTTGGGGAATAATATTTTTAATTTACTTTTGTTCTATCAAATTAGTAGAGTTTAAAATATAAGTTAAAAGCCAGAGATTAGAACCACGATATTTCATTCCAAAATAAGCAAAAAGCATTCGGCAGTTTTCGTCCCTATGCATTCTACGGTTAAAATTCCTCTTTTTTAATTCATTATAAATTTTAAAAAGTACAACAATCCCGAATAGGGGTTAAAATTTTATAGGCCAATTTAAAAGAATAGTAATCCAAAAAAAAGTAAAAATGAAAAAACGAATGTGCTGCAGATAAAAAGAAAAAACCATTTCTGTTGCAGCAGAAATGGTAGAAGCTTAAAAAGAAATTGTCATCTCTAAAAGGGAAAGCTAGAATAGCACAAAGCGCTCTAAGCTCGCCTTATTTATTAAACTAAAACAAAGTAATGAAAATAAAATTAAAAAGATATGCTTGGCTATGTATTTTGTTGATTTCCATAGGAGTTAAAGCTCAAGAGACAAAGCCGCTAATTCAGTCTAAACTGGAAGGAACAGTTGTCGATGCCGTTACAAAAGAGCCTATTATTGGGGCTTCGGTAACGATTCAAGGAACTACACATGGTGTTATCACAGATACAGATGGGAAATTTTATTTCCAAACAGGGCAAAAATTCCCTTATGTGCTTTTAGTTAGTTATTTAGGATATAAAAAACAAGAAGTTGTAGTAAACAAAAACGATATTACGATCAATCTTACCGAAGAACAAAATGCTCTATCTGAAGTAGTTGTTACGGCACTTGGAATTTCAAAAGAAAAGAAATCTTTAGGATATACAACTCAATCAGTAAAAGGAAAAGAATTGGCAACTACCAAAGAAACCAACTTCTTAAATGCTCTTTCTGGTAAAGTAGCGGGTGTGCGTATTACCAATTCGCAAGGAGATATGGGATCTTCTCGTATTATTATTCGTGGAGAAACTTCTATTGCAGGAAACAACCAACCGCTTTTTGTGGTAGATGGAGTTCCTGTAGATAACTCTCAATTGAATTTTGGTGGAGCTACTCGTGATTTCAGAAATGCAATTGCGGATTTGAATCCACAGGATATTGAAACTTTGACTGTTTTAAAAGGGCCAAATGCCGCTGCTCTTTACGGATCGCGTGCTGCTCATGGCGTTGTGCTTATTACGACAAAATCAGGAAAAGGACAAAAAGGAGGATTTGGTGTTACTTTTAATACGGGCCTAACCGTTTCTCAAGTGGCTACTTTGCCTTCTTTCCAAAACACTTTTGGACAAGGTTCTAACGGAAGATTCAGCTACGTAGACGGAAAAGGTGGAGGAGTTAATGATGGTGTTGATGAAAGCTGGGGACCAAGAATGGACGGACGCCTTATTCCGCAATTTTACTCTAAAGGAGAAGCAGTTCCTTTTATTGCGCACCCAAATAACGTGAAAGATTTCTTCAACACAGGACTTACTTACGATAATAGTGTTTCTATTGCAAAAGCTAACGATAAATCAGATTTCCGTTTAGGTGTAAACAATCAAAAACAGCTTGGGACTGTACCAAACAGTGAAATCAACAAAACCAACTTTTCTATTAATACTAATTATCAGATTTCTGAAAGTGTAAAAGTTGGGGTTAATGCCAATTATATCGCTACAAATGCTCCTCAATTGCCAGGTGGTCCATCTGGTGGTCGTGCGGCTGGGGTAATGCTTCAGTTTCTTTGGTTCGGACGTCAGGTTGATATTAATGAATTGGAAAAAGATAGAAATACCAACTGGAATAACAGCTATTACAGCAACCCGTATTGGAACGCTTATTATAATACAACAAGCCAACAGCGTAACCGTTTAATTGGAGATATCCATTTAGATGCGAAATTGGCAGAAGGATTAAACTTCAGATTCCGTACAGGAGTTGATTATTATAACGATAGAAGAAAATATACTATTAAATATGGTACAAATGGAACTCCTTTCGGATCGTACGCAGAAGATGCTTACACTGTAAATGAGCAAAATACTGAGGGTATATTTCAATATACAAAACAGCTTAATGATGATTTTACTGTAGATGCACTTGCGGGATTCAACATTCGTAACCATAGCGATGCCAACAACTATCAGAAAGCGCCTCGTTTAGCGGTTCCAGATTTGTATACTTTAACAAACTCTAGAGATCCGTTAACATCATCAAACTCATTATCTAGATTGAGAGTTTACAGTGCTTACGCTTCTGCTCAGTTTGGTTTTAGAAACTATGCTTTCTTGAACGTTACGGCTCGTAATGATTGGTCTTCTACATTACCAAGCAGCAACCGTTCTTATTTCTACCCATCTATTAACGGTAGTGTGGTTTTAACAGATGCATTAAATATTAAGAGCAGTACATTAGATTTCTTAAAGCTTCGTGGAGGATGGTCTGAAGTAGGTAACGATGCAGATCCGTACCAATTGGCTACAGTTTATAATTTCCAAACGGCATTTGACGGAAATCCGATCCAGACTTCTTCTCAAAGAAAACTGAATGAAAATTTGAAACCAGAAACAACACGCTCTACTGAAATAGGTGGTGAAGCTTCTTTCTGGAAAAACAGACTTCATTTTGATATAGCGTATTACAATACCAATAGTTTCGATCAGATTTTAGAAATCAAAACTACAGCAGCAAGCGGTTATACTTCGCAGTTAATCAATGCAGGTAAAATTAATAATCAAGGTATTGAAATACAGTTGGATGGAAATCCTGTGCAAACAGAAAACTTTAAGTGGAATGTTGCGGTGAATTATTCTAAAAACAAAAGTAAAGTAGAAATTCTAGATTACGCAGGAGATATTAAAAACTATACTATTGGTACTTCTGGAGGTGTAGATGTATTGGCGTCTGTAGGGCAAGCTTATGGAGCACTATACGGAACAGCTTACGAGCGTGATGCAAGCGGAAATATTGTGGTAGGAGCAAATGGTCTTCCAAAAGCAGATCCGACAAAAAAAGTGTTAGGACATTATACTCCAGATTATTTAGCTGGTCTTACGAATACTTTGACTTACAAAAATCTTGAGCTTTCTTTCCTTGTTGATGCTAGTGTCGGTGGAGAACTTTTCTCAGGAACAAACAGAACAGGTAACTATACTGGGGTTTTAGCACAGACTCTTCCAGGGCGTGGTGCTGAAAATGGTGGTTTAAGCTACTATTATCCAGGAAACAATACCGCTAATCCGAAAACTTTGGTAACAGGCGGAGCAGCTCCAGGTGGTGCAACAATTTATGATGACGGAATGATTTTCGGAGGTGTATTTGCAGACGGAACTCCTAATAATAAAGTGATTAGCGCACAAGAATATTATAAAGCATCATACAATATTAGCGAAGCTTACATCTATAGTTCAACTTTCGTAAAAATGAGAGAGATAAAACTGACTTATAATTTTAATAAAAAGCTGATTAAAAAACTAGGATTAGAAGGAGCAAGCGTTACTGCTGCTGGCCGTAACTTATTCTTTATCTACAAAGATGCTCCAAATATTGACCCTGAAACGGCTTTCAATACTGGAAATGCGCAAGGATTGGAAAGTTTAGCTTTACCAACAACTAGAAATTTCAGTTTAAACCTTAACGTTAAATTTTAAAAACTCGGAATCATGCTAAAAAAACTATCATATACAATACTGTTTGCATTGACACTGAGCTCTTGCAGTGATACTTTGGACGATATTAATAAAAATCCAAATGCAACTGAAACCCCTCTTGCACCATATCTTTTAACTGGTACTTTAAAGCAAAGTGCCGATTTGTACTGGGGAGATGCAAATAACTTTAACTCGACTTTGCTATTTGTGCAGCATTGGGCTAAAATTCAATA
Organism: Flavobacterium sp. LK-23; assembly: GCF_058135255.1. Taxonomy (NCBI): domain Bacteria; kingdom Pseudomonadati; phylum Bacteroidota; class Flavobacteriia; order Flavobacteriales; family Flavobacteriaceae; genus Flavobacterium; species Flavobacterium sp. LK-23. Next base: position 60,486 of record NZ_JBYUVT010000007.1, read on the forward strand.
TACAGAACCAGATCGTTACGATGTTTCTAATGCTTCTTTCACGACATTGTGGGATAAGGGATATTCGACTCTAATTACAGATTTGAATACGATTATAAAATTTCCAGATGCTCAGGCAAACTCTAACTATAAAGGTATCGCCTTAACGTTGCGTTCATGGGCCTTTTTATTGCTGACAGATGCCTACGGAAGCATTCCGTACAAAGAAGCGGGTCAAAATGTAACGCCTGCATATAACACACAAAAAGAAGTATACACAGGATTGCTTGACGATTTAAAACAAGCGCAATCTTTGTTAAATCCAGCAAATGGTTCTGTTACGGGTGATTTGGCTTATAAAGGCGATATCTTGAAATGGAAAAAACTGGTAAACTCACTTCGTTTGCGTATTGCGCTGAGAATTTCAGACAAAGAACCAGGTTTGGCAAAACAAGCAGCTATAGACGCTACAAGCGATGCAGGAGGATTAATTGGCAGCAACTCCGAAACCTTCCAATTTGTATATACCAGTTCGCCACAGCAAAATCCAGCTTCGGCTTGGTTTGAAACTAGAGATGATTTCCGTATTTCAAAAACTATGGTCGATCAATTATATGCATTGTCTGATCCTCGTTTGCCTGTTTTTGCACAATTGCCTTCAGATGCAAGTGTAGGGAAATATGTTGGAGGTGCAAACGGCTTATCAAATAGTGATGCCAATAGCCAAGGTTTTGCTAAAACATCAAAACCTGGAACTTATTTCTTAACATCGGCTTCTCCAGCAGTAATTGCTTCTTATTCAGAGACATTATTTAATCTTGCAGAAGCAGCAGCCCGCGGATATATTTCGGGAGATGCAGAACAATATTATAAAAATGCTATTACAGCATCTTTGAATCAGTTTGGAATTACGAATGCGACTACGATTTCAACTTATTTAGATCAAGCAAGTGTGAAATATGATGCATCAAATTATGCTAAATCTATTGGTACACAAAAATGGATTTCTTTCTTCGGACAAGGTTTAGATGCTTTTACAGAATGGAGAAGATTGGATTATCCAGTTCTTACAGCTGGTCCTGCTACTGTTTTGGACGGAAAAGTTCCTTCTCGTCTTTTCTATCCGGGTACAGAACAATCACTAAACGGTGCTAGTTACCAAGCAGCTGTAACGGAACAAGGAAAAGATTTATTGACAACCAAATTATGGTTTGATGTAAAATAAAAAATGTTGTTGTTTTTTTGAGTTAAAAAAAAGCCCTGTATCTTAAATGATACAGGGCTTTTGCTTTCGCATTTCTACATAGTTCAATTTAAAAAAGCAAAAAAGTTATAGAATTCAGTAACAAAACTTTCTTTGATTTTACTAATAAGAAAGACGGCAAAAATGATATGTTTTTTTGTTGTAATTTAGAAATAAATTAACTGATTTATAGGTTCTAAAATAGCAATAAAGTAGAATATAAATGAGTTAGAGCTTATGAGACTTGTTGCAATTTCTACAATAAATACAAGTGTTAGAAAAAATAAAGCAATTTAAAAAGTTAAGCAGTATGCAAACTATATTAGGAGCCAACGGACAGATTGGAGAAGAATTGGCCAGAGAACTAAAAAGAAATTATACCTCAGATATACGAATTGTAAGCCGTAAAGCACAAAAAGTAAATGATACAGATACCGTTTTTTCGGCAGATTTAACGATTAAAGAAAAAGCAATAGAAGCCGTCAAAGGCAGTGAAATAGCCTATTTTACATTAGGTCTTCCAATGGATACTGACTTATGGGAAAAACAGTTTGTGCTGATTTTAAGAAATGTTATTGAAGCCTGCAAAATCAATAAAACGAAATTGGTCTTTTTTGATAATACTTATATGTATCCGCAAGACAGCAGAGTGCTTACCGAAGAAACGGCCTTTGAACCTGTCGGCAGAAAGGGAGAAATTAGAAAAGAAATGGCTGAAATGGTGCTAAGCGAAATAAAAACGGGACAATTGGAAGCCGTAATCTGTCGTGCGCCTGAATTTTATGGACCTGCCAAAACGCAAAGCATTACCAATACTTTAATCTTTAAGGCTATTAAAGAAAATAAAAAACTAAAAGTGCCTTTGAAAGACTCTAAAAAAAGAAGCCTAATTTGGACACCAGACGCAAGCCGTGCCACAGCTTTAATAGGCAATACACCAGATGCTTTTGGGCAGACGTGGCATTTGCCAGTAGATGAAAGCCATCTTAATTATAAAGAATTCATTGCCTTAGCTTCTGAAATATATGGGAGAGAACTAAAATATAAAGTTATTCCAAAGTTTGTTTTTACCATTGGTGCATTTTTCAGTAAACAAGCAAAAGAACTGCAAGAATTGCTTCCAAGATATGAGCATGCCAATGTTTTTGATGATTCAAAATTTAGAAAGCGTTTTCCAGATTTTGCTGTAACAAGCTATAGAAGCGGAATTGAAGAAATAAAAAAGGAGCAGAAATCTTAGTGAGAATGGTGGTTTGAAAGAAAATTAAAAATGCTAGATCCAAAAAGATCTAGCATTCTAGTACATTTTTTAAAGTTGAAATATATAATTTCTATAGCGATTCATACCAATCTAAAATATAATCGGCAACACTTTCCCAGCCCGGTTCTCCGCAAATAAAATGGCTTTTGCCATCAAATATTTTTAGATCGACACGACCTCCATTTTCTTTATATCGGCTGGCAATTGTCTCCGTTAAACTAGGAGGGAAGATATGGTCGTTTCCGCCGCCAATAAATAAAATAGGTTCGTGCGGTTTTTTGAAATTGATATTGGAGAAAGAATTCAAAACCAATTCTCTACTGACTTTATAGCTTTCAGGCACTGCGAATTTCTCAAAAGCAATGCTTTTTTGCGATTCCGGAATGGTATTAAAAAAAGCATAATCATACCATTTTCTGCTTCCCATAAAATATTTGCTTGTAGAGAAAAAACCAAAAGCCGGTATTACTGTTTTTAAGGTTTGAAATGGCGGAAACACATTTTTTGGAGGCGCTCCATCAATGCTTACTCCAGCCGCCGCTTTACCTAATTCAACCAGTTTTAAGGTGGCCATGCCAGCCATAGAATGTCCAATTACCAAAGGTTTTTCTGGTAAAGTGTCTATTAATTTGCTGATAGCCGTAACAATATCTATAAATCCAGTTTTGATAAGGTCAGGATGGACTCTGGCTCTCAATTCCGCGGGAACTCCTTCGTGTCCTGGATTTGCTGGAGTATAAACCGTATATCCTTTTTGTTCATAGTACTTTTTCCATTCTGTCCACGTTTTGTCGTTCACAAAATTTCCATGAATGAGTACAATAGTTTTCGATTTTGACATGATTCTTTTTATTTGATTAATGTTAGAATTTCTTTAAAAATTTCCCGTCTCGAATCTTTTACAAGTTCATAAAGGCACATTTCAACATTGGTTACTGAAGCTCCTTTGTGCTGCAGTTTTTGCAAAGCAATTACAATGCTTTCCTCTGATCTGGAAGAAATACAATTGGCTACAACTTCGACTTCAAAATTATAGGCCAGTAATCCTATTGCCGTTTGATACACACAAATATGGGCTTCTATACCGCAGATTAGCCACTGCTTTCTGCCAGAATCTATAATCGCCTGTTTAAAGGTTTCATTATCCAATGCATTGAAAGAAAACTTCTCAATTGGTTTCTGATCCTGAAATAGCTTTTCTAATTCAGGTATCGTTGCGCCAAGTCCTTTTGGGTTTTGTTCGGCCCAAATTATCGAAATTGAAAGTAATTGACAGCCTCGGATAAGTTTTTCCAAATTAGCGGTTAGCTTTTCGCTGTTGTGCACCATTCGAGCAAGTTTTCCTTGAACATCAATTACAATCAATCCAGTTTTTTCTTGTACAAGCATAACGACTTCTTTTAGGTTGTTTTTAAGAATTAAATTTACAAATTTATTTGTTGTAAAATATTTGTATACAGAATGTTATGTTTGTTTTGTTGAAGAATTAATCTTACTTCAAATACTTTTTAAGTTCTGCTGCGGCTTGAATAAAAAGTGCTTTTGTCTGCGGAATTTCAGCTAAACCATTCAACAATCCAAAATCGTGAATGACGTCGTTGTAGCGAACAGTTGTAACTACAACTCCAGCATCACTCAATTTACGTCCGTAAGCTTCTCCTTCATCTCTTAAAATATCATTTTCAGCAACCTGAATCAAAGTAGGAGGAAGGCCTTTTAGCTGAGATAAATTGGCTTGCAGTGGCGAAGCGTATATTTCTTTTCTTTTGGAAGGATCTACGTATTGATCCCACATCCATTTCATTAAAGAATCGGTCAGAAAGCGCTGTTTGCCATATAGTTTATACGATTCTGTTTCAAAATTGGCATCGGTTACAGGCCAGAAAAGAATCTGCACTTTATAGAGCGGCGTTCCTTTTTCTTTCGCCATCAAAGCACTCGCTGTAGCGAGATTTCCACCTGCACTGTTGCCTACGATTCCTAATTTACTTCCATCCACATTGATTTCGCTTCCATGCGCAGCAATCCATTTTGCAGCTGCATAAACCTCGTTTACAGGCTGAGGATATTTGTGTTCTGGAGCCAGAGAATAATTGACAAAAACGCCCACATAACCCGTTAAAACGCTTAAATCTCTAACCATTCTTTTGTGCGTAGGATAATCGCCCAACACCCAACCGCCGCCATGAATGAACATAAAAACAGGCAGTTTTCCTTTCGCGCCAGCGGGACGAACAATATTCAGCTTGATTTTATAACCGTCAGCTGTAATTTCTTTTTCCGATTCTTCAATTCCAGACAAATCAACTTTAAAAGCATTTTGTGCACCGACCAATACATTTCGGGCGTCTGCAACCGGAAGCGATTCTAATGGAGCTCCTCCAGAATTTAGAGGTTTTAAAAATGCTTTTACGGCTGGAGTCAAATGCGGATCTGTAGCATAATCGCCTTGCGCATAACCTTTTGTTGTTAAAGTGTTTAAAATTATATAAGGGATAAAGATCATTTTTAAGAGAATTGATTTTTTCATTGTTTTTAAGCTTTAGAATTATGTTTTATTTTACAGAATAAGGCAATGAAAGATTTCCGCTAGCAACAGTATAAACTTTGTATACTCCGAGCATTGGCTTAGAACCTTCAGAATCATGCGAACCGCCAGTGCCTGTGCTAACTTCCATATAGCAGCTTACGGCGTCAAACTTAAAATTGGTTTTGTTGTTGATTCTAAAATCGGGTACGATTACTTTTATAGAATTTCCTTTAGCCACGATATTAAAACCTGGGCTATCCATATACATTGCCATTCCAGGATTTGTTGGGGGCAGAACTACATTTGGATCTCCTTTTGTAAATTCTCTAACCGAAAGTCCGCCGGCAACACGTTTGTCTTCCACTAACAAAACCCAGTGTGCATGCCAGATTAAACCATCATTTAGATAATTTCCATCAAGATTTTCATCCCAAAGCGGAGTGTCTTCAAAATCGGGATGAGAAGTAAGTGCAAGTGCTACTATTCCTTCGGCTTGACCGAAACCAATATCAGAAGATTTTAAAGTAGTCGGAAAAACATAGGCCAAAACTGGCGCACCATTTAGTTGACCAACTGGTTTGGGCATTGTTTTTCCTGCAGTTCCTTCTACTTTAATGTCCCAAACCGTAAGGCCTAAATCTGCTTTATGAGTTATTGTGGCCGATTTTATTTTAAAATCACTGTTATTGTAGGAACTGCATTTATCGCAGGCTTTTGCAGCGCTAAAATTTAGAAATAAAATGATGATTAGCAATATTGATTTTTTCATAATAAATTGGTTTTTAAGGGTTAACTTCCCTAGAAAACCAATTTATAGGCCATGGCAATAAAAGCTTTAATATTACGGTTTTAGCGCTTTTTATGGAGATTAAAAGCGCTATATTTCGCTAAACCCATTTCTATTCGTGAGATTTCGCTACAAAAGAAATTAGGTTTTGTTTTTTATACTATCTTCTTTTTTCATTGATTGGAAACTCTTTAGAGAATTCTATTTTAAGAATTGTTCCGTTATTGTTTTCCATAGAAAAAGTCGCATCCAAATCATCGCTAAGGCCTCTTATTAGACTTAAGCCAAACGAATTGATTTTTTTGTTGCTGAAGTTTGCATCAAAGCCCACTCCGTTGTCGGCAATTGTCAAAAGGTATTTGTCTTCGGTTGTCGCTTGGAGCGTTACATAGATCATTCCTGTCCTGTTGTCTGGAAAAGCGTATTTTATTGAATTGGTAATCGCTTCGTTTAAAATAAGCCCAAGCGGAACGGCCTGTGCAACATCTAATTCGAGCGGATCAATTTTAAGTTCAAAGCGAATACGTTGTCCAAGCGAAAAAGATTCTCTCAGATATTCGACTAATTCTTTGATGTAATTGGGCATATTGATTGTCGAAATATTCTCTGAACTATATAGTTTTTGATGAATTAACGACATAGAATGAATGCGATGCTGACTGTTTTTAATGGCCGACAACGCCATATCGTTCTCCAAATAAGCCGATTGCGAATTAAGAAGACTTATGACGGTTTGAAGATTGTTTTTTACGCGGTGATGGATTTCTTTCAAAAGCCATTCTTTTTCATCTAACAAATGTCTAAGATTAATGTTCTTTTGATTGATTTCTTTTTCTTTGAATTCCAATTCAGCATTCGTTCTCTGTTTAAGGCGGTATCGATTGTACAATAAACCAAGAAAAAGAACCAATAAAACCAAACTCCAGATGGAAAGCGTATTTAATAATTTTGATTTTTTTAATGCCGTTTGCTGTAAATCGGTTTCTTTGTCTAATTGTTTGATTTTTTGTTCTTTATTTTCTGTTTCATATTGAATTCTAAGCTCTTCAATTTGTTTGTTTTTAGAATAATCTAAAAGAGAATCACTGAATTTTTTATACAATTTATGATGTACCAAAGCCGATTTAAAATCCCCATTTAGCGAGTCCAGTTTATACAAAGACATTTCCAGCGCTTCCGAATTGTAGTTCTTGCCATATTTTTTGGAAAGCGCTTCGATTTTATCAATGTAAATTTTTGTTTTTGCCAGATTTTGGCGATTCGCATAAAATAAAGCAATAGACGAATAGGTATTGCATAGATCTCGATAAGTCTGCGGCGATTCTAAAGCATCTGCAGCTTCTCCGGCCTTAATAAAATATTTTTCAGCCGTACCATAATTTTTAATTCGCCAATAACAATTTGCGTAAGCATAATTCATAAGCATGTTGTCAAATTTATTTGGAGGCGGATAATGGCTTGTTATAGAATTCATATATTCTATGGCTTCTTTGTTTTTTCCTTTAAAAGACAAAGATGCTGTCGCAGTTATAAAACTCTTGTACCAACTGCCGCTGCTGTAAACATTTTGCCCATACTCAATACTTTTTTTAGCCATTTTCATAGCGTCATCTGTATGTCCCATCTGCAAATAGATTAAACCTAACCGCATATAAAAGATATCTGCAAAAGTGTAATCTTTGCTAGATTCCATTGTTTGCACACTCTTTAGAGCATAATACAAAGCACTTTTCATGTTAAACTGAACGGCTTCTATATGGGCAATTGTTGTTTCTCCAAATTGCTGCTGTCTAAAGCCGATTTTTCGCATATCGGCAATGTTTTGATAAAGTATTTTTTTGGCATCATTTATTTTTCCGTGCCAGAAATAAATGGTGCACAGTTTTGCTTTTGTTTCCAGTCTTTTCTCTTCAAGACCTAGCGTTTTAAACAACGCTTCGGCTTCTTTTAGAATTTTCTCTTTTTCAGGATCTAAGTCGTATTGATAGCTCGCTTGGTTGAGTAATGCATGTGCCAGTGCTGCTTTATCATTTTGTTTTCGGCACTCGTTTACAACCTGCAAAAAGCATTTTTTGCTTTCAGGATAATTGTTGATTTGGAAATAAAACTTTCCTAAAAGCATGACACTTTCATGTTGCCACTTTTGTATTTTTAGCTCATTGCTGATTTTTACCGCGTCAGTGATATAAAGGTTAGCGTTTTTTAAATCGTCTGGTTTTGTAAAAGGTTTGAATAAATAAAAGATTCCCAATTGTAGCGCCAGTTTTATTTTATCAGCACTTTTGGATTTCAAATAAAGCTTTTTGGCGGCATCAATATTTCCTTTTTCAATTAGATCATTTCCAATTAGATAAGAACCATCATTAAAACCTTCATCATAAGCTAAAGAAACAGGAAGTTTATAGGCCTTGCAGGTTAAAACTACAGAACTATCCGCATCTATAGAGCCTTGATTTGAATTGTATAAATAAGAAGAACAGGTGTGAATTAATAGACGTTTCTTTTTTAAGTCATAATTTGCTGTTGCAGGGTGGTTTTGTGCCTGAGAATTAATTGTAATAAAAAACAGCAGACAAAACGAGTAAAGTAGCTTCATGGTTTATTAGAATTAAATTTAGTAGGTTTTGGATTAACAAATATAGGAAGAAACAATTTTTATGTTTTGAAAAATAATATGAAAATTACGGTTAATTGTGATTTTTATTTATCTAAATTTGGAAACGACTAATTTTAATTGTGATAATTAACTATTTTTGTATCAATAAATTAAGTGCAAGATAGATAAAAAATACCCACTTATGAAAAATTCTCCCGATAACGGATATGAAACTGTTGCTGCTAGTTTGAAAAAACGAATTTTAATTGTAGAAGATCAATTTATTGAAGCTCACGATTTACAGTTAATTCTCGAGAAAGCAAATTATGAAGTGATCGGAATCGCGCGGTCGGTAGAACAGGCATTGGAACAAATTGAAATTGAAAAACCAGATTTGGTCTTCTTGGATATTATGCTCAAAGGAAGCCGAAATGGTATTGAGTTGGCGCATATTCTTAAAGAGAAATATATTGGCTTCATATTTATTTCTGCCAATTCAAGTAAAACTGTATTAGATCAAGCTAAAACTACTCATCCTTATGGGTTTATCGTAAAACCTTTTCGAGATCAAGATGTGTTAACGACTCTTGAAATTGCATTTTACCGTCAGCAATATAGTTTAGAAAGTCAGCTACTGCAGCAGTTTCAGCTTCAGGCGGCCATTACAGAAATTATAAATTCAAACCTAAAGAAAGAGGAGGCGTTATTGGCATTTGCAAAAGCGGCTCAAACTTTTATTCCTTTTGATTATTTGGAAACCGGTTTTGTCACCTCGACACATTATGATAACATCGGAATTGTCCGCAGAAATTTAGAACAATATCAAATCATCAATTTGCAGAAACTTTCGCAAGTAGCGGTATTGTCAGAAAAGGAAATCAACGAAACTTACAGGAAATCTAAAGTAGATAAGAAACCTGTAATTTATAGCGAAGAAGCGTTGATTAACAACCTGCAAGAAGCGCCAATTAAAGCTTTAATTGCACACAATTTTGGTATCAAATCTTACTTGGTTTTTCCGCTTTCAATTGCCTCGATCCAGAGCTATCATTTTACTTTTTACAGCCGTAGCCTTACTGTTTATTCTCAAGAACACTTACGATTATTAGGTTCACTCGAAACGCTTTTTCATCAATTTATTGCTAAAATTTATTCGAAAGAAGATTTAAATCTGCCTATTAAAAAAACGGAAATCAAAAGCACAATTTCTCCCGTAAAGACACAAGAAGGTTTTGAAGGGATTATTGGCAACAGTTCGCAAATGGGCACAGTTTTTAATTATATTCGGAAAGTTTCGCCTTCAGATACTTCGGTTTTGGTTTTAGGAGAAAGCGGAACAGGAAAAGAAAAAATTGCGCAAAGCATACATGCTTTATCTCCGAGAAAAGACAAGCCTTTGGTTATTATTAATTGCGGTGCTATTCCTGAAAATCTTGCCGAATCATTGCTTTTTGGACATGAAAAAGGGGCTTTTACAGGCGCTTTGGACAGACGCATTGGTAAATTTGAATTGGCAGATGGAGGAACTATTTTTTTAGACGAAATAGGAGAGATGTCTCTCGAATTGCAGGTAAAGCTGCTTCGTGTTCTGCAAGAAAGAGAAATTGAGCGTGTGGGCGGCACTTCGTCAATGAAAATAGATGTTAGGATTATTGCTGCAACCAATAAAAATTTGGAAGAAGAAGTGGCGGCAGGACGATTTAGAATGGATTTGTACTATCGTTTGCATGTTTTTCCGATTATGGTTCCGCCGCTAAAAAAGAGAAAAGAAGACATTCCAGATTTAGCCAATCATTTTATAGCAGTGTATAGTGAGAAAATGGGTAGAAAAGCGCCCATTCTTTCCGATTTTGCTTTGCAGCAGATTCTAAATTACAATTGGCCAGGAAACATTAGAGAACTTGAACATGTAATGCAGCGCGCCATTTTGCTGACAGAAGGAAATACAATTAAAGAAATTGAACTTTCTATGTCTTCCAAAATACATCCTGAACCGGCACAAGAATCATTTTCGATAAAAACGATATTAGAAAATGAACGAGATTATATTTTGTATATCCTTAAAAAATGCAACGGAAAAATTTCTGGTGCTGGTGGCGCTGCCGAAATTTTAGACATTCATCCGTCGACTTTAAATTCTAAGATTAAAAAACTGGAAATAAAGAAAGGGATTATTTAGCAGATTTTTTGATTCCGTTTTTTAGTCATGTTTAAAGATATAGCCCGTGGTTTCCACCACGGGAACACAAAAACAATCCGCAATCCATTAAGAAATTTTCTTTAGCCAATTGGCGATAAACTCAGCTATAGTCTGCCAGTTTTCTTGATTTATACTCAAATGATTGCCATCTTGAAATTCTTTGTAACAAGTGATAGAATGAAGGTTTTTATATTTTTTAAAGTTTAAATTATTTAAAGAAGCAGGAACAAAAGCATCTTGTGAACCCGCTACAAACAAGAGCGGATTGTGTTTTTTCTTGAAATCAATCTTAGCTGATTTGGAATAAATGTTTCGTATAACTGATTTAGATTCGGGAATCAATAGAGCTTCGTAAGCTTCTTTTTGCTTTTCAAACGGCATTTGGTTCGCAAAATAGTATTGCCATGTCTTAAAAGACATTAAAAAGGTCTTATTTGTTGGACTAAGACCATCGGAAAGATTCCAAATTGCTTTATAAAACGAAAAATTAAAATGCATAAGATTGCCAGGCGGAATAGAATTGATGCAGATTCCGTGCGATCCCAATTCTTTTTGAAGAAGTAACTGCGTTAGAAGTCCGCCATAGGAATGACCTATTAAAATTGGTTTTTCAGGAAGCTTGTCAATGATTTCAGTATAATAATCCAATAAGTTATCTAAACGGATTAAAGCAATTTTGGACTCTGAATGGTTTTGTCTCAAATCGACTGCCAATTCGTTTTTGTAAAGCCAAGGCGGAGCAACCGTTTTATAGCCTTCATTTTCAAAAAAAACAATCCATTCTTTCCAGCAAGCATGGCTGATGAATGTTCCAGTAATAAACATAATCGTTTTTTTAGTAGATAAATACATCATATCGAAGCTGTTAGATTAATGTTTTGAAAAGAGTACTATTTCATTTACAAAAAACAAAAGGAATGCCTTTTTTATAAAGTATTGATTCTAAAAGCATTGTTTGTAAAACAGATTTAGGAATTATTATATATCGTTAAAAAGAAGATTGGATTCTTGAAATATCATAATTCTTTAGTATACGAATAATCGTTAAATGCTTTATTGTTAGTGTTCTGCGTTTTGGTTTAATCTTTGTCTACTTGATGAAAACGAATATTGATTTCAATCTTTAACTTATAATTATGGAAAAAATTTATGACGCAGAGACACGTTTTGCCGATTTAGGCGATCGTAAAATTGCTTATCGTTCTTATGGCAAAGGAAAAGCAGTAATTTTTGTGAACCGTTTTAGAGGAACACTAGATACTTGGGATCCGTTGTTTGTGGCATCGATGGCAGAAAAGTTCAACGTTATCGTATTTGATTATTCTGGAATTGGCTCTTCTACAGGAAGTCTTGCTCCAGACATTACCGTTGTAGCCAAAGATGTAAAAGATTTGGCAGATGCCTTAAAATTAGATTCGGTTGTTGTTTTAGGATGGTCTTATGGTGGGTTGGTGGCACAGACGGCAACTTTGCTTTATCCTAATTTGGTAACGCATGCCGTTTTGGTAGGAACGAATCCGCCGGGAGAAAACAAAGTTCCTATTGAGCAAGCTTTTTTTGATGCCGCACTCAAACCTTTAAATGATTTTGATGATGAAATTGTGCTGTTTTTTGAACCAAAATCAGAATCAAGCCGTTTGGCAGCAAAAGCTTCGCACGATAGGATTCATAAAAAGATAGCCGTAGATAAAATTCCTTCTACAATGGATGTTTTTCAATTGTATTTTGGCGGAGGAGATACTTTTAGAGAAGATGCTTTAAACTTTAGAGAACAATTGAAAAAGACCAAAACTCCTATTCTGATTATTTCTGGAGATCATGATATCAGTTTTGCCGTAGACAATTGGTATCCAATTATCAACCAAATGACAAATGCTCAAATGATTGTGTATTCGGCAACAGGACACGGACCTCAGCATCAATATCCGGAACTTACCGCTCAATACATCATTAATTTTGTGGAATACATATAATTTGAAGTTCATCAGCAAAACTTCATTATATGCAAAAGGAATAGTCTCAGCAGCTATTCCTTTTTTTTATGAAAAAAATTTGGTGTTGTTTTCTGTGGTCTTTTTTTATAAAATGATATTTCGCTAAAACCCACATTTTAGCGAAATATAGCAAAGAAAAATAACCAATTTAAATCTCGATGGTCGTATTTATTTTAGGTAAGAATAATTGAAAAGAAGCTTTATTAAACTCCTCTAAAGCTTTTTGATGGTCCATTACAATAAATCCAAAAGTATCGTAATGAACGCCTAATATTTTGTTTACCCCAACGAGTTTTGCGGCTTCAATAGCTTCTTCGATTCCCATTGTGAGACCGTCGCCAATAGGGAAATCAGCAAAGTCAAGTGGGGTAAATTTAGGAATCAGTTGCATATCCAAAGTCAGAGCCGTATCGCCGCTGTAATAGAAATTTCCATCTGTTGTTGTAAGCACAAAACCACACGCAATTCCGCCGTAAGAGCCATCTATAAAACTGCTAGGATGCTGAGCTATCACACACTTTACAGTTCCGAAATCAAAATCAAACTTTCCTCCTGGATTAATGGGATGTGCATTTTCGATTCCGTTTTTCAATAGCCAATTATAGATTTCAAAATTTCCGAGCACTTTTGCGCCCGTATTTTTGGCAATTCGCTCTACATCGAGAATATGGTCATAATGCGCATGAGAGATAAAAATGTAATCTGCCTTTATAGCATCTACATCAACCTCTTTGGCTAATTCGTTTGGCGTAATAAAAGGATCAAAAAGAAGGTGTTTTTCGCCAGCATAAACAGAAAAACACGAATGTCCGTAGTAAGTAACTTTCATGGTAAAATGTTTTAAATCAGTTAATTATGATAATTATTTTCAAGAAATGTGCCAGTGGGGAATGACGTTATAAAAGCAAAATTATTAAGAACTGAGTTTAAATGCTCCAGCGGAGCAAAATATTTATAGAGTTCCATTTCGCATCTACAAAAAAGCTCCAGAGGAGCGACATAAAAAATGGTTTCAGATAAGGAGATTGCAATTACACTGATTTTCCGTAAATTAAAATAGCACTTATAAAATAAAATCTTTATCTTTAACTAGTTGGTATATTGGCTTGTACATGATTTTTGCTGGTATACTTTTTTTCGCTGTTTAAGTTAAGGACCCCAAATTTTCGTAAGCAGTATATTCTAAATAAATTTAAACCATTTCAGAATTTATCTGAATAATAAGTTTTTATCTCATTTCTATTTTATCCTGCAGTTTTTAATTAAACAGCAAAGAAGTCGCTAGTTAAAAGTAATTTCAAATCATTAGAATATTATATAGATGCATATAAAACTACAATTTCTAAAGCTTTTTATTTTGTTTTGTCTTTTTGTATCCTGCTTGGAAACAAAAGCGCAGACCACTTCTCTTGAAGAATGTTTTTCTATAGCACAGCAAAATAACATTACCATCAAACAGGCAAAATCTGCATTGAAGACAGGCGAATATAATCTTCAGGCAGAAAAGAAAGGCTATTTGCCTAAAGTAGATCTTTTATCGAGTTATTCTTATTTGAGCAGTCCGCTTACGATAAACTTGCAGACCGTTAAAGACGGAATCGTTGAAGGTTCATCACAGCAAAGTGTGAATACGGCAAACGAAATTTATCATGAAATTACAGGAAACAATTTATCGCAGGCAGCACAGGATCGTATTTATAATACTTCAAAAACGGTTATTGGAGGCATTTATCCAGACTATAATCCTAGTTTAAGCAAACAGTCTTATTTTGTTGCAGGAGTGGGAGTTCGTCAGCCTATTTTTCTTGGAAACAAAATAAACTCGAGTATAGATCTGGCTCAATCGGTTGCTAATTCGGCGGGAATTGGTGTTGAGATTGCTGGTAAAGAAGTTAATTTTTTAATTGCAGTGCAATATCTTAGAATATTGTACCTCAATTCTTTAATTAAGAAACAGGAACAGATTGTAAGTGCTTTAGACAAAAATAAAAATTATGCCGAAGAATTGGTCAAGAATAAAATACTGCCTCCATACCAAAAAAATTGGACGAATGTGGTTTTAATTCAGGCGCAGACTCAGTATAACAATATCAAGATGGAAAAACAAAATGCACATCTTGAACTTAATAAACTGATGGGAGTGGACCTTGACGCTGCAATAGTGATTTCTGATACTTTAAAATATACCGAAATCAATCTAGAGAAACCTATGAATGAGTATTGGCTTACAAACCCGGTTTACAGAATTGCAAACAACAAGATCTCTTATGCAGAAACTGCCGAAAAAATCAGTAAATCATTGGCTTTGCCTAACATTTTTGCCATTGGGAATTACAATTTATATCAGAAAGACTTACCCGTTTCTATTCCCGATTGGTTTGTAGGGCTGGAATTGCAATGGACTTTGTATAACGGACAGACCAATAAAAGGACTTTAGCCGCAAAACAGTTGATAGAAGAAGCGAAACTAGGAGAAGAGAATTCCAGTTTAATGCTTCAGGTGCAGTCGAGGGTGGCAAAGAACAAAATGACTTCATTGCAAAATGATGTTATGGCTATGGATGCAGCGAGAAAGGAAGCCAATACAACAAGCAGTTTAATAACCAAGAGAATGAACAATCAGCTCTCGTCGCCAAAAGATGTTAATGATGCTTTATTGATAGAAACAGAAATAGAAAAAGGGTATTATACCGCTGTTTTGGGATACTATCTGGCATTAGCGGAATATTTTAATAGTTTAGGAAATCCAAGTCAAATAACGCAATTTATTAAATAGATGAAAGATATATTTAAAAACTACTGGGCGCTGATTATTCCAATCTTTGTAGTAATAGCAGGACTGATTTTTTTCTTAAAAGACAACAATAAAGAAGATGATAATTTTATCGGAATGGTCGATGCAACAAGTGTTGATGTTGCGGCCGAATTTCCAGGCAGATTAGATTCGTTATTGGTAAAACAGGGCGATACCGTAAAAACAGGACAATTGCTGGCTGTACTTCGATCTAACGAAATAAATGCCATAAAAGCTCAGGCACTATCGGCAATTGATGCGGCAAAAGGACAGCAAGAACTGCTTACACAAGGAGCAAGACCAGAATTGATAGAAGCGACTTCTAAACTGTATCAAATCAGTCAAGAGCAATATAAATTGTTTAGCACGACTTATGACCGTATGGAACGATTGTACAATGAAGATGTGATCTCGGGACAGGAAAAGGATGTTTTCTATTTTAAATTTCAAGCGGCAAAAAAGGAAATGGAAACCGCTCAGTTAAATCTGCAAATGCTCAAAAATGGTACAAGACCTGAATTGCTAAAAACCGCAAATGCTATCGTAAAACAAGCAGAACAAGCTTATGAACTAACCAAAGCGCTTGGAGATAATACGAGAGTTTATGCTCCTGCAGATGGCGTAATTTCTAACTTGGTTACGCATCAGGGCGAAATTATTTCTATTGGGTATCCGATTATGACCATAGAGAAAAAGAACTCAACGATAATTAAGTTTAATATCCGACAAGACAAATCAAATCTGCTTAAAGTGGGAAGCAAGACAGCAGTTAAAGTTCCAGGTTGCGAGCCAGAAACGTTTGATGCCATTGTGCATTCTATTGCGCCTACCTTAGAATTTGCCAATTGGGTTCCGTCCAAAGATAAAGGAGAATTTGAATTGAGAACTTTTACAATAGAAGTGAAACCCGAAAACCTTGCACAGATTAAAGGCCTTCGTTCTGGTATGACTGCTTCTTTAATTCTTCCTCAATGATTTTGATGCTGAACATAATTATTAGAGAGTGGAAGCGCATTCTAAGTCTAAAAGTATTTTATTTGGTAATGCTTGTAGTTCCTTTCGCTTTGTTTTTCTTCTATGCTCTTATTTACCAAAAACAAGATGCCAAGAATTTAGCATTTGCAATTTGGGACGAAGATCAAAGTGCCATAAGCCGAGAGCTGATTTTTTTATTAGAACAAAAAGAAACGTTGCAGATTACGAGAAGAGTAAGCAGCGAAGCCGAAGTTAAAAAACTGATTCAAGAAGGTAAAATATTGGGTGCTGTACATTTTCCTGCCAATCTGCAGAAGAATATCTATAGCCGTCATCCGAGTAATGTGACTTTGTACACCAATGCCGCTGCGCTTGTTCCTGCTAAGTTAGTTTATAAGGCTGTCGCCGAAGTTGTAATTACAGGAAGTACAGGGGTAATTTTGCAGAAACTGGTAAAAACGGGAATGAAATCTGATCAAGCCATGGCGATTGCAAATCCGATTAGTTTGAGAACCTATCAGCTTTATAATCCAACTTACAATTATCAGGAATATTTGGTTCCGGGATTAATAACAGTCGGAATGCAGATGATTCTGATTATCAGTTCTATGCTGGCTTTAAATTATGAGTGGGTTACAGGAACGATGCACGAACTGTACGATTCATCAAAAGGTTCTGTTGTTGCTGTAATTGTCGGAAAAACAATAGCGCA
This sequence comes from Flavobacterium sp. LK-23, assembly GCF_058135255.1. Classification (NCBI taxonomy): domain Bacteria; kingdom Pseudomonadati; phylum Bacteroidota; class Flavobacteriia; order Flavobacteriales; family Flavobacteriaceae; genus Flavobacterium; species Flavobacterium sp. LK-23. The sequence continues at coordinate 77,557 of NZ_JBYUVT010000007.1, forward strand.
TCTCGCCATCAGCTGGATTAATTTTATCATTATTACAGGAATTATTTTTACTTTTTTCGATATCGGGGTTCCCGCAGCTACGGGAAAGTTTTTTGTACTATACACTATGCTTTCTTTAGCCTGTATTGGTATCGGGATGTTTATATCGGCTTTGTTTAAAGATGTAATGCTTTCGGGAGATGTTGCTCTTTTTTATACTTCGCCCGCTTTTGTGTTCAGCGGATTTACTTTTCCGAGATGGGCAATGCCTTGGTACGATCAGTATTATGCACTTATTATGCCTTATACCGCTTTTTTAGACGGATTTTTTAAGGTGTATTATATGAATTTGCCTTTAAGATATGCTCAGGGAGAATTCGCCAAACTCTTGTTGTTTTGCTTGGTAATGTATCCGACGGCAATGTTGTTGTTTAAACGTCAATTTAATTCGATTAAAGATGAAAAAGAAACCGCAACAATCGCTGATTAATCTCTTTTTGAGAGAAGCTTCACAAGTAGTAAAGGATCATAGTTTGCTGCTTACGCTTCTTATTGCTCCTTTGCTGTATGCTTTTTTTTACGGAAGCATTTATATCAATAAAGAAGAATTTGATGTAAAATTGGCTGTGGTAGATGATGATGGTTCGAGATTGTCACGTTTATTACAGCAGAATATAGATGATTCCCCAATTGTAGAACTGATTCATTTTTCGAATTTGGAACAGGCAAAGGAGCAGATGTATCAAGGCAATTGCCAAGGATATTTTTATATTCCAGAGGGAACAGAAGCCAATTTATTGAGTTTAAAACAAAGCAATGTAGTATTGGCAATCAATGCCGCGAGGTTTCTGCCTTCAAGTGATCTGCTGTTAAATGTACAGCAGATATGTTTGACCGTTGGAGCAGGAGTGCGCCTTCAATATTATCAGAAAAAAGAAGGCATGAGTACTACCATTGCTATGGAGAATGTGATGCCTGTAAATTTAGATTATCGCCCTTTATTTAATGAGAGATCGAGTTATGGCGCATTTTTATTGCCAGGATTGTTAGCTCTGATATTACAGCAGACCTTATTAATTGGTTTGTGCGAAAGTGTAGCAGGCGAGCGTCAGAGTTCTCGTTTACGAGAATGGCTCGGTTCGGGTATTTCTAATGGTATTTGGGGCAAAGGATTGTTTTATCTGATACTATTTGCTTCGTATGGCTTTTTCTTTTTAAATGTAAATTACAAACTCCTCAATTTACCCATGAGAGGCAGCGGATTTGAATTAAGCTTATTGTTGCTTTTGTTTATTGTTACTTTAATTCCTATGGCGCAGTTTATAGGTTCGCTGTTCAAATCGCAATTACTTTGTTTGCAGATGATGGCTTTTTCAACTTATCCGATTTTCTTGATTACAGGATACAGTTGGCCATTTGAATCGCTTCCGCTAGCATTGCAGTGGCTGTCTAATCTTTTACCTACAACGCCTTTTATTGTTTTGTATACCTCCATTGTACAATCGGGTGCCAGTTTATGGGATAATCCGTCTGTTTTATTGCATCTTATTCTGCTTTTTGCTTTTTATAGTACGATTTGTTTTATTCGTTTAAAATATTTGACGGTAAAAAAGTTATGAGTTATGAGTTATGCGTGTTGCCTAATCATTACACAATATATTCAAACATAGCCCGTGGTTTCAACCACGGGGAACTGGGATACAGGTAATGCGTATAAACCAGTTATTAATTTGAATTGGCTCCAGCTTTAGCTGGAGTTTTATATAAAGGGAATTAGAATGGCTTTAGCCAAAATTGCGCAATTTGGCTAAAGCCTTATTCTTGCGATTATTAAATACCTCCAGCTGAAGCTGGAGGCTATTCATAAAAAAGGTTATGAAGTTATGAGTTATGCGTGTTGCCTAATCATTACACAATATATTCAAACATAGCCCGTGGTTTCAACCACGGGGACACGGGTGAAATGTTTATAAACCAGTTATTAATTTGAATTGGCTCCAGCTTCAGTTGGAGTTTATATAAAGTAAATCAAAATGGCTTTAGCCAAAAATAGCGATTTGATTAAAGCCTTATTCTTACGATTGTTAAATACCTCCAGCTAAAGCTGGAGGCTATTCGAAAAGAAGCTTAACTTAAAGCATTTTAAATTATTCTTAAATCTGCCTAATCTGCTTAATCTGCGAGAGAATAATAAAATAGTTGCTAAAATCTATTTTGAATCTGCGAGAGAACAAATTAGAAATGCTGGAATAAATCGTAAAACTCGATTTATTCCAGCATTTCTAATGGAGTTAATTATTTAAAATTTTATAATACAACTAGAGGCGAAATTATACCAATCATAATTCTTCCAGTGGTGCTATTAGATTGCCCTAAACTTGTTTTTGAATAATCGCTGTACTCATAAAAACGAGCGACATAAGTAGCAAAGAACTTTAAATTAAAGTTTTTAATTGGATAAAATTCTACTGTCGGAATAACGCCCCACGCGGTACGGATTCGGCTAGAGCTGACATTTGGATCGGGTATATCTTTCCATGAAGCCGTGCTAACCATTCCAATTGCCGAAATTTTCCAGTTTTCATTCAATGAATATACAGTTCTCAGCCAATGTTCGATATAATATACATTTTCTGCCGCATGATCTAAAACCGTGTCTGGAATTAAAGAAGTCACAACTCCTGTTCGATCCAGATCTTCGCTGCTCCATTTGAAATCATATTGAAAAAGCCATTTTTTGGTTCGAAACTGATTTCCTAATGCCGTATAATACATATTTACGGGGTGTCCATTTTTTGAAGCTTCCTGAAAAATACTGAAACTGTAAATCGTTTTAAATTTTCCATCTAAAAAACTACCGTTCCAGTTTCCAACATAGGCAGCAGGGAATTTCGCTTCTTCTACATTTGGCACATTTTCATAGAGTTCAGGAAAGGTTTTGGTTCGAGAATTTAAAATCTGAGCAGAAAAAACATGATCCTTATTGAGTTCCCAGTTGAACTGAACTCCAGTTAAAAAGTTATCTGAATTATCGACAATATCATTGTACTGATAAATGTCAATTGGATTCATGTCAAACTCATAACCACCCCAGTTTGCGGTCATTTTTCCGATGGCAATACTTGTCCTGTTGGATATATTATACCCAATAAAAGCCAAGTCTGTAGAACTGCTGATATTGTCTGTAGACTGTGGTTCAGTCTCTTTGGTATATCGGTCTCTAAACCTAAAAAATACTTTATCCTTATACACTTTCCCTTTTACTTCCAATCTAAATTGGTTCACTTCAAATTTACTGCTAGTATATTTTCCGTCTTCAATATAGCTGTTAAAACCAACCTGAGTATTGAAAATTAAATCGACATTATTGAGCAAATCAACTTTGGTTGCTTTTATTAGGGGAGTTTTATGATTGAGAACGGTATCAGTCTGTTTTTCCTGCTGGGCATAGGCACCAGCGGCTAGAAAAACACTCAAAATTATTGAAGTTAAGATACGCATAGTTTACAATATCAAATGGTTTAATACTCAAAGAAGTATTCTTGGAGTTTTTTACTGTCTGTAGTTTGGGTAAGTCCCAACATTAATAGAATCCTCGCTTTTTGAGGAATTAAATCATCTGCGACAATAGTACCAAGCTTTTGATCATCGGTTTCGTCAAATAAAGTAACTCTTCCAGACGGTACTCTAGAAGCTCTTGCAACGGCAATTCCTTTTTTAACAGCGCTAGCCGCAGCATCAGAGTTTACTTTATTTAGATTTCCGTTACCTAAGCCGCCAGTTACAATTCCTTTTACTCCAGAAGCTACATACGCATTTATGGCAGTTGCCGGCGCATCAGCGTATAATTCGACAACAGCTACTTCTGGTAAAGTGTTTAAGCCTGTAATATCAAAAGGAGTATTTTTATTGGTTTTTCTAATCGGATTTTCATAAAGAGAAACTTTTCCGTCATAAACCTGTCCGATTGGACCGCTGTTTGGAGCTGTAAAAGCATTTAAGTGAGTAGTGCTCGTTTTTACAGCATTTCTTCCCGTAAAAATGTATTCATTAAATACCAGTAAAACACCGCTGTGTGCTGCTTGTTTAGAAGCTGCTAAAGTTACGGCATCATATAAATTCTTTGGACCGTCTGCGCTTATGGCTGTTGCTGGACGCATAGATCCGGTAACGATTACAGGTTTATCAGATCTTACGGTCAATGATAAAAAATAAGCTGTTTCTTCTTGCGTATCGGTTCCGTGTGTGATTACGATACCATCGGCTTCATTATTTTTATAAATTTCGTTGATTCTTTTATTCAGCTTAATCCAAATCTCGACAGTCATGTCCTGACTTCCTACATTTGAAATCTGTTCTCCAGAAATTTCGGCAACTTTATCAATTCCTGGAACCGCTGCGATTAAATCTTTTATAGGCAATTGTCCCGCAGTATAAGCAGAGCGATCTGCAGATGCGCCTTGTCCGGCAATTGTTCCTCCAGTTGCAAGTATCTTAATTCTAGGTAATTTTTGAGCATAAATACCTGTTACCAATAAAACGGACAATAATAAAGTAAATAAATTTTTCATAGGTTTAATATTTTAATTTAAGCTTCTATTATTTTGTTGAGTTTTCCCAGCTGGTTACATATTCCAATAAAATTTTACGGATATTTTTTCCAAGTATCAGATAACTATCCGTTGGAAGATTGGCAAGTGAAACTCTGATACTCCATTCAGGTCCTGCGAAACCGCCACCGTTTAAAAGTACGATTGCTGTTTTTTCTGCCAAGCGGAACAATACATCAACGGGTTCAAAATTTGTTTTCAGCCAATTGGCAAAATCATCCCCGTGAAAGTGTTTTGCCGCCACCATAATATCGATTTCAGAATAATATCCTGCACGCATTGGATCTTCTAGAATCGGAACTTCTAATCCTTCCCATAACAAGCTCAGGCGTTTGTGAATAATAGACTGTGTAAGGGTTTTATAAACATCCTGAGTATCCAATAAACAGAATGCAGAAAAAAGCATCATTTGAAATTGCTGAGGTAACGATAATCCTGCTGTGTGGTTTAAGGCAACTTGTCGGCTATCAGCTACAAGTCTGTCAATAAACTTGATTTTTTCTGGCTCTAATGTCAGAGAAGAATAACGATCGTGCAGTTCTTTTTTAAGTTCTGGACTTAAATCGGCAATTTTTTTATCGAAAATATTGTCTTGATGAATGGCAATCGTTCCAAGTCTCCAGCCTGTACAGCCAAAATATTTTGAGAATGAATATACCGTGATCGTATTTTGTGGAATAATAGCCATTAATGATCTAAAATTATTAACGAAAGTTCCATAAACGTCATCTGTAATCACCATCAAACCTGGGTTATGATTTTTTACGATATCAGCAATATAATTAAGTGTCTCAGTGCTCATCGCCGAAGATGGCGGATTGCTTGGGTTTACCACAAAAGCCACTTTAACCGCAGGATCTTTAAGCTTATCTAATTCAGAATTTGGATATTGCCAAGTATGGAATCCGTTATCGCCAACTCCGCTTGCTTCTACGTAAACGACATCAAATTTGTATCGATCTAATTCAGGAATTTCTATATATGGCGTAAAAGTAGGCGTAAGCAGTGCTATTTTATCTCCACGTTCGGTAAGGTGATTTTGCATAAGCGAATCAAAAATGTAACACATTGCAGCAGTTCCGCCTTCAACAGCAAAAATATCATACTTGCCCTTGTCGTTTCCTGCACCGCACATTTCTTGTACCAAATAATCATGAACAATAATTTCGATCTGACTTAGCATACGATCTGGAACAGGATAGTTAAATCCGATTACAGCTTCTATCCATTCACGAATCCACGCATCGCCATCAAAATCGTGTTTGTCTACACCATAATGATAGGTTTTTTCTAAAAGTGCAGCAGCAGGAGTATCTTTATGTTTCAATAAAAAAGCTTCAAAACGAGAAGCCACTCCGCTTTTGTTTTGTACAATTCCTGCTAGAATGCCTTGTTCTTCCATAACATTACGGCATTCTTCTAATGCAAATTGTCCAAAAAGGAAAAAAGCCTCTCTAGGAACTGTAGCAATCCAGTTCGGATTTCCTCTTCCGGCATTAAGTGTAATCGCTGTAGATTTAAGCGCACTTTCATCTGCCAAATGAATTAATTCATTTTTAATTTCAAATGGGCTGAGGGTCTGAAGTGTTTTTTCTACCTCTCTTGATGTTTTTATTTTTGAAATATCAATTGCCATAACTAAAATGTTTAGAGATTATATAAAAAATTCGACTAACTCATGATTAAAATAATGACGACGCCCCATATAATGAGTAGCGTATTACCAACGGCATAGGTCACGGTATAACCCAATGCAGGGGTTTTGCTTTTTACGGCATCTTGCAAAGCTCCAAGGGCGGCAGTAGTTGTTCTTGCCCCGGCAGCACATCCTAAAGTAATAATAGGATGGAATTTGAAAATGTATCTTCCTATAAGAAGTCCGAGTATTAGCGGAATGGCTGTTGCTGCAGCACCCGCAATGAAAAGCCCCCAGCCAGCTTCTTGAAAACCTACAATAAAACTTGGTCCTGCTGTAATACCCACTACAGCTATAAATATGTTTAATCCCACATTATTCATAATCCACAAAGCAGGCTCTGGAATTCGCCCAAAAGTAGGATGCTGACCTCTTAGCCATCCGAAGAAAAGTCCAGATATTAAGGCACCACCACTGGTACTAAGGCTTATTGGCACTCCGCCAACTTTAACGGTTAATGCTCCAAGTAATCCTCCCAGTACTATTCCTAAACCAACAAAAGCCATATCGGTAGAGTTTGTAGGGCGGTCTGGATAGCCAATATGTGTCGCAACTTGATCTACGTCTCGTTTAATTCCAATTAGTTCGATCATATCTCCTTTTTGAAGAACAGTATTGGGTAATATGGGCATCTGGATTCCAGCTCTTTTTAAAGATCTCACGACAACACCATGCATGTATTTTAAATGGCGTAAATCGGCAAGGGTTTTATTTATTACTTCTTTCTTTACAACGAGTACACTTAATACTTCTACTGGAAAATTTAGAAGTTCGATATCTAACACTTCTTTTTCATTTACAGCAACGTAATTCATCATGTATTCTCTTCTTCCGCCGAGTGCAACAACATCATTTTCTTGAATTACAAATTCTGGAGAAGCATCTATAATTTCTTTTCCTCTTCGGATGCGCTGTATAAATAAGCGTCTTTTATTTCTTTCCAGCTCATTTTCAACTTCTGCTACTGTTTTGTTATTAGCATAAGAGTTTGAAGAGATTTGATACGCATTATATATTACACGATCATAAGCAGAGGCAATACTTGGATCATCGCCAATGGCATCTCCTCCAAGCTGAATCTCGAGTTCTTTTGCTTTTTCGACTAAATTACCGCCTAATAACTTTGGACCAAGAGAAGCCAATAACCAAGCAGAACCTGCAGTTCCGAAAATATAAGTTACAGCGTATGCAACTGGAATTTTGTTGATTAATGCTGCTTTTTGATCGGCAGGAATACTAAGCTGATTGATAGTGTCAGACGCGACACCAATTACCGCAGATATGGTTTGAGAGCCTGCAAGCATTCCAGAGGTTAATCCCATGTCGTAGCCCATAATTTTCCCTATTAGATACGGACAGATCAAACATAAAACGCATACTACTGCGGCATAAAGCATTTGAGGCAGTCCGTCTTTTTTTAAACCTCCAAAAAATTGGGGCCCGACACTGTATCCAACAGCGAAAAGAAACATGAGAAAAAAGACCGATTTTACATTGGGAGAAATGACAATGTCTAATTGTCCGACTAAGACTCCGACAAGCAAAACACTGGTAACCGTTCCTAAAGAAAAGCTTCCTATTTTAAATTTTCCGATAAAATAACCTAGTGATAGCGTGAGAAAAATTGCTAGTTCGGGATAATCTTTTAATGTAGTAATAATCCAATCCATAATTATTTGTTTTTAGTTTAGATATATCAATAATTGATTATAAAAATCGAGGAGTACGAAAAGATATGGGAGAGGCGTTTAGGAAGGAATTTTTTAAGCCATTCAAAAATATGTCATAAAGTGAGAATAATTGCATAAAATGACAGGTGGAGATGTTCCAAATTATAATATGAAACAAGAAAACTTGCAACTTAACATTTTGATAATTAAGATATTTGCTCTAATTGTCTTTGTTTTTTTAGAAATTTAAACAAATCTCACTTAAGCTTGAAAAAATATAATAAGGTGAAAATTTATAAATCAAGCAGCGGTTTTAAGAATTAAATTTTAAGAAAGGTTTATTTAGAAAATTTATATTCTCGTTGCATATTATAATTTGCAACCACTTTAGAAAAAACGGCTCTCTTATTAGCTGTAATTTAGGTTATCAAAAAAGTTTCTCATTCTGGAATTCTTTGAGAAGTAAAAAAGGCTATTTCTTACTGCACTTTTTTGCCAAGATTTTAAACAACTCATATTTAATTAAAATTTAAAACCATGAAAAAAAATGCCTTAAAATTAATTTTTGCAGGTCTGTTATGTTGCACTGTCATGGGAAGCATAAACGGACAAAACAAAAAGAAGCCTAATATTATTATGGTAATTTCTGATGATACTGGCTGGGGAGATTTGGGAGTGTATGGCGGAGGAGTCGGACGCGGAATGCCTACCCCTAATTTGGACAAAATGGCTAAAGAAGGAATGCAGTTTTGGTCTTTTTACGGACAGCCAAGTTGTACACCAGGAAGAGCTGCGATGCTAACAGGGCGTATTCCGAATCGAAGCGGTATGACTACCGTTGCTTTTCAGGGACAAGGAGGCGGATTGCCCAAAGAAGAATGGACATTGGCTTCGGTGCTTAAAAAAGCCAATTATAAAACCTACTTTTCTGGAAAATGGCACCTTGGAGAAGCAGACTATTCGATGCCGATTGCTCATGGTTTTGATAAAATGCAGAATGTAGTGCTTTACCATTTGAATGCTTATACTTATGCTTTCCAATCTTGGAATCCAGAGATGTCTTCAGAGATGCTAGAACTTTTCAAAAAAGTGACTACAGGTGTACTTGAAGGTGAAGCAGGTGGAAAAGCCCGCGAGGTAAGTAAAGTAACCGAAGAGAATATTGCTGAGCTGGATATGATGATGGTAGAAAATAACTTAAAGCAGCTTGATGAATACGGAAAAAGTAAAGATCCGTTTTTTATGTGCATCAATTTTGCTAAAAACCATCAGCCAAACCTTCCTTCAAAACAATTTGTTGGCAAATCTCCAGGTAAGAGCAAATATTCAGATGCTGTTGTAGAAATGGATTACAATGTAGGGCGTATCATGGATAAGATTCGTTCTTTGGGTATTGCCGAAAATACTATTGTTATTTACACAGTAGATAATGGTGCTTGGCAAGATGTGCATCCTGATTCTGGATATACTCCTTTTAGAGGTACAAAAGGAACCGATAGAGAAGGAGGTAGCCGTGTACCTGCAATTGCTTGGTGGCCTGGACAAATTGAAGCAGGAAGCCAAAGCCATGATATTGTAGGTGGGCTTGATCTTATGGCGACATTTGCCAGCCTTGCTGGAGTAGAACTTCCTAAAAAAGACAGAGCTGGTGCCGATATGGTTTTTGATAGTTATGATATGTCAAACGTGTTGTTTAAAAAAGGAACACCACTTCGCGACAAATGGTTTTATTTTACAGAAGCCGAATTATCGCCAGGTGCTGTACGAATCGGAAAATTCAAAGCAGTATTTAATACCCGAGGAGATAATGGTGCTATTGCCGGAAGTGACGCACCAGGACAACAGCTTGGTTGGCGAGGAGATGAAACCTACGTAGCGACAGTCCCTGCTATTTATAACTTGTGGCAAGATCCCCAAGAACGTTATGATTTGTTTATGAACAGCTGGACAGAGAAAACATGGACTGCAATAATTTTTAATCAAGCTATTGCTGATCTGATGAAAACGTATGCTCAGATTCCTCCAAGAGCGCCTCAGAGTGAAACTTTTACGGGTGAAATGCAGATTGAACGATATAGAACTATCGAGCAAGTGAAAAAAATGATGAATGAAAAGAAAGTTAATCTTCCTCCTTTAAGCGTAGACCCTAAGCAATAATTAGAAAATTAGAAGGCAAAATTATCTGCTTTGATAATTTTATAGATAAGCAAAACCATGTACTTTTCAAGAAAAGACATGGTTTTCTTTTTCTTATTAGTTATCCGTATATTTGAGAGAATAAAAAATAAAGCCATTATGAAGAAAATAGGATTTTTATCATTTGGGCATTGGGCTAATCATCCGTCATATAAAACTCGTACAGCGGCAGATACATTGTTGCAATCCATTGATTTAGCAGTGGCTGCTGAAGAAATAGGTATAGATGGTGCTTATTTTCGAGTACATCATTTTGCACAGCAACTGGCATCGCCTTTTCCTTTGCTTGCGGCAGTAGGAGCGAAAACAAGTAAAATCGAGATCGGAACTGGCGTAATCGATATGCGTTATGAAAACCCATTGTACATGGTAGAAGATGCTGGATCTGCCGATTTAATATCGGAAGGTCGTTTGCAGTTAGGAATTAGTAGAGGATCACCAGAACAAGTTATTGACGGTTGGAGTTACTTTGGTTATGAACCAGAAAAAGGAGAAACGGATGCCGATATGGGCCGTAAAAAAGCACTAGAGTTTTTGGATAAACTTAAAGGAGAAGGATTTGCAGAACCAAATCCGTATCCAATGTTTCCGAATCCGCCTGGATTATTGCGTATTGAACCGCATTCTGAAGGATTAAGAGAAAGAATCTGGTGGGGAGCGGCGTCGAATGCAACGGCGGTTTGGGCTGCCGAAAACGGAATGCATCTTCAGAGTTCTACGCTTAAGTACGATGAAAACGGAAAACCTTTTCATGTGCAGCAAGCCGAACAGATAAGATTGTATAAAGAAGCTTGGAAAAATGCAGGCCATCAGCGTGAAGCGAGAGTTTCGGTAAGTCGCTCGATATTTGCATTGGTCAATGAGCAGGATCGATATTATTTTGGCGGACAAGCCAAAGGCAATGATAGTTTTGGTTATATTGAGCAAGACAAAAGAGCCATCTTTGGTAAAAGCTATGCGGCAGAACCCGATAAACTAATTGAAGAACTTGCTCAAGATGAATCTATTCAAGAAGCAGATACTATATTGCTAACTATTCCGAATACCATTGGTGTAGATTACAATATTCATATTTTGTCGTCTATTTTAGAACACGTTGCACCTGCATTGGGCTGGCGATAAGTTTTGATAGAAAGAATGAAAAAAGCCCTCTGTTTATAGAGGGCTTTTTTATGATTTAATTTTCATTCGCAGTTTTATACTCTTCATCAGTAACAGGATTGAGCCAAGTTACTTGAGTATCTTCTTTAAAGTTAGTGATTGCCACATGAACCATTGTAGTTGTTGCGCTAGCACCATGCCAATGTTCTACATTTTCGGGAATATTGACTACATCTCCTTTTTGAATGATTTGAGCAGGTTTGCCTTTTTCTTGATAAAGTCCATGACCTTCAATAACCAACAGAACTTGACCTTTTGGATGTGTATGCCAGTTCGTTCTTGCTCGAGGTTCAAAAGTTACGCTGCCTGCTGAAAACTCATTGTTCTTGTCTCTTGCAATCAAAGGCTTCAAAAATGCATTGCCTGTAAACCAATCTTTAGAAAGACGTTCTCCTTTTGGAAATATTTCTGTTGAACTCATACTATTTTTTTTAGAATTACATGCAGTTAAAAGTACTGTGAATATAATGATTATTTTCTTCATTTATTTCTGTTTTATACTACAACTTCTTGTTTTTGTTTTTCTTGGCTATTGTACGAACATCAATCTCTATTAGCATCATTGGCTTGTCGAATTGCTTTTGCATCGGTTAGATTGAAACGATAGACAAAACTCAAGCGATATCTCGCTGCATTTGGAATGCTATTATCTTTAATGACATAATCGGTTCCCGTTGTAACGCTTTTGTATTGGCGAAGATTAAAAGCATTGGTAACATCAAAAACAATAGTGGCTTTATCTTTAAGGAGGAGTTTGCTAAACCCGAAATCAATTGATTGTAATGCTTCGCTGGTAATTTGTGCATTGCGTTTTTCTCCACGAAAGTTATAACGGCCTTGAAAACTAAATTTAGCAGGAAGTTTAATCTGCGTGCTTAATCGAGCAGTAAAGTTTTGACTGCTATAATCTAGGTTTTCGTCTCTATAACTTCCTTTTTGTTTGAAGTGATAATAATTCATTTCGGCATTAACCTGAAGCCATTTTAACGGATTGTATAAGGTCGATAGTTCAATTCCGCTTCTTATTTCGTAATCAATATTTATGGGTGTGGTCAGAAAGATATCATCTTGACGATACGTATAATCTTGAATAAAGCCTTTTTCGTATTGATAATAAAGCGAAGGATTCAAAGTAAATGTTTTCCAATTTTTAAGAAATGCCATTTCAAATGCATCTGTGTAGGAAGGATTTAAATCAGGATTTCCGATATATTGTGCATTTAAATCGGTGACTTCATTGAAAGGGTATAAAGCATATAAGGACGGACGTTTAATGCGTTTACTGTAATTTAACTGTAATGACGAAGCATCAAACTTATAAGCTAGATTGACAGTAGGAAAGAGTTTGTTATAGTTTTTTTTATCGCTATACGCATTTTCTACATCTTTAATGGCAATATCTGTAAGCTCGGCTCTTAAACCCAACATATAACTAAACTTGTTGATTTTACTGCTAAATTGCGTATAAGCGCCCGTAATGGTTTCGTCGTAATTTAAATCATTATCAATGTTCTGATAAACGATCCAATTATTGTCCTGTTGTTCTTCTGCCAGATAATTGCTTGTAACCGTTCTGATTTCAGTTTTTAATCCAAATTCCAAAGTAGAAAGACTGTCAATTGGCTGAATAAAATCGGTCTTAGCCAGAAAATCTTTGCTGTTTCCTACAGAGCTTGTTCTAATGCCAGGATAAACCATTGTGTCTGGAAGCAAACGCTGTGTAGAAAGATCCCATTTTTTGTCGCTGTTCCACCAATCGTATTGAACGTCAATAGTCCATTTTTTTGCTTTCTGTTGGAATGTTCGTGTATAATTAAACTCAATTTGACTGTAATCCCGTTTTTCCAATGATTTTCCGTGTCTTGTCAAAAGACTATCAGCTGTGATATTACCTTGATCACTATCGTACTGATAACGCAAATCGGTTTTATCATTATCATGCGTGGCATTCTTTAAAAAAGCAGCCGTTATAGTTTGATGTTCATTAATAAAATAATCGGCCCCCATATAAAGCAATTTTCCATCGTCATGACGATCTTCATTCTGCACGCGATGCATGTAATTTGGAGAAGTGGTACTATTAGTTACCTGATCGGTGGTGTACAAACCGACATAATCGCTAGAACGAATACTGAAATTGGAAAAAATATTGATTTTGTTTGATTTAAAATTAAGGCTCGGATTAAGACGACTATCATTTGGCGAGCCCGCAACCAATCTAACCTGACCGCTAAAACCACTTTTTTTGTTCTTTTTCAATATAATATTAAGAATCCCCGCAGAACCCGCAGCATCATATCTTGAAGAAGGATTGGTAATAACCTCAATTCGTTCAATCTGATCGGCTGCAATCTGATCAAGCGCATTGCTTTGGGTAAGTCCAGATTGTCTTCCGTTAATTAAGATCAAAACATTACTATTTCCACGAAGACTTACCGTTCCCGCAGCATCAACAGCGACAGATGGAACTCCATTTAATACATCGTGAGCAGAACCATTTTGCGAAAGCACATCTTTACCCACTTCAAAAACCTTTTTGTCAAGTTTTAAACTAACATTCGATTTTTGACCGCTAATTTCAACTGCTTTTAATTCTATTGCATTGGTAATTAAATCAATTGTTCCCAAATCAATTTTTTGTTTTCCTGCAATTAAAGATTGCGTATGATTTTGATACCCCGTGTAACTAAACGAGATAGTGGTCGAAACATTTGGAGCTGCTTCAATAGTAAATAAACCAAGATCGTCTGTTATGGCTGTGGCCAATGTTTTTGAGCTACTATCTTGTATGGTTACCGTTACATAAGGCAGTGCTTCTTTTGTAGCGCTGTCTTGAACTTTACCAGAAATAATGGTTTGCTGTCCTATTCCTAAAAATGGAATAAATAGAATTAAGGTTTTGATTATTAGAGATTTCATTTTGATTGATTTTGTTGTACAAGATTAATTCATAAAAGAAAGCACCGTTTTCGAAAACATTCAAACGGCTCTATAAGCTTCTCAAAAGCATTTGGCAATTCGATATTTGTTCTATCTTTATCTCATGTATAAATCTTACTTTTTTATCGTTTTACTTCTTCTCATGTGTACCTCTTGTAACTATTACAAAGAGTACGTTACAACCGATGTAACATATGATGTTGATTACGATCATCAGAAGATGGATTGGGGTAAACCAGATAGTTCGAGTTTTAGATTTGAAACAGATGTTGAAATACAAAAACCAAAAAATACTTCCCAATCGTTAGGGCTTCAAGTAAACGCCTTTGGTGCTTTTGATGTGTATTGGGATGGAGTTTTAATTGGGAGAAATGGTCAAATGGCAAAATCAGATCGTGTTGAGGTGCCAGGAACAGAAACCTCTTATTATCAAATACCAAACAATTTGTCTAAACTCGGGAAACACACCGTTGTTTTAATGGGTTCGCAAACCTACAATAGAGAAGCACAGCGCGGTATCGATGTAAAACTTAAAGATTATCTGCAACTTCAACGTTCACCGCTTATCGTGGTTTCTTTTATGAATATTATGGCAGGTGCTTTTCTTATTGCAGGCATCTACTATTTTTTTCTCTATCTCAATAGTACCCGAAAAGAACTGGCCGTTTTGCTCTTCGGAATTATTTGCCTGCTTTTCTTTTGTTTGCTCATTATCGAATATGTCAAATATTATCTCGACATTCCTTATAATGAATTTTATACTCGATTAAAGATTATCGGGTGGCTCACTTTTGCTGTTTCAATGCTCATACCGTGGTATTTTATGTTGCAGTTTGAATTTAAAAGAAAGAAACTAGTGCTGTTTTTTTTGTTCATTGTCCTTTTAGCAGTTTATATTGGCTATTATGGTCATTATGATATTTCGGCTGCTTATTTTACTATAACAGCTCGTTTCTTTTCTATTGTAATTGCTATTGAAGCCGCTATTAGAAAAGCAAAAGGCGGACTTATAGTTGCGGCGGGTTTATTGGCAGGAGTAGTGGTCAATTATTTTATGTTTTATGATTTCGGATTGTTTATAGCTTTTACCATTTTGGTGCTTTGCATGCTTTATCTCCATACGATACGGGCAAAAGCAATAGAAGAAGCTCATAATGCATCATTGCTGCTTTCTTCCAGATTGCAATTAGAACTAATTAAGAAAAATATTCAGCCACATTTTCTTCGAAATACTTTAACCTCGCTGATTGATTGGATTGAGGAATCGCCTAAAGAAGGAGTTGTTTTTATTCGCGCTCTGGCGGAAGAATTTGATATAATGAATGATATTGCCGAAGACACACTTATTCCAATCAGACAAGAGATTGATTTGTGCCGAAGACATTTGGAAGTAATGTCTTTTCGTAAAGAAATATGTTATGAATGGCAGGAAGAAAGAATAGACGAAAACGAAACGATTCCGCCAGCTATTTTTCATACCATAATAGAAAACGGAATTACGCATAGTCTTCCTCCAAAAGAAGGCTGTATTGTTTTCTGTTTAAAATTCGCCCGAGAGAAGCAATACAAAGAATACACTTTATTGACTTTAGCTAAAAATAGACAAACTAAAAAAGATAAGCGAGTAGGAACTGGATTTAAATACATCGAAGCCAGACTAACAGAAAGTTATGGCACCAATTGGTCTTTTGATTCTCATGGTGTAGAAAAAGGGTGGGAGACCATCATTAAAATTTTTGATTAAGATGAAAATACTCATAATTGAAGACGAAGCTCGTATTGCCAAAAGAGTAGAAAGAATGACACGTGATTTTTTTGACAAAGATGTGCAAATTCTCCTTTCTGATTCTCTCGAAAGCGGATTGATAGCGATTGAGAATAATCCAATAGATCTTTTGCTATTAGATTTAAATCTGAATGGAGAAGACGGATTTGAAATCTTGCAGACTTTTGTGGCAGGACCGTTTCAGACCATTATTATTTCTGCCTATACCGATAAAGCCATTACAGCTTTCAATTATGGAGTTTTGGATTTTGTACCCAAACCTTTCGATCAAAACAGATTGGAGCAAGCCTTTACGCGTTTTACGGCACAGGGAAAACAATCAGGCGGAGATGTTCGTTTTTTGGCAGTAAGAAAAGCAAAGACATTTAGACTCGTGCCAATTAATGAGATTCTATACATTAAAGGGGCAGGAATTTATACCGAATTGCATTTGGCAAATAACAAAATAGAATTGCACGATAAATCGCTTGAAGCTTTAGAAAAGCTGCTTCCCGAAACATTCGAAAGAATACATAAATCCTATATTCTCTGTTGGGAACAAGCAGACAAAATTGTGGTAGAAGCAGGAGGAAAGTACAGCATACAGCTAAAAAACGGTGACTTACTACCCATTGGACGTTCGAAATATAAAGAGATTAAAAACAAGCTGATTTAGTAAAATATTTCAATTTTAAACTATTAGCCAAAACAATTATACAGCCAAATCTTTATATTTTCAGTATATTTAAACGCGCTAGTAATGGATTAAAACTAGAGTAATTATAAATTCAAGACAAAAGAATTAATTTATGAATGTATTTTGGAATAAAATTAAGGTATCGTTTTTATTTACTTTTTTCTCACTTGGTATTATGGCACAAAATAAAGATCAAATGGTTCGCATTGCAGAAGTTGAGATAATGCCTGATTATCTTGAGCAATACAAAGCTATTCTTAAAGAAGAAGCAGAGGCATCTATTAGATTAGAGCTTGGAGTGATTGCTATTTTTCCGATGTTTCAAAAAGACCATCCTAATCAGATAAAAATATTAGAAATTTATGCTAATACTGAAGCATATCAGTCTCATTTAAAAACGCCTCATTTTTTACTTTACAAAACATCTACGCTTAAGATGGTCAAGTCGCTAAAGCTTAATGATCTTGAGGCTTTGGATGTTGAGACCATGTCGGCGTTGTTTAAAAAATACCAATAGATGCGAGTCGACTTTTAATTTTTGGTATTTATTTTTTAATGTACTTTAACGAATTGTCAAAAAAAGGAGCGTAATGCAAAAAACGCATTAACAAATTAAAAAATAGCATTTTTGCGCATTAGGTTTTTGTCTAGTTTTATCCCTAGAAAACACAACTACAAAGAACCATAAAATGATAATAACCCAAAACCTTTTAATAAAACCTTACAGAATAGAAGATTCGGAATGCTTTTTTAAAAGTATTACCAACAACAGCGAATATTTGTATGATTACTTTGCAAACATGATAAAAGTGAATGATAGCTTAGAATCAACAAAAAAATATCTGGAGCAGAAAGAAAGAGATTGGCAAGAAAATAAAAGTTATGCTTGCGGTATATTTTCAAAAGAAAACCATGAATTTATAGGCCATATATCGGTACGGGAAATCGATTGGAGAATTCCAAAAGGCGAACTCGCTTATTTCATTTTAAAAGAACATAATGGTAATAATTATGCTGCCGAAGCATTAACGGCTTTTAAAAACTGGTGTTTTGCAACTAAAAAGTTTAATAGACTTTTTATGAAAATTGCAGAAGAAAACGCTGCAAGCATTAAAGTAGCCGAACGTTCTGGATTTGTATATGAAGGACTTCTAAAAAAAGATTATAGAAAAAGAGAAGAAGAATTGACGGATATGAAAATATACGGATATACGGAAGATTTGGAACTTGTAAGAACGACTTCTCAAAATGTAGATTTCGCCAATTTAATTGTAAAACTAGATGAGAATTTAGCAAGCCGAAATGGCGATATGCAAGAATACTTCAACCAATTTAATAAGGTTGATGCCATTAAACATGTCATTATTGCTTATATCAACGGAATTGCAGTGGGCTGTGGAGCAATAAAGCAATTTGATAATGACTCTGTTGAGGTAAAACGCATGTTTGTTTCCGACGAATACAGAGGGAGACGCATAGCATCTAAGGTTTTGAATGAGTTGGAAAACTGGGCTAAAGAATTAGGTTATGCATCGGCCGTTTTAGAAACCAGCAATGTGCAAACAGAGGCAGTTGCATTGTACACTAAAACATATACTGTTATCGAAAATTACGGACAATATGCTGGAATAGAAACTAGTATTTGCTTCAAAAAGCAATTGTAGAAAGCTTTTAACTAATAACAACTTCGATGCTTTTATGGTAATAAAGCATCGAAGTTGCTGGGTTTATTTTTTCGGTTCAAATGTTTTTTAAAGTGCGTTAAACACTATAGAGCATCCCAAGATGCACTAGGATAGTAGATAGAGCTTGTTACAGGAGCTGTCCAATAGCTTTGGCTTCCTCCACGGAAAGTGTGAAGGCTCACTGCATTTACATTTCGCTTAGCATCGTTGGTTACCCAGCGAATTTTTTCGTTCAATATCTCTGTACCGTTCACGTAATACTTTACATATCCGTCAGTATTTGATCCTGTATTTAACTTCACAGATATCTGGCAATTATAAGTAACACCTTCCTGTATGTAATATTTCTTTCCGAAATCATTACCGTATTGTCCCGGCTGATCTCTATAATATACATAAGGCTGAAGATAAGCGCCACTTCCTTTAGCCGTATTAGAACCGCTTGGGCAATACCACATAAACCTTGCGCTACCGCCATTTCCATCCCATGCAGCATCACCACCCGTATTTTGGTCACCAATTAAGATACCATATCCGCATTTTCCGCCTCGGCTCCAATAAAATCCATTGTTAAATTTCATTTGAAACCAAACGGTATAAACGCCTGTAGACCAAACACCATACGAGGTACACAATCCGCCTGGGCAAGATAAGGTGTTGGTTTGTAATGTGATTGTTCTTGCGCCAGCCGTTCCTTTTGCTGTTGTACCGGCTTGTATGGCAGAATTATTTGAAACAGTGTCTCTATTCGCTATTAAGGCAGTATCTTTTTTAGCAGTTTCAGATACCTCTAAATCTTGTTCCTTTTCGCAGGAATAAAACACTAATGTTGCAGTAGCTAGCATACAAGATAATTTTATGATTTTCTTCATTTTTTAAATTTTAAGGTTAGTAAACAATTAATAGTTAGTAAAATAGATAGTAGTATTTGAAACCGAAAGTGTAAAGTTGATTATTAATAATTTATACAAGGAGTAATAAAGTACGTTTTTACGTACACAGAAATCCAGCGTGTCTATTTGTTGTATACTCAAACAGATAAGATTGATATGGACAAGTTTTTCGGAACAAGGAAAATTGTCGATAGAGTAGAAATCAACTTAAAAAAAATGAAGGAAAAATGAGGCTGTTTAATTTTTTTTGATCCAAAAAAGTTTTGGCACACTCAGAATCTTGAGATTTCTTTGATAGCTCTGACACAAATTTTAACTTTTTTGAGATCCAAATTTTGACAAATGTCTAAATAGGCAGGTGCTCAATTTGAAGAAAACTAGGGCAATTTTTATGACTACTGTAAAATTTAATTATACCTTAAAATCCTAAAAAAGACCGATAAATGCTTGGATTGTTTATATTGAGGATATGTTAATGTTTGTGTAGATATAGTGTTTATATTGCATTGTTTTGTCGAAATTATCAAAAAATATGCCAAAATGTACTATTTTTTTTACTGAAAAAGCTTGCTTGTTTTGAAAGATTTAAATTACATTTACAAGAAACAAACATAATCTTTAGACATGGTACAATTAGTTCAAAAGTATTTAAGCATCAATAATTATAAAGATCAGACAGAAGAATTCGAAGACCTATTTCAATCTCATCCTGATTATCCCAGTCTATTTGCCATTACCGACACTTTTGATTTATTATCCATAGAAAATGTTGCCGTAAGAATTCAAAAAGAGCAATTCTCTGAATTGCCAGATTCTTTTTTGGCTGCATATAAAAATGATATCGTCTTAATAACCAAAAACGGAGATTTAATAGACATTGAGTCAAAAAATGAAGGGAAGAAAAGTTTATCTTTTGATGATTTTACTCAAAATTGGGAAGGCATAGTCACAGTTATTGAGCCAAATGATAGATCAAAAATTGTAAGCCTAAAAACAAACTCAAATTGGTATTCTTATAGTTTGGCAATTCTTGCTTTAGTAGTTGTTTCATTTGTTTATAACAGCTATGGCATTAGCGAAATTTTATTGCTTTTAACCTCAATTGCTGGTTTTGTTTTTAGTGTTTTTATTGTCCAAGAAAAATTGGGTGTAAAAAGTGAAATAGTTTCTAAATTCTGTAATATTAGCCCAAATGCATCTTGTGATTCTGTAATTGGTTCTAATAAAGGAGAAATTAATAAGTGGGTCAACTTCTCTGATCTGCCAGTACTCTTTTTTGGCGTTAATTTAATTGCAATATTATCTAATCCTTCTGGATCAAGTCTTGTAATTGGATTGTTGAGTCTTGTGTCTATACCTGTAATATTATATTCTATTTATGTACAAAAATGGCAACTTAAAAAGTGGTGTTTGTTATGTTTGACAATTTCCTTTATCATAATTTTTCAAAGTGCTGTTTTTGTTTTTATGAGAGAGTCATTTGTTTATAATTCATCTAGTCTTTTTTCTTATTTGTTTTCGATAATACTGATAGGAGCTATTTGGTTAAGTATAAAGCCTGTTTTAATAGGTAAAATGAAAGCAGAAAAAGAAGTAAGTAAACTGAAAAAATTTAAAAGAAATTACAAGATTTTAAATTTCTTGACTAAAGAAATCCCCGTTTTGGCTGGTTTAAATAAATTACACAGTCTGAAGTTTGGCAATATTGATGCTGATGTTGAGCTTTTAATTATAATAAGTCCTGGCTGCGGGCATTGTCATAAAGCTTTTGCTGATTCCTTAGAATTAATAACCAAATATCCTGAAAAAGTGTCTTTGAATGTTTTGTTCAATGTTAATCCAGAAAATAATGATAATCCATATAGAATTGTGGTAGAGCGATTATTGGAAATTAACTATACAAAGGAACATTTAGTTTTAGAAGCAATTTCAGATTGGCACATAAAAAAGATGGGATTGGATAAATGGCTTGAGAAATGGAATGTGGGGCCTATTGGTATGAAAGTAAATCAGCAAATAGAATTGCAATACAATTGGTGTTTTGAGAATCAGTTTAATTATACGCCTGTGAAAATTGTAAACAATCAAATGTTTCCTAGTGAATATGAATTAAATGATTTAAGATACTTTTTAAGTGATTTATCAGAAGAAAAAAGTTTGAGAAAAGTGGTTTGATAATAGTATAAAAATATATAAAAAATTCTTGCGCAAGAATAGACATAAACTTCAAGTGTCTTTAAACCGATTGAGGTATTAACTAATATTAAAAACTATATGCTATGTTAAAAAACATCTTAAAGTTAGACGGTGTTGCTGAGCTAACTAAAACTGAAAAAAGAAGTGTAAAAGGAGGTTTAGCTTGTGTTGGTGGGGTATGTCCAAAACCAGGTAATTATTGCTGCTATTTAGGAGATAGTGGTGAAGCTATTTGCAGACTTAATGGCACAAGTTGTCCAGGATAAGAATTTCAAATTCCTGTTATATTTCAATTTAGGTGCTTTAACATAATGTAATATAACTATTGAAAAAAGAATTTCTAACATCAGAATATCAGAAGAGACTGTTTCGGCAGTCTCTTTTTTGGTTCTAAAAGGAGACTTTCATCAAAAAAAACATCCTTTACACAATTTAAAAACTAAAAATAAATTGTACCTTTTATATCGTTTTTAAATAAATACGATAAAAAATAATGTTATGATAAAGTCTATAAATCCTTATAATCAAGAGATTGTCTATGAAGTTGCTGAGTTTGATAGGAAAGAAGTAGAAAATGCAATTGATAAAGCGGATGCTCAATACTCGATTTGGAAAGAAATTCCCTTTTCTGAACGCTCACTATTAATGAAAGCCGCTGGTCAAGAGCTACGAAAAAATGCACGCGAATACGCCGAGGTGATTACCCAAGAAATGGGAAAACCGATTACTCAGGCATTGGCAGAAGTAGAAAAATGTGCTGCTTTATGTGATTATTATGCTGAGAATGCTTCAAAGATGCTTGCCGATAAAATAATAGAAACAGAAGCCCATAAAAGTTATGTAAGCTACGAACCAATAGGAATTGTTTTAGCCATTATGCCATGGAATTATCCTTTCTGGCAAGTGATGCGTTTTGCAGTTCCAGCATTAATGGCTGGAAATGTTGCCGTTTTAAAACACGCCAGCAATGTGATGAAAAGCGCCATGAGCATTGAAAAGATATTTGATCGAGCAGGCTTTCCTGCAGGATGTTTTACTAATTTGCCCATAGGAAGTAAAATGGTAGAAGAAATCATTAAAAATCCTAAAATTAAAGCAGTTACACTAACAGGAAGCGAAGCCGCAGGAAGAGCCGTAGCTGCAGTTGCTGGAAATGAAATAAAGAAAACAGTTTTAGAGTTAGGAGGCAGTAATGCTTTGGCGGTTTTTGCAGATTGCAACTTGCAGAAAACGGTTAAAACCTGTGTGCAAGCGCGTTTTCAGAATGCGGGGCAAAGCTGTATTGCCGGAAAACGTCTTCTAGTAGAATCGTCTATTGCAGATGAGTTTACAAAAGCTTTTATCGAAGAAGTTGGCAAACTTCGTTCGGGCGATCCTTTGAGTGAAGAAACAACAATAGGAACAATGGCAAGAGTGGACCTTGCTGAAGAATTGGAAAAACAGCTTCAAGATGCATTGGATAAAGGCGGTGAAGTTTTATTCGGAGGTAAAAGAAATAAGGCTTATTTTGAACCGACTGTTATTGGAAAAGTGACGACAGATATGTCGATTTTTAAAGAAGAAGTTTTTGGTCCATTAATTGGAATCACGACTTTTAAGGATGAAAAAGAAGCTATTGCACTTTCCAACAATAGTCCATTCGGACTTGGCGTTACCATTTTTACAGAAGATTTCGAAAAAGCATTCCGATTAGTACCCAAATTTAATGAAGGAGCAGTATTTGTTAATGAACTGGTAAAGAGTGATCAGAGATTGCCTTTTGGTGGAACTAAAAACTCCGGATATGGCCGTGAACTTTCGCAAGATGGCATTCAGGAATTTGTAAACAAGAAAACGGTTTATATTAATAAATATTAACAGGATTAAAGAAAGGTGTTTGAACTTCAAACACCTTTTTCAATTTTGGGAATCCTACTTTACGGATTAATTATGTCTGAGTCCGGAAGGTTAAAAGATCCGTCTGTGACTTCTACTGCTACTCCTGATTCTAGATTTCGAACTTTTCCAGAAAAGGTGCCTTTAATTCCGTTTTTACTTATAGATTCAATTTTTACTATAAAAACGTCATCGGCAGCTCGAGTACTATACAAAATAGTTCCGTTTGCGGTTTGAACAGCATATCGGGCCACCATTTCTAATTCTGCTGGAGTAGAATAAGTGCCTGCGGTGATGTTTCCTCCAATTTTCCAAATTTCAAAATCTAATGATGGAGGAAGTTGCTCACCAGCAGTTTTAGGATAAGGCGCTTCAGATCCCCCGAGTATAATATACTCAAATCGATTATCGTTGCCAGCAGCCTGAAAGTTGGCATTATAAAAATTTATTTTACGACCATCTAGAGTGGCTTTAAAATAATAATCAGATTCATTGTTATTTGATTCACTATCACTGCTTGAACAAGCCGAGAAAAGCAAGGTTAAAATGGAAACGTAAAAAAGCTGTTTTAAAAAACGAGCTGTTTTATTTTTTAAAGAAAATGATTTCATTACTTTAAAACCATCAACATTAGTATCTATCATTCTATATTTTTTTTTTAGTTCATAACAAATTTACCAATGCAAGATGCAGTAAACAATACCTGATTTCATGGTTATTTGCTATTAAAAAGCAGTAGCTTTTCTTTAAGAAAAGAGCGCAGCATCAAATAAAATTAAATGCATAAAAAGGTAAGAAGCAACTGCTATTGCCTATTTTTGCAATCGATTTAAAATATCCAAACTATGAATAAAACATTTTCTTCCAGTAACCAAATTGGTGTGGTCTCTACTTTTTCTGAGCTTATAAGTACTGATTTTAAGGAAGAAATGAATGCATTATGTTGGTACAGAAATCTGGATGGCGATTTTAAAGAGATTGTGAATCAATTAAGTTTAAAAGAAAATATAACAGAAGTTGCTCCAGAAGATTTAATCGCGCTCCAATTATCTGAAAAAGGAAATAGAGCCAGAGAAATCATTTTAAACGATTTGCAATTATTGACTGAATTTGGCGCTTCGCCCTCTCTTAATTTATTGAAGTGCTACGAGCGAGATGACGAATTTGATTTCATATCTACAGATGTATATTCGTTTCATGTTGATCGTTCGCCCATTGCAACCGATACATTTTTGTGCACTTACCACGGAACAGCAAGTGATATTATTCCTAATTCGCAGGCAGAACAGAAAATTTTAATTCCAGAAATTCGAGCAAAATTAAAAGAACTGCATGATGGAGCAGAGGAAGAATTCGAAGATTTTTTAAAAGAGAATTTCTTTGATTTGCACTATCAGTTGCATGAAGACGCAGAACCTATCAATTTACAACAAATGCACCTTTGGCGTTTGGCTGTCGATCATCCAAAACAACAAGTGAAGCCTTGTATTCATAGGGCTCCAAAAGAAAATGATGGAGAATATCGGTTGTTGTTGATTTGCTAGTTCAACGGCTAAAAAAAGAATATTTATATTTAATTATAAGAGAAGTGACAAAACGATGCTTTGTGTGATTGCTTTTTTAACTTATCTTCGCTTTTTATACATTCTGAATACATTTAAATACCTTAAAACAAAATCTGTGAAAAATAATCATGATGCTGTAGAAGAGAATCAGCTTAAACGTGGACTAACTAACCGACACATTCAGTTAATTGCCTTAGGCGGATCTATAGGAACAGGTCTTTTCCTTGGTATTGGTCCAGCGGCCGTATTAGCAGGGCCATCTGTTATTTTAGGATACGCCATTGCCGGAATTATTGCTTTCTTTATTATGAGACAACTGGGAGAAATGGTGGTCGAAGAACCTGTATCTGGAAGCTTTAGTTATTTTGCCTATAAATATTGCGGTTCTTTTGCCGGTTTTGCATCAGGTTGGAATTATTGGATTTTGTATATTCTGGTAAGTATGGCCGAACTGACAGCCATTGGAGTTTATGTGCAGTTTTGGTGGCCCGAAATTCCCCTTTGGGCATCCAGTTTATTTTTCTTTCTGGTTATTAACGCCTTAAATTTTGCCTCGGTAAAAGTGTACGGAGAAACAGAATTTTGGTTTTCAATTATAAAAGTGGTTGCCATTATTGCCATGATTCTTTTTGGTACTTATCTGCTAATTAGCGGAACAGGAGGAGAGCACGCTACGATTCATAATCTATATAACGACGGAGGCTTTTTTCCAAAAGGGATTTTTGAAAAAACGGGAAATGGCAGTTTTCAAGGTCTATTGTCAGCAATGGCTTTGATTATGTTCTCTTTTGGTGGATTAGAACTTATCGGAATTACCGCTGCTGAAGCAGAAAATCCAGAGAAAAATATTCCCAAAGCTACCAATCAGGTTATCTATAGAATTCTTATATTTTATGTGGGCGCATTGGTCATTTTATTTGCTTTGTCGCCTTGGAGACAAATTACGACAGACAGCAGTCCGTTTGTAATGGTTTTTCAAAACTTAAACGGAATGGAATTTGAACTTTTTGGCAACAAAATATTTTTTACAAGCCTTATCGCCAATGTGCTTAATTTAATTGTATTAACTGCCGCTTTATCTGTTTACAACAGCAGTGTTTACAGTAACTCGCGTATGTTATTTGGTTTGGCAGATCAGAATAGTGCTCCTAAATTTTTA
The DNA here is from genome assembly GCF_058135255.1 of Flavobacterium sp. LK-23. Classification (NCBI taxonomy): domain Bacteria; kingdom Pseudomonadati; phylum Bacteroidota; class Flavobacteriia; order Flavobacteriales; family Flavobacteriaceae; genus Flavobacterium; species Flavobacterium sp. LK-23. The sequence continues at coordinate 103,644 of NZ_JBYUVT010000007.1, forward strand.
AAGAAGTTAAACAAACAATCAGTTCCAGTTAATGCTATTTTAGTTTCTTCGTGTTTTGCCGCTATCTGTATTTTAATAAACAAAGTAATTCCAGAAGAAGCTTTTAGTATTTTAATGTCTTTAGTCGTGTCTTGCTTGGTAATTAACTGGGTTATGATTTCGTATACGCATCTGCAATTTAGACGTGCCAAAGACAAGGAAAATACCAAAACGAAGTTTGCTTCTATATTTTATCCAATAAGCAATTACATCTGTTTCGCGTTTTTATTGGGTATTTTAGCCATTATGTGGATGACGAATATGGAAATATCTGTAGAATTAATTCCGATTTGGCTGGGGATTCTTTTTGTGTTTTATAAAGTTTTTAAAACGAAAGAATAGGCATCATTTAGTATAGTATCATTATTAAGGCATTGATTATTAACGTAGGGTTGATTTTCGATGCCTTTTTATATTCGGAAAATTGAAATAGCAAATGGTATTTAAAATTTTAAAATGTAGTACTTGTGTAAGCAAAAACTTATTGCGATATTTGAGTTATGAACAATCAAATGTCTTTTTCGGTATGTGGAGAATCATTTGCGTCTCCAATGCATATTTGTGGTTTTTTCGATTCGAGAGAACAACAATATGAAGTCATTATTCCTTATATTTTGGAGGGACTGGAAACGAATGATAAAGTGATTAATATCCTTGAAGGAAATCGTCACGGTGAACATTGTCGTTGTCTGGCAGATAATGGAATATCTATTGCTCAAAAACTTGCGAGCGGCCAATTGGAAGTGCTAGCTTCTGAAAATACGTATATCAAGGACGGCGAGTTTGCTGCCGAAAAAATGTACAAAACACTCGAACAGACTTTATTATCAGCTTCAAGATCAGGATATGATAGTGTAAGGGCGTGTGGAGATATGATTTGGGCTCTTAAGAATCTGCCAGGAACTGATGAACTTTTAGAATATGAAGCCAAATTAAATCTGTTAACCCCACAACATGCAGTTTCGCTAATTTGTATGTACGATGTCAGCAGTTTTAGCCCAAGCACACTTACTGATATATTGCTTACGCATCCTTATGTTATAAAGGATGGAAAAATCAGCAAAAATCCACATTATGTAGAGCCTTTAGAATTTATTTCTAATCTTTCGAATTATCGATCTGATAAGCTTAAGTCTTAAGTAATTATTTTTAGATCCATCACTTGAATATACGCGCAACGATAACGCGTAAATTTGAACTGCTTTAAAAGTCTTGCCTTCCAATAATGGTAATAATCTCTATCCGATTATCTCCATTAATTTGGTAGTAAATAGTGTCAACACCACAAACACAATAACGATATCCTATTTTAATGTGGTCAGCAGATGGAAATAAAAAAGGATTTTCCTCTATTTTTTCAAAACAATCATAAAACATATTGAAATAGCTGTCAGCTTGATTAATGCCAAACTTACCAACACCATAATAATAAATTCTTTTTAAATCTTCTTTGGCTTCGCTACTTAAATAATAGCTATACATCAGGCAGACCTTTTTTAAATTCGGCTAACATTTCTTCTCTAGTTTGCTTTTTTGCAAAACCGCTTTTTTCTCCCTTATCTATTTTAGCTCTTACAAACTCATAATATTCTTCTTGCGAACGAGCTTGCTTAATCAAATAGTTGATAGCTTCGCTTTTACTGCTAAATTCTTCTGTATTAACCTGATTTTTCAACCACTCGTCATTAGGAGTAGTTAATGATATACTTTGTCGTGTCATAATAATACAAGTTTTTTTTATTGGTGTAAATTTACACCAAAAATTTTGAAATGAAAATATTTATGAATTATTAAAGTTTGTAAAAGTTTGCCTACTTTTACAATAGAGTGGCATTTTCAAGCTTAAAAAAGCTAAAAATCCTGCTAAAACATCCTTAAATGTAATAGAAAGTAGAATTTTTGCTTAACTAAAAAAAAGTAAATTGATTATCAATACCTAGCAATTTAATTGTTAAGGAAAAAGCCGAATTTAAGGCTGATAAAAAAAAGTTAAAAGCATTCTTTATTTTATAATGGCACAATTCATGCCTGCAAAAAAAACATAAATAATCTGAATACTTAATCGGTATTCTAAAAAATTAAAATGATGAAAAGATTTAAATGTATGTATGTTTTTGTGGTAGTATTAGTATCAGCATTTACATACGGTCAGGAAAGTTTAAAAATGTTTGTAAAAGAAAGTAAAGTGCCATGTCAAGGTGTTGCTCCTATGGAATGTCTGCAAGTGAAGTACGATAAGGACAAAGAATGGCAACTTTTTTATGATCATATTGAAGGTTTTAATTTTGAAAAAGGAAATCGATATGAGATAATGGTAACGAGAACCAAAAGATCAGAACCTATTCCGGCGGATGCTTCTTCTTACCAGTATAAACTGAAAAGTATTATTTCGAAAACGCCTGTAAATACCGAAAAAGGCATTTACAATACCAAAATGATTTTAACGCAGTTAAACGGGAAAAAGATAAACAGCGGAAAAGCATTTATTACCATTAACGATGAAACGGGTACCATAAGCGGTAAAAACGGATGTAATAATTTTAACGTAAAATACACGAAGCTTTCTGCGAAAAATCAAATTAAGACCAATTCTCCAATGGGAACTTTAATGGCTTGCAACGACGAAAGCATGAAATTAGAACAAGAATTTAACGCTGCAATAACAAATAAGAAGTTCAAAATTGTAAAGAAAAACAATACTGTACAGTTTAAAAAAGCGAAGAACAAAGTGGTTATGGAATTTTCTATTCCAACTCAAGACCAACTTTGGAGTTTTATCGAAAAAAATAACTGGAAACTAATAGCTCTAGAAAATGTTGGACAGGATTACGGTAGAGCTTCTATTAAGTTTAATGTAGAAGAAAAGAAAGTGAGCGGAAACACAGGCTGCAACAACTTCTCTGGAACTTATGAAACCAACGATGATCGTATTTCTTTTAATAAAGTAGCATCTACAAGAATGGCATGTATTGGTGAAGCAAACGAAACAGAGCAAAAAGTATTGGCGTATTTAAACAATAAAGACCTGCGTTTTGATGTAGCAGACCAAACGCTTAATTTTTATCTTAACGATAAATTGGTCATGATGTTTGGCATTACAAAATAAAGAAGTTCTATAAGTCGTCTTAAAATAGAGGATGATTTATGAAAGATAATTATAAAACCAGTGAAGTTGATTCACTGGTTTTTTTTATGGATAATTAGTTTTAAAGTCTGAAATTCGATTACTTCAGATTTCCAAAGAGTTCAACTGAAATGCTGCGCAAATGTCTCTGACTTTGCGCTTTTTTTACACTTGTGAATTAGTAAAATTTATAAAAGTCTCCCGACTTTTTACAATTATTTTTTAGTGTTGTTTTTTATTCTTTCTTTATCTATAAATTGCATTTAAGAGATTGAGTTTTAAAGTCTGAGACTTTATGACTTTTACGTTTTATATTTGAAAAATGGCGCAAAGTCAGAGACATTTGCGCAGCTCTTGTGAGGTACACTTTGCAGAGCAGGGGTAAATTTATTGTTTTTATAATAAATACTCCAACTTGATATTATTCTATTTTACCCAAATATTGAGCAATCAATCCACTTTCAGAAATAATAAAGGTTTGTTCTTCGAAAATTTTTTTCATTATTAGCCATACATTATCTACAATTGAAAATGTGCTATTTTGACTTTTATCCTGAACAGTTAATAAGCCTGTGTAAGTAATACTTTTTATTTTTTGTATACTGTCTTGAAAGCGTAGGTTTGAATTTTCGTATTCATACGTTTTAGTTACTGTTTTAAAAGGTTTCTGCTTATTTATATATTCTTTGAATACCATTATTTCATCAAACAATCTTGTTCTTTTTCCATTAGCTTGCTCGATCAAAATATGATATTGGTAGTTTTCATCTATCTCTATTAGATTATTATCTAAATCCTTTGCGATAATATTAATTACTTCTGGACTTTTGATATTCATTTTAATATTTACTCGTAGATCAAAAAAATGAAATTCTTTTTGTAATTCGTTATCTTCTTCGCCAGTTTCTCTTAGATGAACAATTAATATGTTACAGTGCTTAGCAAATTGTTGAGCATCTGGAGTATAACCACTTTTAGACACTATAATTCCTCTTTCTATATCAGTATCATTGATAATCGCTAAAAGCTTCATTACGGTTTCTTTGGTAACTTTTTTATTCCAATATTTGCATTCTATTGCAGTTCGATAAGTGCCGGTATTGTCTGTTTCTGAAGTTAATACGTCAATCTGATGTTCTACTCCTGATTTGCCTTTAATTTTACAGGTATGTCCATATCCTTCAATATTGATATAATATTTTTGCCCTAATGTCTCATAAATATATTTTGTGATAAATTCATAGGTTTTCCAGTCAATTTTGCTTTGATCTTCCATTATCTTAGAATTTGTTTAAGTGTCAATGATATAAGATATAGATGTTTTAAATGCTAATTTACAACAAATAAAAACTTGAAAAGTATCTGATTTTGATATAATTATATTTGTAATGTTATAGATAACTGAAAATTTTTACAACTGCGCAAAAAGATTGCGTACTACTGAAATATCTTTGCCTTATAATTGATTAAATCTAAATGAAATGATAAATAATATAGAAGCAAAACGTGAAACAGCAAAATTGGGTCTTCAAACTTTCTTCATGGATGTTGAAAATAATTTCCACGACAGAATTTCAGATGAAGCAATCCATATTTTTGAAAAAAAGATTAGTGATGCTAATACTAAAGATCGATCTGATGAATATGAAAGAGGAGATTATTCTGGTTCGACTATGGAGATATATTTTATGGAACAGGAGTTAAAAGCAATTTCAGAAATGAAAATTATTTATGCTTATAAGCATTTTGAAAATAAACTAAAATTTTTATTAGGTGCTGCTTACGGTGTTTCGAAATCAAAAATGTTTAAATGGGAGTTTGTGATTGAATTTTTGAAAGAAAAAAATATTGACATTAAAAAATTAAATTGCTATAAAGAAATAAATGAATTGCGAAATTTAAATAATTGTATAAAGCACTCAGATGATATCAAGAACGATTCAAGAGTAATGTCAATACAAGAGTTTAAAGAAAAGCCAATTGTTCTATATGAAGATCTTTTAGCTTTTTATAAACGAATTGAAAATGCTCCTTCTGCTTTTATATATTCATTGTCAGATTATATATATAAAGATTTATATGTTTTTGATGAAAACAGAATTAATCAAGAGGCAGAAAAAATCGCTCTTCGGATGACTGAATCTGAAGCATCAATTTTAATTGAAAAACTTAAAGAGAAATATTAATATTTACACTCATATAATGCACAATTTTGAAGATTTAATATACCGAAGCACAGCATTTACATTAGATTCGTTGGAAGAAACTAATGCGGAAATTATTGAAGCACTACAAACGAGTGCTTCAACAATTCATGTGAAAAATTTACAAATGATCCAACTTCAAAAGACAATATTCGCTATTGGAATGTTCTCTATGTTTGATGCGATATTACAGGACGAGTTATCGTGTAGAAATGGATTTGAAGGAGCCAAGAAAAAACTTAAAGAAAAGCAAAAATTTGAACTTCTCAATCGTTTTGAAGATTTCATATATGCCATAAATGTGTTAAAACATGGTGAAGGAAGAAGTTATGATGCTTTAGTCTCAAAACATCCAGATTTACCATTTAGAATAAAACTTAAGGGACAAAATTTCTTTGAGGAAGGAGATATTTCTGAAATCAATACATTAATAGAAGTAGATGATGATTTTGTTTTAAACTGTGCTAATTTGATTGAAACTGTTTTAAATGAAATTAGAAACTAATATTAACATTTATAAATTTAAATAGAAAAATTCTATAATTGGGATATACATGTATAGCATTACAGAAATTCTTTTCTTATTTTAAAAAAAAACTAATTTGCCAATTAAGATTTGCAATTATGGAAAACCATAAAATAGAATAAAAAGAGTTTGATATGTTTGGGAAATAAAATTTGACAAAAAAAATAACTAAATAAAAATTGATTTATGAAAGTATGCGCAATCGAAATAAAATCCAATAAAATAATTTTTGTTGTTTTGGAAAAGGATTCAAATAATCAAATTACAGAAAGTACAGGTAAAGTAAAATCTATTATACTTGATGATGATCATAATCACTCTCAAGTAATTGATTGTATAGAAACTATTCATTCTCATTTTAATTCGCTAGAAGTCGATAAAATTGTAATTCTATCAAGAAGCTCTAAAGGTCAATTTTCATCTTCTGGAATTTCTTTTAAGTTAGAAGGTTTCATTCAAGCTTATAAAAATAAGCCTGTCGAATTTGTTTCTCCAAAAACGTTAAGTGCTTTTTATAAAAAAAATACTTTTGGTATAACTCCACAATTTAGTTATCAATCGGACGCATCAAAGTTGGGGTATTACATTTTAAATTCTTAAATAATGGGTGACGAAAACGTAGACGAAATAATTAAAGATTTTATATCATTGCAAAATGACATTGTAATTGATAGATATTCTGATAGTGGTGCAAATGGAGAATTATATTTTGGAGAAAGAGAGTTATTATCCGATAGAGTTGCATTAAAGTTTTATTATTATAATAAAGATGTTTCAACTCATAATGAACCATTAATTCTTAAAAGCATTGAGCATCCAAATATTTTAAAAATTTATGATGCAAAAATAATTCATCAGCAATATGCTTATTTTCTAACTCCTGAAATTAGCGGTGGTGATTTGAAAAATTTTAAAGACAATAATGTTGTAAGTCTCTATGATGCTATAAATATCACACAAGGAATATTGAATGGTTTGAGTGAACTACATAGAAATCCAAATAATTTACTTCATAGAGATTTAAAACCTAAAAATATCTTGATAGATCAAGAAACTAAAATACCTTATATAGCAGATTTTGGTTCAGTAAAATTTATCTCAAATACAGAAAACACAGTGGTTGCATCAAAATCTACGCAAATTTACAGACCAAATGAATCCGTTCTTCAGAATGTTTACGGTAGACAATCTGATATCTATCAAGTTGGTATAATTCTTTTTCAGCTCTTAGGGGGGAAGTTTCCAGAAGCTCCCTTTGATTGGCTAGATGATAAACAAAAATCTAAATTTTTAAAAATTTCAGGATCTGACTTTGAAAAATGGCAATTTATAGATTCCGCAATTGACAACTTAATAGTAAAAAATAAATTACTTGATTATGATTCTTTACCACCATATATAAATAATAAAATTAAGGCGGTAATAAAAACAGCTACTCATAAAGATTTAGATAGAAGATATTTTACGTGTTCAGAATTTATTAAAGATCTGTTTGATTTGAAGAAACTAAATAAAGATTGGTGGATAGACAATGAGGAAATTTATGCTAATAAAGAAAATAAAAAACACTACAAAATAAGCGAAGATAAAAAAGGATATTGTTTACAAGTGAGTAAGAACCAAGTAAATTGGACAAAAGATAATAAACATAATAGAACATTAGAATCGATTATAAGTCGGATACATAAAGATTAAGTAGCAAAAAAGAGACTCAAAAGTCTCTTTTTGTTTTGTTATATTTTTGTAAATAACTATTTCCCAATCAATTTCTCAAGCCTCGCCATCATTTCATCTTTCTCCTTCAACATACGCTCGTACAAAGCAATTTTTTCTTCATGTATTTGTACAATTTTATCTATTGGATTAACAGTAGTACTTACATGTCCAGAATTATTACCAACAGCTATTGCTCCTTCATGAAAAGTATTTGAAATAATATTTATCGCTTGTTCCTCATCAAAATTCTGAAAAGCTTCAACAGGAATTTTCAATACAGCTGAAATTTGTTTCAGTAGGTTTTCTTCAATTACATCTTTTTGCTCCAGCATCGAAATTTTCTTTTGGTTCCAGTCTTCGCCCAGATCATAAGCCAAAGCTTCCTGCTTTATGTTAAGCATTTCTCTAAAACGTTTTACGTTTCTTCCCTGATGTATTTTCTGTTCCATACTAAATATCAATTTTTCTAAAAGATCAAAGATAAAGCCATTTGGGCTAAATATCATGCGTTTCAAAGATAAAAAAATATCCTAAAAAAGAGTCTTTTTTGTCAGAATATTATACCGTATTTTGTTTGTATTTAAGTCCAATATTTTCTGGTATAATGCCGATGTAATATGAAAATAGTACAATGAAATTGGACTATATTGAATATACAATCGGTATTATATCTGTATTTGGAATATTTTATTCTTTTAAAATAGAAGAATTTAGCTACATAAATTAAATCTATTGACTATGAAAAAGAATAAAATGTCCTTCGAAACCAGCTTTTGGGCAGGAAATATAGAAGGAAATCCATTTAAGGTAATTAATGCCTTTTTTGTCTATGCAGATCTCGATTATTATAAACAGACTTTAAGCGAAGCGACTATTTACTGTTATAAAACAAAAGTCTACAAACAGGACAATCCTTCAGATGTTTTTATTTTGTACTCGGTTCTTAAATCATTCCTCAGAGTTTGTTACTGTTTAAAAGAGAGAAGCAAAAAATGGAAGGTCAAAGAATATTTGGCGCAAGAAAAAGCTTTTCATCTTTCTTCTTTAACTAAAGAAGAATACGATAACCCTTTTATAGTATTTCAAAATGCATTTAATGAAAAAACGCTCCAAGAGTTTGAATTGTTTCTATATCAAGTTTTAGAGCTTTCATTGTCGCCTTATGCCGCAGATCCAGATCCTGACTTGATGACGCCTTATATTCATGTAATCAAAATGCTCGATGCATCAGAATTGATAAGAGAAAGGGGAGTAGAGAAAATCAAGAAAAAGATTCCAATTGATGCTGTAACCCAATAAAGCGAAAGCAATTTGATATCGATAATTTAGTATATTTAACAACCAAAATTATTCATGGATTTTTAGGAATTTTACAAAATCAAATTTTAATTTTTAGCGCATATTAAATACTGTTAAGTCTTACCGATAAGCTTTTTAAATCTTGTTCGAGAGAGCGAACAGTGGCTTGCAGTTCATTTAGCATATTGGCTCTCGAAGATAAATCATCTGCGGAGTAAATTCCGCCATCATAAAAAAAGAGTTTTTCGGTTTGAGCATCTATTTTTCCATCAAAATTGTATTGCAGCCATCTGTTTTTAATACTTTCCTGCAGATCATTTTTTCCAGAATTGCTAAATTGTTTTTCGTTTAGAATCGCCCAGATAGAGTTGGGGTATGCGCCGTTAGAATTATCATTGAACCAGATATTTCGCAACAGATTTCTTTCTAGTTTTAAGTTGATTTTTTTTCCTTTAGGGGCAATAGTCAACGCTCCTAATCCGGCACTCACTAATCCGCCGCTGACACCAACAATATCACTGGCATTATTGTTCTTTATTAAAACAGTGGCTACAGTAGTTAATGCGCCAATAGTTACAGAAGCAACCGTAAGATTTCTAGTTTTTTTATTGTTGATATCGTTCACAAAATTGGCTAGTTTATCGATACGTTCGCCATTACAATCTAATTCTGATGCCAGTGCATTTATCTCTATGCTGGTAAGAATTAAACGATCGGTAATTTTTTGTTTTAAAACGAGTCTCTTTAAAGTGTCTTTTTTGGTTTGAAGATATTCTGAAAGATAAGATTCAATACCAATAGCCTTGCTTATCAGGATATCATGCTGCGATAAATTAGCTTTTAGGATACTGTCGTTATTGGACGATTTATTCGGGAAAATTTCGAGTTTAGAATAATCATATTCAATGGTAGGCTGGCAGTAATTGCTGGTGAGATAATCAATTTTTGGACTATTCAAAACGGTTGAACATGAGGATACAAAAATAGATATAACGAATAAAATAAATATTTTACGCTGCTTCATATTGATTTTGTTTAACATTAAAAATACGAATTAACTTTTTACTGTTAAAAAAACATTGCATTAGAAATAGAATTTGTGAAGGCTTAACCTAAAAAAATGAATATAAAAAAAAACGGATTACAGGTTATTCCGTAATCCGTTTCTAAATAAAAATGTCTTGATTTAAGAATTACCATAAAGGTTTGATTCTCCTCCATCAATAGCAATGGTCTGTCCGTTTACATATTGGCATTCATCGCTAAGAAGAAATGCAACAAGGTTACCTACATCTTCAGGTTTCCCTAATCTTCTTGTAGGGTTTCTTTGTGCGTACGTTGTTTCAGCAGCTTTAGGGTCGGATGGGTTTACCTGTTTGAAAGCTTCTGCCACCATTGGCGTAAGTATAGCTCCAGGCGCGATTGCATTGGTGTAAATTCCATCTTTACCATATTCTATTGCCGCATTTTTGGTCATACCCGAAACGGCATGTTTACTTGCTACATAAGGCATCTGATTAATAACCCCTCTGATTCCTCCTACAGAAGCTACGTTTACAATTTTTCCTCCGCCGTTTTTCTGCATTACCGGGATCACATATTTTAGTCCGTAATAGACACCCATAAGATTGATGTCAATTACTTTTTTAAATATATTGATGTCATAATCCACTATTGAAGCCTGTTTTCCTTCGATACCTGCATTATTGTAGAAGCCATCGATACGGCCAAATTCTTCAACTGTTTTGTCTACATAATTTTTGACAGCCTGTTCGTCTGAAACGTCAGCGATTATGGTTATGATTTTTGCATTTGGAGCAACTGAATGGATTTCTGCTTTTGCTTTTTCGAGTGCTTCGGCATTGTAATCTACAATTGATAGATTGGCTCCTTTTACTGCTACTGCTTTACTTGCTGCTAGTCCGAGCCCCATAGCTGCTCCAGTAATGATAATTGTTTTGTCTTTAAAAATGCTCATGATATATAGTATTAAAATATGTTAATTGAAAAATTATTCATTTAAAATTAAAAAAAATGCTAGCTTATACCTCTCCAGACCAAATCAAAGCAGTCATCGATGAGCTGCTGGTTTAATGGAAATAACTTTTGTATGATTCCTGTAGAGCAGGAGCGTACCGCACCATCAAAAAAGCTGATGAGCATAATGGCATCCAGTGCTTTTATAATTCCTTCTCGCTGTCCTTTTTCGAGAAGATCATAAAGAGGTTTGTTCTGTTTTTCGTACTCGGCAAGTTGTTTGGAGAAGTTGAGCTGTATATAGCCAGACTGTTGATATTGGTCGATAAATACGGTTTCATCATAATGGTTTAGCCTGTAGTTAAGCATATTGATATAAATCTGCTTAAGTGATTGCCTTACGGGTAAATTAATGTCAAAGTCACGATACATGGCCTGCGTCATTTTATCCTCTACAGCGGCATAGGCCAATTGTACCACCTCTTCTTTGTTTTTAAAGTAGATGTAAAGGGTTCCTGCCGCAACTCCGGCCGTTTTGCTTATGCCAGAAATGGTCACGCTTGCTAATCCCTGTCTGCCTGTAAGTACATATACAGAATTCAAAATTTTCTCTCTTTTATCTGGATCTAAAGGTCTCATATAGTAAAGTTAAATGAAAAATTATTCATTTAAATAAAGTTGTTTGAATTATAACTTTTCTTTAACTCATTTTGGGTAGTATTCTCAATTACTAGTATTTTCTCATAATTCATAGCCAATCTCCCATATATGTCCAAAAGGATCTTTTAGCTTTCCAATTCTCCAGTCTTCTTCGGTTACCATGGGACAAATCTGTATTGCACCAAATTTTAGTGCATTTTCAAATATTTTATCTGCATTTTTAGTTTCTAAAATTATTCTGATTAGTGTATTAAATGCTGGATTTTCACTGCCATCACAAGGTGTTTCGTCACTAAGATAAAATTCGGCGCCTTCAATTTGCAAAACAGAAGATATTTTGTTGTTATCAATTTCAAATCTTTTAGATTCAACAGCGCCAAAAGCGTCAGTGTAAAATTTAACCGCTTTTAATCCATTATTGACTGTGAGGAAAGGCTTGATTTGAGCTTTCTGAAGTGTAACTTTGTCTTGATTTTTTTCTTCTTCCAATTTCATAAACTTCAATTATTTGTTACTATAAAAATAGTATTTTTTTAACTATACTATTTTCAATAGTTTAAGAGCGGTTGATTTTTAGAATTTATTCAGAATCGGTTTGAATATCTTGTTGGCGTATTGGGCGAAATAAATGCCGACGGATAGGGCTAGAGGGAACCATTATGAAAGTTGGTTGTTCAGCGGTTTACAATTAATTTTTATATTTGAATACTTTAAAATGAAGAAAATGAGCGAAAAAACGAAACCGTATGCCTTAATAACGGGCGCCAGCAAAGGCATTGGAAAAGCTATTGCTTATGAATTGGCCAAACAGGGTTATCCGCTATTGCTTGCTGCAAGAAGTGGAGAGGAATTAAAAGCCTTATCTAATGATCTTCAAGATAAATACGGCATCAATGCTTTTATTTTATCTCTTGATCTTTCAACAAATGGCGCATCGCAAATAGTAACCGATTGGATAAAAAGTAATAACTATTCACTTGGAATTCTAGTTAATAATGCTGGTTATGGCGTGTGGGGCAATTTTAGTCAGTCTGCTCTAAGCGATCAGCTTGGCATGATGCAGCTCAACATGAATTTAGTGGTAGAGCTTTCGCATTTATTAGTTCCCATACTTTCAAAACAAAAACAAGCCTACGTTTTAAATATATCGAGTACCGCTGCCTATCAAGCTGTGCCTACGCTTGCGGTTTATTCTGCTACAAAGGCTTTTGTTTTGTCGTTTACACGTGCCTTGCGTTTCGAATTGGCTCAAACCTCAATTTCGGTAACCTGTTTTAGTCCAGGTCCAGTTGATACTGGTTTTGCTGCAAGAGCTGGTTTAAGTTCTTTAAACAAAATGGCAGAAAAGTTTAATATGCAGCCCGATGAAGTGGCAAAAATGGCAGTAAAAGCCATGTTTAGCAAAAAATCAGAAGTTATTCCTGGGTTTACCAATATCATTTCAGTTTATGCCAACCGTATACTGCCAAAGGCTTTTATCGAAAAAACGGCAGCTGGAATTTATAAAATCTAATTTTTTTCGAAAAAAATATAAAAATATTCTTTGCAAAAGAAAAAATATATATTATGTTTGTATTAAATTCTACTAATTCTATAGAGTATGTCAGATAAAAGAAAAAATACGTTTAATTTTCCTAAAGGTCGAATGCAAGCAAACACAATAATTTATTGTTGTTGCTGTTGTTACGTTTTAGATAAAATTACAAAGTATATTCTTTCATTTATTAAATCTATATTATCATGGGATCTTCTTATAAAACCTTTACCCTTACCGAGCAATTAACTAATGAGCAAATTGCCTTTTTTAACGAACATGGCTTTATCCATTTCAAAAAATTCATAAACCCAGAAACGGTTTCATCCATCATTGATGCTTCCAAACAAGTGGAGCAAAAATGGATTGAAAACAATCTTCAAAAAGTAAATGGTGTTCCTATCAAATTCGGAAAAGATTTAGATGGTTCTCCTATTGTACAGCGTTTTGCTTTTATCAATCAGCATCATCAAGCCTTAAGCGGACTTTTACTTGATCCAAGATTTAATGGTTTATTACCATTGGCAGGCGATGGAGCTAGATTGGGAACTGAAGAAAAAGACGGAATGGTTTTCAACCATTATATCAATGGGCCAGAAAGTAAGTTTACTAAAATGGGCTGGCACACAGACGGTTTAAGAGATATTTTCTATGGTGGAAAATTAAACCCGATGTTAAATGTGGGGATTCATTTAAGTACTTTGAAACCCGAAAATGGCGGTCTTAAAATCATTCCAGGTACACATAAGCAAAGTATTTATCAAATGCTTTTTCGTAAAAAATACTTTTTAGATCATCAAGCCGATCCAGAGGAAGTTTCTATTAATCCGGAAGCTGGAGATTTGACTATTCACGATGGCCGTTTGTGGCACAGAGTGGCGCAATCCTCGATTCGTGGCGAAGAAAGCAGAAGAAGGGTTATTTATATTCCAATTATAGCAGGAAAATATGCTCCTAAAAACGAGAACAGTCCAACGGTTTTCTATCAACGTTTTGCAGGTATTGTTAAATAATTATGCTAATTGTTCTCGCATTTAGTTATCTGGTTAGATCAGGTAAACTAAAAAGTGCCAGCGATTTCTTTAAAAGTAAGCAAAGAAAAATCAAATTGAAAATTGCAAAAGTAGAATTGGCAATCTTGTCAGGTTTACAAATATTGGGCTAATAATGGGAAAAGAAATACAGGTGGAGGAGTATAGTACAATTGCGCAAAGAACATTTTCGGACCGCAAGCGAACTAATATTTTAAAAAGAGCAGAACAGTTAACGATTGTGTTTTTGCTTCCAAAAGTGCCTAAATTCATTTCGCCCAACTTGCTTACTTTACTTGGAACGCTTGGTTCAGGATTCGTTTTTTTAGCTTTTGTTTTAGGAGCTTATTCAGCCAATTGGTATTTGCTTTTGGGTATTATCGGATTGGCTATAAATTGGTTAGGCGATTCTTTAGACGGAAGATTGGCTTATTATAGAAATATTCCGCGCCGTTGGTATGGTTTTGCACTCGATATTATCGCCGATTGGATCGGTATTGTACTTATAGGCTTTGGCTACTACATTTATGCTGAAAATGGCACACAGGTATTAGCCTTTGCTTTTGTTGCATTGTATGGCTGGTCGATTATCATCAGTCAGTTGCGCTACAAAATTACAGATCAATACAGTATAGATTCTGGCTTAGTTGGTCCAACAGAGCTTCGATTTATTATTGCTTTAATTTTAATTACAGAAGTTTTATTTCCTGGATCTATAACTTATTTGGCAGGCTTAATCACCATTGCGTTATTTATAATTAATACCATAGACAGCTTGAAACTCTTAAAGTTGGGCGATTTAAAAGATAAAAATCAAGGCTGAAATGTTCAAGAAGAAAGCGATTGTTACTTTTCTGCAGGCGCAAGTTGCGGCATTTTTGGGTGGTATTACCGATTATGGCTTAATGATTCTATTAACAGAAGTATGTAAGCTGCATTTTACCTTCTCTATTTTAATCTCCGGAACCATTGGCGCAATTATCAATTTCAGCATCAATAGATTTTGGGTGTTTAAGAATCAATGTGGCTATAGCAGCCGCATTAATAGTCAGCTTTTTAAATTTGCGTTGGTTGTATTAGGAAGCATTTCATTAAAGTCATTTGGTACGCTTATTTTGCAAAAAGCATTTCAAATTGATTACCGAATCGGAAGATTAATTACCGACAGTTTTGTTTCTTATGGATTTAATTACCCGCTGATAAAATATTGGGTTTTTAAAATAAAGAAAGAACAGGAAGCAATCGAATCAAACTAGAATATAAATAAACTCTTCGATATAATTTTTTTAACACACTTTGACTCCACTCAGTGCAGGCTAGAAACATAGTTTTTATTTGTGTAAAGAAGAAGACTAATAGAAACCAGTTTTTAACACATAGCGAACTATGTTTATTTTAAACAAGTGAAACGCCTTTTTATGTTTCGTAAATCTATGTTTCTATGTGTTAAATAATGGATTATATAAAAATTTCATCATGAATAAATTATCATTTAAATATTTTACAAAATCACTAATCGTTCTAACGATCTTAGTAAGTATAATTTCCGAAAATCTATTGGCACAAGCTAAAAATCCTTCGCCATTAAATTTTCCCACGCCAAAAAACGTAGATAATATGCTTTTTTACATTCAGCGGGATCCTAATATAAACACTGCTATTTATGCCATAAACTACCAAGAAAATGGAAAAATAGATAAAGAGAATCCGATAAAAGGATATTGGATTCGATATGCCGAGAAAGGAGAGAAGAAAGACTTCAATTATATACAACGCAAATTTGCCTACGGAATAGAAAGTAAAGTCTTGAATAATGAGGAATTTGAGCTTCAATTTGTATCGTACAAAAAGTTACCATTAACCTTAAAAAAGATAGATTCAGATCAAAAATATCATGTTTTTGTAAGTGTAAATCAGAAAAAAATACAAGTAGAAAAAATATTTGTGCGTATTGAAGGAGGTTCCTTTTGGCTACCCAATGTAAAGTATGCCGAAGTTACCGGAATTGAGGCTTCTTCAAACAAAGCAATTACAGAAAGGATCTTGTTGAAATAAATACTTAAGTATGTCTCATACAAAATCATACAAAAGCCCATTTCTTATGAAATGGGCTTTTTGAATAAGATATTAAAGCATTAGTAATTTTAGCTGTTTTTTTCGGTTGCTTTTATTTTTTCGAATATTTCATTTAATGTCTCTTCCATAATTCTAGCTGTATCGTTACCTAATAATTTGTCTCTGTTTTTGACTCTCTGTTACAAAATGAAAACTATTTTACGCAAGATTTAAAGAATTTGGATCATTTGTAAAACAGATAACGATAATTTACTGCTGTTATATATTTTCGATTGTACCGTAAAAAAGACCTTCGAAGTTAAATATTATAACTATTAAGAATATTTTACTCCTTTGTGATCTTGTAATTATACCAGTAAATCAATCAAATTTGTAATTGTTATAAAAGACACTTCTATTTAAGATGTTGATAGGTTTTTTGGGGGAAGTTTATGATTCTTTTTACCTAATCCTTCTGAGATTGAATTGAATCAATATCAATAATCTAAAAGCTGTTAGAATAGTAAAAACTTACAGTCTTAATAGATATAGAAATTCAATTACTGGCTTACATGCCAGTGATTGAAACTATAGAAAATTTTCCGATTCCGTCTCGGTTTCTATAAAAGAATGTTTTTACCGCTAAACCTTCCTTGTAAGTGGGATGTTTGTAACTTTTAGAGGTATAGATATAAATGAATTTTTAGTGTTCAGTTATAAATTTATTTTAAGCATAGTGCTAGATCCTACTAATAAAATATCTTTTTTTTATGGCTGTAAACTCAAATTCACCTCCTTTCTTTTTTTGTCAAATTATAATTTACTCTTCTAATTTTAGCTAAAACGTAATCAAGTGTTTAAGATTATTTTAGAGTAAAGAGCATCAAATTTATTTACCCACTTACTACTTATTAAATTTTACGTTATGAAAAAAAAATACTCATCAAATTTTATACTTTTAATTTCTTTTGTGTTATTAAACTCTCTAAATGCCCATTCTATTTTTTGCAAGCCTTTATTTCAAAACAGTTATCAATCCATATTACATTACAAGGATGTTCCCGCAATTGAAAGACACCGGGTATGGCTTAATCTGACTAATAATGAAGGTCTTTTTAAGCAGCTTTTACTTGGTTATATAGAAGGAGCAACTAATGGTTTTGATTTTAATTATGATGCCGTTTCCTTGGATGCAAATAAATATGCGGATTTTTACAGTATTAACGAAGGAAAGAAACTGGTGATTCAGGCACGTGGTCTGCCGTTTCTTCTCAGCGATACAGTTCCTCTTGGTTACAGATCTGAAATTGTCGGAGATTTAAACATTTCAATTGATCATGCAGATGGCGATTTAGCTGATCAGGATATTTATCTAGAGGATAAAGAGACCGGTATTTTGCATAATTTGAAAAAAGGTGCTTATACATTTTCAACAGAAAAAGGAACTTTTGTAGATCGTTTTATAATTCGCTATACTGCCAAGGCAAATTTGGGGAATGCTCACTTTGATAGTAATCCCGAAAATCTTATAGTTGCTTCAAAAAATAAGGTTATCACATTAAAATCTTATAAGACCGCTATGGAGCAAGTTTCAATTTATGATGCGGCAGGAAGGCTGATTTACAATATTGGCCAGCTAAAAGCATTTGATTTAGAGATTGATGGCATCAACTCCGGCAGTCAAGTATTCCTAATTAGGGTATTTTTTGAAGACGGGGGTAGTACATCCAAAAAAATAATATTTTAATTTTACATTAGAATTATATCTTTCCAGTGGCAGTTTTTTTTAAATTCTGCCACTTTTTTTAAATATAGTTTTAAGATATTAATAGGTGATAAGATGATGGCATAAAAAAAACGTTAATTCCTAGGAATTAACGTTTTTTACTTTAGCGCTTAATTTTTCATTCATTTATTGAAAGCTTTTTTTTCTTAATTCATTACCCTGTATTCATTAGGAGTACTGCCAACATGTTGCTTGAAGAAACGAGTAAAATGCTGTGGGTATTTAAAACCTAATTCATAAGCCACCTCATTGATGGTTTTTGTAGAATCAAATATTTTGTCTTTTGCCGTTTCAATAATTTTATTTTGAATGTATTCCTGAGCAGATTTCCCTGTTTCTTTTTTAATTAAATCACCAAAATAATTTGGAGACAAATTAAGCTCTCCTGCATAATAGGCAACAGATGGAAGTCCTATTGTATTTGGTTTGTCAGAAGAAAAATAACTATTTAATAATTCTTCAAATTTTTCAACAATTCCTTTATTGGTAGTATCTCTAGTAATAAACTGGCGGTCGTAAAACCTTTCACAGTAATTCAGAAACAATTCAATATTAGAAGCAATAAGTTTTTTACTGTGCTTATCTATAGATTGTTTTAATTCAATTTCAATTTTATTAAAGCAGTCAAAAACAAGTTGTTTTTCTTTTTCGGACAAATGCAAAGCTTCGCTAGTATTGTAACCAAAAAAACTATATTCAGTAATACTTTTAGCAAGTGTTGTACCTCGGATTAAATCGGGATGAAAAACCAATCCATGTCCTGCAGGCTGGTAATAATCTACTTTGTTTTCTACATCAATCGTCTGTCCTGGAGATATAAATACTAAAGTTCCTTCCTGATAATCATAATAATTACGACCGTATTTTAAGTCTCCACCCGCCGACATTGTAATTACGGTTGATGGCAAAGAATATGCGAAAGGACAAGTGAAACGTACAGTTCATGTAGCCTTTACAGCCAGCGAAACTTTTGATGTTGGAGAAGATTTAGGAGGACCAGTTTCTATTCGTTATTACAAAAAAGCGCCTTTTAAGTTTGAAGGAAAAATAAATAGTGTAAAAGTAGAGTTGCTTTAATTAAAAAGACTGCCTGAATTACATTTGGAAACTAAAAGATTTGACTCTGGTGAGCATAAAAAAATATGTTAAAGTTGTATTATTTCTAAATTTGGAAAAGAAAAGTCAAGATTTGTGCTACTCAATTGTATTTCAACCCCACTAATTTTGCGAGTATAAAAGAACAATTCTCTAATAATTGAAATCTTCTCGATGAAGTTAGCTTACATTTTATTCTTACAAATTTGCCTCTTAACTATTCCAAGTAGTTATAGCAACTCTGTTGTGAAGAGAATGAATACTCACAAAGCGACTTCATCAGTTTTTGAGACGCAAACCACCAATAAGTCAACAGTAAATAAAGCACTTTCAGATTCTGATGAGTTGAAATTTGTTTTATTGGAGAATACTTTTGAAACGGAAAAATCTAGCAGTTCTTTGCCTGATTCTCCATTTAACTTAAATTTCAAAAATTTAAAGGACGATTGTTTTGTTTATGTAGAAAATATAAAATTAAACAGTCAAGGAATATGGGAAAGAAACATAATTCCTTTTAGAAACACGTCACGAAATATCCTATTTCATAGCCTGAAAATCCACATTTAATTTTTTTTAACTGCTTAATTGAATTTAGCGCATTGCGTTCAAGATAAACTTAGATTTTTTATCTTGAGTGGTTTTATGCTCAAATTTTAGCAAAATACTTATTATCTGCAAGTTATTACCACGTTTTGCAGCAAATAAGACAGGTGTATATTTTGTTCTAGAAAATACATCTTTATACTTGTCCAAGTAGCATTCTATGCCGGATAATGTACTTATCACCCCATTTAATCCATTTTTATTATCTAAAGAAATCATTATTGATCTAAAAAAAAGAGATCAGTTATGCGGATCTCTATTTACATAACCCAAAATATTTTACTATGCACTTAACACCAAGAGAGATTGAGAAGCTAATGCTGCACACAGCTGGAGAATTGGCTCAAAAGAGAAAAGCCCGAGGCTTAAAATTAAATTATCCTGAAACCATTGCTCTTATTAGCAGTGAACTTATGGAACGTGCACGAGACGGCAAGACAGTAGCCGAATTAATGCAATATGGCGCGACATTGCTTCGTAAAGAAGATGTGATGGAAGGCGTGGCGGAGATGATTCATGATATACAGATTGAAGCGACATTTCCAGATGGAACAAAACTAGTAACCGTACACAACCCTGTGCGATAAACAACAAAAAGAAACAGCAATGATTCCAGGAGAGATTATACTAAAAGATAGTACTATTATTTGTAATGATAGCCGTAAAACGTTAACTATAAAAGTTACCAATACAGGAGACAGACCGATTCAAGTAGGTTCACATTTTCATTTTTTTGAAGTGAACAGAATGATGTCTTTTGACAGAGAAAAAGCATTCGGAATGCGATTAAATATTATTGCCAGTACAGCAGTGAGATTTGAGCCAGGAGAGGAGAAAGAAGTTGAACTGACGGAGTTTGGCGGAAACCAACGTCTTTTTGGACACAACAATTTAGTTGATGGAGACTTGTCTCCACATAATAAGGCTGTTGCATTAGAACGTTTAGAGGAAGGCAAATTTAAAAATGTGAAATCATGAGTTTAGAAGTAACTAGAAAAAATTATACAAGTATTTTTGGTCCAACAGTAGGAGATCAAATACGTTTAGGAGATACAGATCTTATTATCGAAATTGAAAAAGATTTCTGTTCTTATGGAGATGAAGCAAAGTTTGGTGGAGGAAAAACAGTAAGAGATGGTATGTGCCAATCTTCAACAGCTTTGCGTGATGAAGGTGTTCTAGATTTTGTAATTACTGGTGCTACAATTATTGATCACTGGGGAATTGTAAAAGGAGATATTGGTATTAAAGATGGAAAAATTGTTGGTGTTGGTAGAGCGGGAAATCCTGATACCATGGACAATATCACACCAGGCATGATTATCGGAGCTTCAACAGAAGTTCATGGAGGTCATGGATATATTGTTACGGCTGGAGGAATTGATACGCACATACACTTTATCAGTCCGACTCAAATAGAAACGGCTTTGTATAGCGGAGTTACTACGATGATAGGTGGTGGAACTGGCCCTGCTGATGGAACAAATGCTACAACAGTTACTCCAGGAAAACATAACATTAAAAGAATGTTGCAAGCTGCAGAAGCATTTCCTGTAAACGTTGGCTTTTTCGGAAAAGGGAATGTGGCTACAGAAGCTCCAATTGAAGAACAAATTGAAGCAGGAGCATTGGGAGTAAAAATCCATGAAGATTGGGGAGCAACTCCAGCTGTAATCGATGCTTCTCTAAAAGCTGCTGACAAATATGATGTACAAGTAGCTATTCACACCGATACGCTTAATGAAGCAGGATTTCTTGAAGATACGATGAATGCTATCGCAGGACGTGTTATTCACACCTTCCATACAGAAGGAGCAGGAGGTGGTCATGCACCAGATATTATCAAGGCGGCAATGTATCCAAATGTATTGCCAGCGTCTACAAACCCAACCAGACCTTATACAACAAATACTATCGATGAGCATTTGGATATGTTAATGGTTTGTCATCACTTGAGTCCAAAAATCCCAGAAGACGTGGCTTTTGCCGATTCACGTATTCGTCCTGAAACTATTGCGGCAGAAGATGTGCTTCAAGATATGGGAGTATTCAGTATCATGAGTTCCGATTCGCAAGCTATGGGACGTGTGGGTGAAGTAATTACCCGCACATGGCAAACGGCAGATAAGATGAAGAAACAAAAAGGACATTTAACCGAAGATGCAGTAAACAAAAACGACAACTATCGTGCAAAAAGATATGTGTCTAAATATACAATCAATCCTGCAATTGCGCACGGAATTTCTAATTATGTTGGATCAATAGAAGCAGGCAAAATTGCTGACTTGGTAATTTGGAAACCTTCATTATTTGGAGTTAAGCCAGAAATTATCATAAAAGGAGGTTTTATTGCCGCAAGCAAAATGGGGGATGCTAATGCTTCTATTCCAACACCGCAGCCTATCATTATGCGTAATATGTTTGGAACGTATGGGAAAGCATTGACCAAAACGGTTTTCACCTTTGTTTCTCAAGCCGGTATCGACAATAATATTGCCGAAGAATATGGTTTGGAAAAGAAATTACTAGCAGTTTCAAATTGTAGAAACATTGGTAAGGCCGATATGATTCATAACAACGCAACTCCAGAAATCATGGTAAATGCTGAAAACTATACCGTGACCATCGATGGGGAAAAAATCACTTGCGAACCTGTGGATAAACTTCCATTAGCACAATTATACTACTTGTTTTAATAAATAACTGTTATTCTACTTCTTACTGCGGCAATTTAGTTTGTTGCAGTAAGATTAGATATAAACAAAAAAAAGAATTTATGAATAGTTGGAAAATTAATTTGGGTTTAATTCTTCTCTTAGTATGCACGTCTTTAACAACGGTTCATGCACAGAAAGGATCTTTAATGCTTTATGGTTCTTTAACTTATAAAGACAATAATAATACAGGAAGTAGTTTTGGTGCAAATCCAATTGGAGTAGGATATTTTTTTAATGATCACGTCGTTGCAGGGATGAATTTTGCTTTTGATCAAGAGAAAAACGCAACAGGAAATCTTACCGACTCTAAACACGAAATTGGTCCGTTTTATAGTGACTCTTGGAATATTGGAGATCATTTTGCCATCATCGCTCAGGCAGACGCACATTATGTATGGGGAAATACGCTTATGAATACTCCAGGTTCTTATAGCTATAACGGCTATTTAGGACGAATATACCCAATTGTTGCCGTACTTCTTGGTCATGGATGGGCACTAAAAGCGAAGTTCTGTGAATTATCATATGAAAATACTAAAGGAAATGATGCAAATAAAACGAGTAATCGAACATTTGTTGCTGGAATAAATGGATCAACATTCGGACTAGGAGTTTCAAAAAACATTTCCCTTAAAAAATCAAAATAATGATTATACAACAGATAATAGGTAATACAAAAACACATTCAATGGATGGTCTTGAGATCGATCTTCTCGAAATTGAGTGGTTTGAAACTACTAAGAGAATTCAGCGCAAGCGAACAAATTCAGGGGTTGAAATTGCGATTAAGTTTATTCAGGAAGGACAGCGATTGAATCAAGATGATATTCTTTTTCAAGATGATAAAAAAGCGATTGTTGTAAACATTAAACCTTGTGAAGCGATTGTAATGACGCCTTTGTCTTTATTAGAAATGGGAACCATTTGCTATGAAATTGGAAACAAACATCTTCCATTATTCATTCAGAATGATCAGATTATGATGCCTTTTGAAATGCCAATGTTTAGATGGCTTGAAGCGAGTGGTTACAAGCCAGAAAAACAGGAGATACAGCTCTTGCATTTGCTAAAATCAAATGTAGCGCCTCATGGTCACGGAAATTCGTCTCTTTTTACAAAAATCCTAAATATGGCTTCTTCAAATGACTAATATAGAAAACACTTATTTAGGAAGTCTTCTCCATCTGGCAGATCCAACTTTGCCAATTGGAGGATATACACACTCTAATGGATTGGAGACTTACGTTCAGGATGAAGCAGTAAATTCTGTAGCTTCGGCAAAAGAGTTTGTGTCAAACATGTTAATGTATAACATTAAGTATAATGATGCATCTTTCTTAAAATTAACTTATATCGCTGCTGCAGAAAATGATTTAGAAACCATAATAAAACTAGATCAAGAATGCAGTGCTTTAAAGAGTCCGCGAGAAATTCGTGAGGCAAGTCAGAAACTAGGAATTCGATTAATCAAGATTTTTAGAAGACAGAAGGCCTTTGATCTCGTTAATGATTATGAACGTGCAATCGCCGACAAAAAAGCATCTGCTCATTATTGCATCGCTTTTGGGATATACGCACAGTTATTAGAAATTCCGCTGGACGAAGCTTTATTCGCATTCTATTACAATGCTGCCATCGGAATGATTACCAATTCGGTTAAGCTAGTTCCTCTAGGGCAATTAGATGGACAAGATGTTTTATTCGAATTGCAACCACTGCTTAAAAAATTAGCAAAAGAAACTTTAACAATAGACAGAGAACTTGTAGGTCTTTGCAGCATCGCGTTTGATATTCGATGCATGCAGCACGAGAGACTTTATTCAAGATTATACATGTCGTAGAAATAGAGAAAAGAAGAAAGAGAAAATAAAAAAATAAAGAAATGGAAACTAGAAAATATGTAAAAATAGGAGTTGCTGGGCCTGTAGGATCAGGAAAAACAGCATTGTTAGAACGTTTAAGCCGAAAAATGCTAAACGACTATAATTTAGGAGTAATTACTAATGACATCTACACTAAAGAAGATGCTGAATTTATGGTAAAAAACAGTTTGTTGCCAAAAGAAAAAATCATTGGAGTAGAAACTGGAGGTTGTCCTCACACCGCGATTCGTGAAGATGCTAGTATGAATTTGGAAGCGGTAGATGAATTGGTTTCGCGCTTTCCTGATATCGAATTAATTCTAATTGAAAGTGGTGGAGATAACCTTTCAGCAACCTTTTCACCAGATTTAGCCGATGTGACGATTTTCGTAATTGATGTGGCCGAAGGAGAGAAAATCCCTCGTAAAGGTGGGCCTGGTATCACAAGATCAGATTTGCTTTTGATCAATAAAATTGACTTAGCGCCTTACGTTGGAGCAAGTTTAGAAGTGATGGAGAACGATGCACGTAGAATGAGAAAAGGTGCTCCGTTTGTATTCTCAAACCTTAGATCTACTGAAGGAATTGATGAAGTTATTGGATGGATCAAGAAATATGCATTGCTAGAAGATATTGAAGAACCAAATTTAGTTCGTTAATCAAATGGTAAGCACCCTAAAAATAGAAGTAGAAGAAAGGGATGGGGAATCATTTTTAAGAGATGCATACGTAACACAACCTTTCAGGATTATGCCTGTTGGACAGTATAAATCTGATGGAGCGTCGTATTTGATGATCATGAGTTCATCACCTGGAATTTTAAGCGGTGACGTTTATGATATACAGGTGAATGTAAAAGAAAATGCTCGTTTGCAATTGCAGTCACAATCTTATCAGCGATTGTTTAATATGGATGGGAGTGCTTCGCAAATCATGAATGTCAAAATGGAAAAAGGAACTTCTTTCTCGTATGTTCCTCATCCTGTGGTGCCTCATGAAGATTCAACATTTAAAAGTCATAATAAGATTTACATCGAAGATGATTGTGATTTGACGATAAGCGAAATTATTACCTGTGGCCGTAAACATCACGGAGAAACTTTTAAGTATGCTCATTTTCAAAATCTTCTAGAGGTTTATTATCACGATAGACTGGTCTTAAAAGACAATGTTCTCTTAAGACCAGATATTATGCCCTTAGCTGCGATGGGTTTACTGGAAGGCTTTACCCATCAAGGAACTTTTGTATATCTCAATACAAAAGATGACGACTTGGAAGATCGTATAGAATACTTTTTTAAAGAACTAGAAGGACTAGAAAATGTATCATTCGGAATCAGTAAGCTAGAAGCAAACGGTTTTGTCATTAGAATTCTAGGAAATGGAGGAGAGCAAATGTTTGATTTCTTCCGAAAAGTGCAGGATGTGCTTTGGGAAGAAAAAGCAGTAATACAAATTTAAGCAGATTATGGATTCAAATTTAATAGCATTATCAATTACAGCGATCAGCATCAGCTTTTTTCATACGGCTTCGGGACCTGATCATTATTTGCCATTTATTGTTTTGTCAAGATCTCGCAAATGGAGTATGTCCAAGACAATTATGCTTACAATAGTTTGCGGTTTCGGACATATTTTGAGTTCGGTAGTTTTAGGATTTATTGGGGTTTTCTTAGGATGGCAAATCAATAAAATAACATTTTTCCAAGATTTTAGAGGCAATGTTGCAAGCTGGGCACTGCTGTTATTTGGTGCAATTTATCTTATTTATGGGCTTTGGGCTGCATACAAGAACAAAGCGCACAAACACTTTGACGTAATGGGAGAAGATGTATTTGTGTTTTCGCATAAACATGGAGAAGTAGTTATGCCTACGAATCGAGTTAAAGTAACGCCTTTAGTTTTGTTTGCCATTTTCGTAATGGGACCAAGTGAACCTCTAATTCCTTTATTATTCTATTCTGGATTGAAACGTTCTGTTGGCGAAATTTCTACAATCATTGGTGTTTTTACGCTAAGCACCGTTTTGACTATGCTTGGTATGGTGCTTTTGGGAGTATATGGATATTCTTTTTTCAAAACGGAAAAACTAGAACGTTATACCCCAGCAATTAGTGGAGCAGTAGTTTTAGCATGTGGTGTCGGGATGGTCTTTTTAGGCTGGTAATTCAAATAATTTTTATTTCTAGAAGTATACACAAATGAAAAAAATAAAATCAATAGTAGAAACAGTGCTTAAAGGCATTGGACAAATCATGCTTCAAGAAAGTGCTTGGACAGGATTATTATTTTTAATTGCGATATCTTATGATTCTATCTTGATGGGAGTTGCAGCTTTGTTGAGTTCTATAATTGGTACTGCGACAGCAAAAATTTGCAATTTTAGTGACGAAAATATAAAGGCAGGTTTATACGGATTTAATGCAACGTTAGTCGGAGTAGGATTAGTTTTCTTCTTTGAAACAAGTCCGTTAATATGGTTTTTACTTGTTTTAGGATCTGTATTAAGCACATTGCTAATGGAATTTTCCATTCGTAAAAAGATTCCCTTTTTCACCTTTCCTTTTATTGTTATTACAGTAATTGCTGTTTTGAGTATCCAACATTTTGGATTAGCAACTGCAAGAGTGTCTGTAGTAAAAGGAGAGATGCCTGAACTTGAAGATTTTGCGGTAGCTGCGCATGCCTATAGTGAAGTGATTTTTCAGGGAACTATTGCTGCAGGTTTGCTCTTCTTTATAGGGGTTTTTCTCAATAATCCCACAGCAGCTTTATACGGATTCCTAGCGGCGGTAATTGCAGCGGCAATTGCACATTTTGATCAGGATTCTGTAAAATTAATAGAAGATGGAATGTTTAGTTTCAACGCTGTTTTATGCGGAATTGCATGCAGCGGAACAAAACCAAGAGATGGATTATATGTATTGCTATCAGTAATCATAGCAACATACTTTGACATTTTTATGATGCATAACGGATGGATTACACTTACGTTTCCATTTGTTTTATCGATGTGGGTAATTGTATTCCTAAAAAAAATAGTAGGCCGTTTTGAAAACAAAATGGCAATTGTAGAAGAAAATTAAGAATAATGAAAAACAAACTTTTTGCAGGGATTGTAATAGTATTGTTGGCAGTGCAGTATGGATTTGCTCAAGAAGCAGATAAGCCAGAAGCAAACAAATTAGAAGTAAATAAATCAGAAGCAGATACAATGCATCTGAGCAAAATAGTGATAAACAACGTCGATTTCAGAAAAAAGATAATGAAAGTCGACTTAAAAATGACTCCAGTTAATTCCGCGCAGGATTTATTACGGAAAGTTCCCGGACTTTTTATTGCCCAACATGCGGGTGGCGGTAAGGCAGAACAAATATTTCTGCGAGGTTTTGATAATGATCATGGAACCGACATCAGCGTTATGGCTGACGGAATGCCAGTAAACATAGTCTCACATGCGCATGGTCAGGGATATGCCGATTTGCATTTTCTGATTCCAGAAACAATCAAAGATATCGATTTTGGAAAAGGAGCTTATTATGCCGATAAAGGAGATTTTAATACCTCGGGATATGTCAATTTTAGTACGTATGACAAATTAGAAAATAACCTTTTTAAAATTGAAGGCGGTTCATTTAATACCATGCGAGCGGTTACAATGCTTAATCTTTTAGATAAAAACAATAAAGATAAGAGTTTCTATGTAGCAGGCGAATTCAATTATACAGATGGACCGTTTGATGTCAAACAGGATTTTACACGCATTAATTTTTTAGCGAAGTACAGCCAGTGGATTGATGAAAAGCAATATATCTCTATTTTAGGATCGACTTTTACTTCAAACTGGAATGCTTCGGGACAAATTCCGGAAAGAGCAGTAGAAGAAGGAATTATAAGCAGATGGGGATCAATAGATCCAACTGAAGGCGGAAGAACATCGAGAACTAATTTGGCATTAAATTATAGGTATTTAGCCAACGAGAACGAAGAGTTTTCTAGCAATTTGTTCTATTCTAAATATAATTTCAATCTGTTTTCAAACTTTACTTTTTTTCTAAATGATCCTGTTTATGGAGATGAGATTCAGCAAACTGACAATCGTTCTATTTATGGTCTTGAAAATAAGTATGTCCGAAGATTTGCATTTGAAAATAGCAACATGACTTGGACGTCGGGAGCAGGATTTCGTTTTGATGATATCAAGGACTTACAATTAAATCATGTCTATCAGCGCGATTTATTATTAAACAGATTATCTGATGGATCTGCTACAGAAGTCAATGTTCATGGTTATACTTCACTTGATTATAGAGTAGGGAAATGGCTCATCAATCCATCGGCAAGGTTAGACTATTTTACCTTTAGTCTTCATGATCGTCTTGCTACTTTACCTGCGACGAAAGAAGCTTCGGCGGCTAGAGTAAGTCCAAAATTGAATATTTCGTATACACAGAACCAAAATGTACAATGGTATATTAAGTCTGGTTTTGGATTTCATTCCAATGACGTAAGAGTTGTAGTGGCTCAGGATGGAAAGGACATTCTTCCGTATTCTTTTGGAAGTGATTTTGGTGTTATTCTTCGTCCAACAGCCAATATGATTATTCAGCCAGCGATCTGGCACATGTATTTACAGCAGGAATTTGTATATGTTGGAGATGAAGCAGTGGTAGAGCCATCAGGAAAAACACGCCGTTTAGGTTTTGATTTGAGTTTGAGATATCAGCCTATTTCTTGGCTTTATTTAGACGGAGATCTTAATTATGCTCATGCACGTTTTATTGATGAGCCAAAAGGAGAAGATTATATTCCGTTAGTACCAACTTTTACGAGCACTGGAGGTGTTGCAGTAAAACTTCCATCAGGTTTTTCAGCAAATTTGAGATACCGCTATATGGATTCAAGACCTGCCATAGAAGACAATTCAGTAAGAACACGAGGCTATTTCGTTAATGATCTTGTCTTGGCTTATGGAAAAAGAAAGTGGGAAGTAAACATGCAGTTTCAAAACATCTTTAATACCAAATGGAATGAAGCGCAATTTGAAACAGAAACAAGACTTAGAGACGAAGCTAGTTCAGTATCAGAATTATGTTTTACTCCCGGAACTCCTTTCGCTGTAAAAGCAGGAATAAGCTACAAATTTTAAAATTTAGAAAATATGAAAAACGTGTCTGCAAAAAGCAAATTGCTATTGGCAGTGGTCATTTTTGTGGTCACATTTAGTAATAAATCATACGCACAATTAAGTCCACCAGGTTTAGGAGAAGGAAAAAACGCAGCTTGGTTTGCGTTTGGAGTTAGACAGTCTTTAGATTCACTTAAACAAAAAGAATCGACAACTTATGTAGGCTATGGATTAAAGAGCAGTCCAGATGAGAATAATCCATTTTCTAAAATGGCAATTCTGGTAATCAATGAAGAAATTTCCAACCGTTATAGCAAGAATTGGGAATACTCGTATGCGCTGAGCTACAGAAGATCTAATAATTACGATTCTGAAGCGCCTTATGAAGAATTAAATCCTGCAATTGAACAGGAATTTAGATTGTACGGACGCTATTCTTATATCACAGAAGGTAACGGACTGAAATGGAAAAATACGATAAGACAAGAGTTTAGGAAATTTTTCAATCCAGATTTCAGTAATACCGAAGAGAATTTTCAGTTGCGTACTCGCCTCAAAACACAGCTAAGCCTAGATTTAGGAAGCACTAAAACACATCATATTATAGGCGGAGCCGAAGTTCTTTTTGCAATAAGCAAAGAAAATGAGCCCGAGAAGGAATGGTCAAAATTTGATTATAAGGAAAGCAGGTTCACACTTTACTACTCACTTACACCACATGAAATTCCATTTATTTTCGATGTAGGCTATATGTATAACCTCATTGGTAAAGGATCTGATATTTCAGACGTGAATTATTTGGCCTTAGATATAATTTGGAAAAATCCTTTTGGGGCATGATAAGCTAATAGAAAAGTACATAAAAAAGTAATTATAAAAACAGAAATCAAAGAATTTATGAGCGAAATTAAAAAGAACTCGAGAAACACAGAAAATGCGCCAAAAAGCCTTTTTTCAACGCAAACAGTAGCGTTTTCTCATTACAACAATTTTTCGGCGCAATTGCCTATCGATCCTAAAACAGGAGAAATAGTTAGCGGTGATATTAAAGAACAGGCAAAACAATGTTTGACAAATATTCAAGCAATTGTAGAAAGCATTGGCCATGTTATGGATGATGCTGTAAAACTAACCGTTTTCTTAAAGAATATTTCTGATATAGAAGCAATAGACGAAGTGTACAAAACATTCTTCAAAGGCAATCTTCCAACTCGAACAACGGTTGCCGTAGATGCTTTGCCATTAGAAGGTGCTTTAATTCAGATTGATACTCTTATCTCAAACGGTGAGGGAACAACTCCGCAAAAAGCTTTAGATCTTGTTAAAGTAACTAGAAGTACAGAAAAAGCGCCAAAGAGCATACACGCTCACAATGTAGCATTTTCTCACTATAGTAATATTTCAGCTCAATTGCCTATCGATCCACAATCTGATAAAATTGTTGAGGGTGGTGTAAAAGAGCAAGCAGAACAATGTTTAGAAAATATTAAAGCTATTTTAGAAAGCATTGGACACGTTATGAACGATGTGGTTAAAACTACTATTTTTCTTAAGAACATTTCAGATGCTGAAGTTGTAAACGAAGTTTTAGCAAAATTCTTCCCAAACTATGTTCCAGCTAGAACAATTGTTAGTGCTTCTGCTTTGCCACTTGGGGCTTTGGTTCAAATTGATACTGCTGTATCACATGGTGACGGAACTCCTCCGCAACTTTCAGAAGATGCACGTTTTCTAGTAATTGAAGCAAATAATACAGAAAATGCACCAAAAGTTCCGTATTCGCACACAGTTGCTTATTCACATTACAATCATATTGCAGGTCAATTGCCTTTGGTTCCAGAAAACAATCAAATAGTAGGCAGCGGCATTAAAGAGCAAGCAGTACAATGTTTAAACAATATCAAAGCAATTGTAGAAAGTATCGACCACAAAATGGATGACATTGTTAAAGTGAACATTCAGCTTAAAAATGTGGCTGATATTACGGCTGTAAACGAAATTTATACTTCTTTTTTCAGCGGAGACTTGCCTGCAAGAACAGTAGTTGGCGTTTCAGCAATTCCTTTGAATGCTTTAATTCAAGTTGACGCTATTGTTTCTAACAGTGAAGGCACGCCAGCTTAATTCAAGAAGTAATATTCGTATTTTTTAAGTAGAGTCTTTTTTAGACAAAAAAACGCTTATAACAGGATTTTTAAACATCCTGTTTAAGCGTTTTCTTTTTTTATGAATGAATTGTAAATCTTAATGTTTTAAAAACTGTGTTCGATAATCAGAAGGAGATTCTCCTGTCACTTTTTTAAACATACGTGAAAAATAAGAAGGCGATTGAAAATGCAGCTCAAATGCTATTTCTGCTATTTCTTTAGAATTATCTTGCAAAAGAATTTGGCTGTGTTGAATCGTAATTTCGTTTATCCATTGTTTTGGTGCCTTTCCCGTAGTTTCTTTAACGCATTTGTTCAAATAATTATCTGATATTTTTAATAGATTGGAGTAATAATCGATGTTTTTATGTTGGATATGGTTTTTCTGCACCAATTCCCTAAACTGAAAAGAGATAAAACTTGCACGGCTAAGTGATTTATTGTCTGTATTTTCTGTTCGTATAATTTTTAATAATGCTGATTGAAGAAGGGCTGTAGTGATTGCATTAATATGTTCGGTTTGGTTTAATTCTTCTTCCAGCAATTCAAATAAACGGATAAGCCAATTGATTTGGTTAGGGTTTAAAATAGAGAAAGGCGAGGTGTAAAAAAAGTTTAGATCGCTTGTAGTCAACGCAATTTCAGTGATGACCTCGTTTTCATAAATAACAAAAAATCCCTCAACATCATCTGATAATTCTAAGGTTGCCGTAAAATTTCCTTGTTTAATGCTCAGCGCTTGGTTAGCATTAATTTCAAATACAGATGTTTCGAGCTGCTGTTTTAGAAATCCTTTTGTAACAAAAATCAGAAAGTTGAAAGTCGTTTGATACGGATTAACGGGAATTACAATTTTCTTTAGATAATTTTCAATTCGATACAGCTGTACATTAGAATTATTAAAGAGATTATGAGTAGATATATCTGGAAGAAAGAACTTCTTGTACTCATAATTGCTGAGTAGTTTAGGGTTGTTTTTCATTAAAACCTGATTTTATGCTATAGCAGCGAATGTAAATTTAATAGGTTATGGATAAGTGATTAAATTTAAACTCTTAAAAATTTGGATATGTTGTTGAAAACGAAAAAATAAAATAAGCTATTTTCTTTTTATTTGCTTCATTAAACAAAAGTGGAGAATATATGGCTAACAGGAAGTTAACGCGAAGTTAAAATAAAAAAAAAGGAAGAAGATAATTTTTATCTTTTTCCCTTAGGGTGACCTCAATGAACAATTTACAAATCATTTCATGAATGATTTAAAGAAATTAGTTTATTCTTTAATTCGTAAGATAGTTTTTATTGAAATTATATAATAATTTGGATATTATTTAAATCAAAATTTGATGAGGATATAAGAGTTTTTAAGTGGTTTTAATCTAATAACATTAGTAAACTTTAGTTATCATTTCGTCTATAGGCAAACGAACTTTTTTTGTTGCAGCCGTGTAGTCTTTTTCCGAATCGCGGTATCCTAAAGCTAGGATAACAGTTGAATGCAGCCCTTTCTCTTTCAAACCCAAAACTTCATCGATAATAGAGGCATTAAATCCTTCAATAGGAGTGGCGTCTACTTTCAATTCTGCCGCGGCAATAAGTGCAGTTCCTAGTGCAATATAAGCCTGTTTAGACGCCCAAATAGCTTTTTGTTCTGTATCAATAGCTCCAAAATAGGAATACAATCCATTTCTAAATCCTGATAATGCACCAGCATCAAGACCCCTTTGTTTTTCTGTCATTGCCATGTAATCGTCAATGTAAGTCGAAGACATGTCATTGAATGCAGCAAAAACTAGTAAATGAGAGCAAGAGCTAATCTGTTTATTATATGAATCAGCACCTAATTTCTTTTGGATTTCTGGATTGCTTACAACAAAAACACGGTAAGATTGCAGACCACAAGAAGATGCTGAAAGATTTATAGCCTCTAAGATTTGATCAATCTTTTCTTCTGCTACTTTAATGTTGGAATAAGCTTTGGCAGCGTAACGCCATTTTAGATTTTCTATCAAATTCATTACTATATCTATCTTAAATTTCAGCAAATATAAATTATATTGTTTTCTTTTTCGAGCCTTGAATTGCTATGGGAAGCTTCAAATTGGTCATATTCCGGTTCTCTAAAGAATAATTATCTGTTTTTCCTTGTTATTGTATTTGCAAAAAGATTAATAATCTTTAAATATGTGTTAAAAAAGAATAATTATCTGAATTTTTGGATTATTAAAAATATTAAATCTTTTATTTTCAAATTTGCAGGGTAAAAATACTAAACCTTGTCATCAGATGAAAGCGAACATACAAGAAGATTTAAGAAACGAAAAGCAGGATATCGAAAACGCCCAAAATACAATCCAAAATGATTTTGTGTTTACGCTAAAAAGCACTTGTTTAGATGAAAATTATCACCCCTCAAGTAAAACGCGTCTGACAACCAATTTTGCTAACTTGGCAAGAGGAGCTAATCGTCAGCAAAACTTACGCAATGCTTTAAATATGATTAACAATCGATTCAATGCATTGGCTCATTTGGATAATCCAAAAGGAGATCGTTACTATGTAGAACTTGAAATTCTTACAGTAACGATGAGTATTGATGATAAGAATGGTAGTAACGATCTACCGATGATTGAAGTTTTAAAAACAAATATTATTGACCGTAAAACTGGCCAGCAAATCGAGGGAGTTGCTGGAAATAATTATTCTTCTTATGTACGTGATTATGATTTTAGTATTTTATTGATCGAGCACAATAAAAATAAATCTAATTTTTCTATTCCTGAAAATTTTGGTGATTTACACGGAAAACTTTATAAATGCTTTGTGAATTCAGCGACTTATAAAGAGCACTTTAAGATGTCACCGATCATTTGTCTAAGTGTATCGAGCAACAAAATGTATACTCGCACTGAGTATCAGCATCCGGTTCTAGGTTTTGAGTATCTGCAGAATGAGTATTCTCTCACTGATGAATATTTCTCTAAAATGGGCTTAAAAGTTCGTTTTTTCATGCCTGCGCATAGTGTGGCGCCGATGGCTTTTTATCATTCCGGAGATCTGCTTGCTGATTATACTGATCTTGGACTAATCAGTTCAATCAGCACGATGGAGACTTTCCAGAAGATATATCGCCCTGAAATTTACAATGCAAATTCAGTGGCTGGAAAAATCTACCAGCCTAGTCTTAAACACGAAGATTATTCACTGACTCGCGTGGATTATGACCGCGAAGAGCGCAGCCGACTGGCTGTTGAACAGGGTAAATATGCAGAAGAGCATTTCATTAAGCCTTATAAAAATCTCCTGGAACAATGGTCTGCTAATTTTACCCTTTAATTGATTACAACGCCTTAAAATTATACTATTATGAAGAAATTATTATTGCCTACCTCTATTGTTGGAAGTTTACCCAAACCTGCCTGGCTTGCACTACCCGAAAAACTTTGGTCACCATGGAAATTAGAAGGCGATCAGCTGCTTGAAGGAAAACAAGATGCTTTACGCATTTCTTTGCAGGAACAACAATTGGCAGATCTGGATATTATTTGTGACGGCGAGCAGACACGTCAGCATTTTGTAACGACTTTTATCGAGCATTTAAGCGGTGTAGATTTTGAAAATCGTAAAACGGTAAAAATCCGTAACCGTTATGATGCGAGTGTTCCAGTGGTTGTAGGTGAGGTTGCACGTCAAAAAGCAGTTTTTGTTGAAGATGCTAAATTTTTACGTAAACAAACTAATAAACCTATAAAATGGGCATTGCCAGGCCCGCTTACAATGGTAGATACCTTATACGACGACCATTATAAAAGCCGTGAAAAATTGGCGTGGGAATTTGCGAAAGCACTCAATGAAGAAGCAAGAGAGCTTCAAGACGCAGGTGTAGATATTATCCAGTTTGATGAACCTGCATTTAATGTGTTCTTTGATGAAGTAAACGATTGGGGAATGGCAGCATTAGAAAGGGCCATTGAAGGTTTGCACTGTCAAACTGCGGTTCATATTTGCTATGGTTATGGAATACAGGCCAATACTGATTGGAAAAAGACATTAGGTTCTGAGTGGCGACAATACGAAGAAATTTTTCCGAAAATTCAAAAATCTAAAATTGATGTGGTGTCTTTAGAATGTCACAACTCCAATGTGCCTTTAGATTTAATGGAACTTGTTCGCGGTAAAAAAGTAATGGTTGGTGCTATTGATGTGGCTACCAACACTATCGAAACACCAGAAGAAGTTGCTGCTACCCTGCGCAAAGCTCTTGAGTTTGTAGATGCCGAAAATCTTTATCCTTCGACAAACTGCGGTATGGCCCCGCTATCTCGGGACGTAGCCAGAGGCAAGTTAAGTGCCTTAAGCGCAGGAGCAGAAATTATACGCAAAGAACTTGGGATTTAGTCTCAATATATTAATAATGGAGTCCGTGTCTCCACGGAAAAATAATATTTAAAAACACATTGAATAAATTATTAGAAGTATTAAAAAAAGCAGGTTTCGATGGTTTCCTGTTAATGATAGCCACCATGATTCTGATGGCTTATTTTTTGCCACAGCCAGGTATGGTCAAAGAACCTGTTTCGCTGGAAGAGATTGCCAATGCTGGCGTTTCCTTAATTTTCTTGTTTTATGGCATGCGACTGAGTGTTGAGAAACTAAAAGCTGGACTTTCCAACTGGAAAATGCACATTGTCGTCCAGTTGACCACCTTTTTATTTTTTCCGCTCCTTGTTTTGGCATTTCGCCCGTTGTTTGTCAATAACGGTTTCGAGCTGCTTTGGCTGGGTGTATTTTTTCTGGCAGCATTGCCATCTACAGTATCCTCTTCCGTGGTCATGGTTTCCATTGCCAAGGGAAACATTCCCGCAGCCATTTTTAATGCAAGCATTTCCAGTTTAATCGGAGTAGTGGTTACGCCGCTCTGGGTTGGGCTATTTATAGCTTCTGCGACAGGCGATTTTGATGTTACTCAAATCGTCATAAAGCTGATTCTTCAGGTCTTGTTGCCTGTCATCATTGGCATAAGCCTCAATTCCCGTTTAGGAGCCATTGCCGAAAAATACAAGAAACAGCTTAAATACTTCGATCAGGCAGTTATTCTAACGATTATTTACACGTCGTTTTGCAAGTCATTTTCTGAACATCTTTTTGAGGGCTTCACCGCTCTTGAACTTGCCGGACTCGCTGTAGGGATGATGGCGTTGTTTTTTGCCGTATTCTTTTGTGTCGGACTACTCAGCCGCTTGCTTGGCTTTTCATATGAAGACCGTATTACTGTCTTATTCTGCGGGTCTAAAAAGTCATTAGTACACGGCACCGTTATGTCAAAAGTACTTTTTCAGCACAGTACCATCACCGGCATCGTATTGCTGCCGCTCATGCTTTATCATGCCTTGCAATTGATTGCTGCCAGCATCATCGCTCAGGGTATGGCCCGACGAAAAGAAGTATAATTTTTTATTTATGGTTTGACCCTTTATCTTTTTTCGATAAAGGGTACCAAAGATAATGCTCCCCGCTATAAAATAATGCCCTTTAGATTTTTCTTACTTTGAACATAAACTTTGCAGTATGTTATGTTTTTAATTTCTGAAAAATAAGATTTTTGTATTGTTTTTGGTTATATTTGAAGAATTTCATTCTGTTTTAGAAATAAATTAAGCCAAAATATTCTATGGAACAAATAGACGATATTGATCTTCAGTTATTAAATATACTACACGATAATTCTAAGTATACAGTAAAAGAGCTTGCTAAGATGGTAAATCTTTCGGCATCACCTGTTTTTGAGCGGATCAAAAGATTAGAGAACAGCGGTTACATTAAGAAATATATAGCACTCCTTGATGCAGAAAAATTAAACAGAGGGTTTATAGTTTTCTGTAATATTAAACTTAAACAGCACGATCGTAATATCGGGAATCAATTTGTTAGTGATATTATGAAAATCGAAGAAGTTGTGGAATGCTATAATATCTCAGGAGATTACGATTTTTTAATGAAAGTTTCTGCCAAAGACATGAAGCATTATCAGGATTTTGTGTTTAATAAATTGGGATCAGTAGAAAGTATAGGAAGTACCCAAAGTACCTTTGTTATGTCGGAGATTAAAAATTTGTACGGATAGTTCTGCGATGGCTTATTATTTGAAATTGGCAAACTTTTTTTATCTGTTGTGTACATTTTTTCCTAAAACAAGAATTTAATTTCGTCAAGGTTCTGCTTTTTCAAATTATGTACAAGCAAAAATTATTTTGGAATTACGACTACAATTTATTGAGTTTATTTACCAGATAACTTATTATTTGTGCAATACTTTCAGCAGGAATGGAGAAATCATTTTCGATCCAATTTTTGATGACAGCAATACTTCCTTTTTCTCCAAATTGGTATGCCATTTCAGCAAAAGGCTTTACTTCGGCAGTAAGTTCTATTTGGTTTTCAACTGGAAAATTATTCCGAACACTTCTCAGGATTCGCGAAAGAATTCCGCTTCCATCCGCTTTGGTAAACACAATTTTACTCATCTGCTTATCGCTTTCCAATAACTGGCAGCTGAGCAGTATCACATCATCCATATTGGTGCTTTTACGCAAAACCGCTGAGAGTTTTTCAAAAACATCATCTTCTATTTCAAGCAGTATATCCAGCGGAATATTATAATGCCGATAAAATGTATTACGGTTTACATCGGCTGCTTTACATAGTTCTGTTATGGTAATTTCGCTCAATTCCTTCTCGTTCAATAAACTAAATAGTGCCTCATGCAATATTTTTTTAGTATACTGAACCCTTCTGTCTTTTCTTAAATCCATCACAAATTATTTTATATACGCTACAAAAGCATTAGTATTTGTTCGCTAATGTACAGTAACATCCTTTTTTGAAACAGTAAATACATTCTTCCTTACTAGTTTTACGTAGTAATCAAAAAGGAACATAACGTTAAATATAGAACATATTGTATAACAAATATAGCTTTTTAATCAAATTGAAGCGGATTGAATAAGGACAAATGATAAATTAAAAAAAATGGAAAATAAGATATCACGAAAAAAAATACTGCTTACTGGGGCATCTGGAACTGTAGGAATTGAAACCTTGCAGCATCTGGTTGAGCATACGGATTATGAAATAACGGTTTTTGATTTAAAAACCCAAAATTCTGTAAAAAAACTGGCTCCTTTTCGATCTCGTGTAGAGATTATGTATGGCGATATCAGCAATCGACAAGAAGTGCTAAAAGTTGCGCAAAATAAGGATGTAGCTATCCATTTGGCAGCGGTCATTCCACCTCTTGCAGATATAGATCCAGAGATGGCTTACAGTGTAAATGTGAGAGGGACCGAAAATCTTATTTATGCTTTAGAGAAGAACTCACCAGATTGTTATTTGATTTTTAGTTCCAGTATTTCAGTTTATGGCGATCGGATGAAGAATCCCCAGATATGTATCACTGATATTTTGCAACCCAGTCCAGGAGATCAGTATGGAGAAACAAAGGTATTGTGTGAGTCCTTGATTAGGAAATCCAAATTATCATGGAGTATTTTTCGTCTGGCCGCCATTATGGGGAATCATAAGATATCCAAATTGATGTTTCACATGCCGCTGGATACGCCAATGGAAATCTGCACGCCAAAAGATACGGGTAGAGCTTTTGCTAAAGCAATTGAAAACCAAAAAAAACTAGAGAAGCAAATATTCAATTTGGGAGGAGGAGAGGATTGTGTTATTACTTATGGATCTTTTCTAGACAAAATGTTTGCTGAATTTGGCTTAGGTGAAGCTAATTTTCCACAAAAGGCGTTTGCAGAGAAAAATTTTCACTGCGGGATTTTAAAAGATGGTGAAGATTTAGATAATATTCTGGGTTTTCGACAGCAAAATTTGAACGATTATTTCGAGATGGTCCGCCAGAAAATTCATCCTCTCCAAAAAAAAATCACCTTCATTTTTAAAAGTATTATAAAAAAATGGCTGCTCTCACAGTCAGAACCCTACCAAGCGTTTAAAAAAGGGAATGTAAAAAAAATGAATCACTTTTTTAACCAATTAGAGAAAGAGAAGCTAGAAAATGTTCTATTTTAAATCCTAAATAATAACTTATGAAAATTAAAATGATAAGCTTGATAGTACTTTTAACAGTTAATTCGGCATTGTTTGCACAACATAATTTCAGCGTTGAAGTATCGGGCGTAGAACCCGGCAAAGGACCTATTTTTTTCGGATTGTACGATAAAGAGAAAGGCTTTCTTGATAATGAGTCACAGATTGCCACCGCAAAAGTAAAAGCTACAGAAAATAAAGTGGTCTACACGTTCAAAAACCTACCAGATGGCGATTATGCCATTGCTGTTTATCAAGACTTGAATAATAACGGAAAATGTGATAAAAATATGATTGGTTACCCGACAGAAGGATTTGGATTTTCTAAAAATTTTAAACCAAAATTCTCAGCACCTAATTTTGATGATGTAAAAATTGCAATTAACCAGTATGCTAAAACCAATATTGTATTGATTAAATAGAAGACCCTTGCTGAGTTATGGGAATTGCATATTTATTATACTCTGCTGATCATGACTACATTAATATCTGTATAGGCGGGGTTTAAATTTTCTGTTAGGAATTGGAAAGGGGAAGCCCCGCCAGATAGCGTAAGTTTTTTAGTTATTAGGTTAGGTAATAAAAAAAGGCGGCAATTGTCTTCAATTGGCGCCTTTTGGCTTTTTTGTGACGGCTAATGAACAATTTGCAAACGGTTTTATGAATGATTTAAAGAAATTGGCTTACTTTCAAGTGAATTGTAAAATAATTATTTTAAATTTTTATTTGTAAACGGTTTGTATGTATTGTAAAGGTTAAATGTTAAGATCTATTATGCACTAATATTTTTCGATCTGAAGGTTGTTTTTTCCAAGTAAAATTTTATTGAGCTACTATTTCTTTTTGGAGTTAATCGAATAATATTTTAAAAATAGAAAAATATTTTTAGAAATTTGACATCAAAAATTGTTGGAATAATTAATGATTTTAATTTGTAATTAATTAAAAAAGTTTTTCTAAATGTTTAGGGTAATTTTCTAAATCTTGAGCAATATCTCCATCTTTAAAAATATCAAAACAGTTATAGCCTTTTAAAATTTCTACGCCACAAAAACGATAATTGCTTGTAATATTTAAAAATAAATCTTCGGTTCCTTTTCCTTGCATTAAAGACTGTAGAGGATTGTCAAAACTTTCTGCGGGTGCATTAAAAGTAGCGCAAATCATGAACTTTTTCCCCTGCATTTTTCCACCTGTTCCGTATTGTTTGGTTAAATCTTCTCTCGTTCTTCCGTCGCCTGAAAGAAATTTTTGGCTGTTAAGTCCACTGTTAAAAACTTCATCTACATATTTTTTATAAATCCATGGCGCACCAAACCAATTGACTGGAGTTTGCAAAATGATAATCTCAGCTTGGAGATGTTTTTCTACTTCATTATCTGCGTCATAGCCATTTTCTATTTGGGTTTCTAATACTTCTAATCCTTTTGCCGTAAAAAAATCTTTAGCTTTTTGAAGAAAAGAATTATTTAATGTTCCCTCTGACCAACCTTGATAAGTTAAATGTGTATTGATTAATAATACTTTTTTCATATTTATTATAATTTCTTGATTTTGTAATTAAATAGTATAGTCAATTGAACTCATATGTGCTTCTCCCATACGGTTACCGTAAACAGGGAATTTTGTAAAACAAGTTTCTATACTTTGAATGTCTTCCTTTGTTAAATGAATTTTTGATGCACCAAGGTTTTCCAATAAATGTTCCTGAGTACGAGTGCCAGGGATTGGAACGATATTCGGGCTTTTAGCCAGTAACCACGCTAGAGCGATTTGAGCTGGTGTTGCATTCTTTGTTACGGCATAATCTTTTAGCCAGTCTATCATTGCCATGTTCAATGGTAAAAATTCTTTTGAAAAACGAGGAAAGCCGGCGCGGAAATCTGATTCTTTATCGAATTTAGTAGTTGTATCGTATTTGCCAGTCAAAAAACCAGCACCTACAGGAGACCATGGCACGAACCCGATGCCTAGCTCTTCACAGGTTTTAAGGACTCCATTTAACTCGACGTTACGTGTCCACAATGAATATTCTGACTGAACAGCGGAGACTTTTTGAACAGCATGTGCGCGCTGAATTGTTTTTGCACTTGCTTCGGAAAGTCCAAAATGCAAAACTTTACCTTGTTGAATAAGTTCTTTAATTGTACCGGCAACTTCTTCTATTGGTACATTAGGATCAACTCGATGCTGATAATATAAATCAATATGATCGGTTCGAAGACGTGTAAGTGATTCTTCAACAACTTTCTTGATTCTTTCTGGTCTGCTGTCTAATCCAACAGTACCATCAATTGCGAATCCGAATTTTGTGGCAATCTTAACTTCTTTACGAAAAGGCTCAAGCGCTTCGCCAACCAGTTTTTCATCTGTATAAGGACCATATACTTCTGCTGTGTCAAAAAATCGTACTCCATTTTCAAATGCGGTGCGTATAGTTTTAATAGATTGTTGATGATTTGCAGGAGGATTGTAATTACCGACCATATTCATGCATCCAAGACCAATTTCTGAAACTTCCAGAGTTCCAAGTTTTCTAGTTTTCATATTGTTTGCCGTATTTTTGTTGATTTGTTTTGAATATGAAGAAGTGTTTGATGCAGACAATAAATTTGGTGCAAATAGTAAACCTGCACTAGCAATTGCTGTTTGTTGAATAAATTTTCTTCTTGAATTTTCTTCGCCTTTCATATCTTAAATTTTAATGATACAAATTTAGATTTCGTATTAAGAATCAAAGGAAACAGATCACTAGTAAAAAGGAAACAAATTACCGATAACAAAAAACGCCATCTTAAGATGGCGTTTTTTTATTGATTTGAACAAGTTGTAAACGGTATTCTTTCGGTGTGAGATTAACCTGCTTTTTGAAGAATTTTGAAAAATAATTGGGATATTCAAAGCCTAATTCATAAGCTACTTCTGCAGTTTTCATTTTAGGATTTTCTTCTAAAAGATCTTTTGCTTTTTTTATAACAAATTCATGAATAGTTTCAAGTGTAGATTTTTGAGTAAAATGTTTTACAATATCGCCCAAATAATTAGCGGTTAGGCCTAATTTATCGGCAAAATATTGAACATTTGGAATTTGAGAAACAGGTTG
This sequence comes from Flavobacterium sp. LK-23, assembly GCF_058135255.1. Taxonomy (NCBI): domain Bacteria; kingdom Pseudomonadati; phylum Bacteroidota; class Flavobacteriia; order Flavobacteriales; family Flavobacteriaceae; genus Flavobacterium; species Flavobacterium sp. LK-23. Next base: position 146,356 of record NZ_JBYUVT010000007.1, read on the forward strand.
ATTGTAATAATCAATCAAACTTTGCTGAAAATCGGATATGATGTGATTATATTGTTTCGGATCGGTTGAAAACTGTCTTTTGTAAAATTCTTCCACTAATGAAACTAAAACATTCACGTAAGAAAGTAAAATGGCAAAATGCTTTTTATCGCTTTGGTAATATTTTATCATCAATTTGAAAACTGCATTAATTTCTTCTATTTCTTCGTCTGTTAATTGCAAGGCCTCGTGTTGTCCATAATCTAAATAAGTCTTAAATAAAAAGCGGTTTTCTTCAATTATTTTTTTGGAAAGCTGTAAATACATTCCAGTATAAGTTGGTTCAACGTCCCAGCCTGTTGTCAAAACTAACTCGGGACTATTGAAAAAGACAGCATTAATTGGTTTCTCTTCAGGTGTGATTTTACTCTTAAAATTTATTTTGATCGAAATTCTGTAAAAATCAACCATTACAGCTTCTGATTTCAAAAGCATGTTTGGTGGATCATAATAACCAACGTCTATGTCGTTGTCCAATGGCTTATCTAATCCAATGTAATTATTGTAAGATTGAAAATCCTTAAAAAGTTTCATCTGTAGCTTGTTTTTTTGATTCTGAGGGAACTTCATATCAATTGAAAATGTTCGCAAAGATCATCATTTTTTTAATTAAAAATTCTATTCATACTAGTAAAGCATTTTTTGAGCTTTTCAGCTGTATTTTTTCTCTATACCTTTCTTTTTCAATTTTTTATAATCTTAAATTATTGTTAATATAAATTTAGAAACTTTTTTACATCAATGTTTACAGGTCTTTATGGAAGGTTTGTATCCTATAGAGTTAATTTCACAGAATTAACAAATCTCTCTTTTTTTGGATGGAAAAGATTATTAAATAGTGTTGAATAGGCATAAAAAAAACGCTAATACCAAGGTATTAACGTTTTTTTAAGAGTGACGGGGACAGGACAAATTTCAACATCATTTTTGGATGATTTGAAGAGATTGGCTTTCTATATGTAATGTCTGTCTTTCATTGGCGTTAAAAAATTGGTTCGGATGTCCTGAGTAGGATTGATGCAAAAATTGTAAAAACTCAATTGATCCATCGCATTAAACTGATATATAAATTTACAAAATTTATGCAGGATTTTAAAAGATTGTTTAAGTTAAGGCAGGATTGTCTTTCTTTGGCTGTATGAATTATTTGATTGTTGTTCCACTGGAGCATTTCTATCCTAATTGGTGCTTTTAAATGAGTTTTTCGTAAAAGCAATAAGCCCGAAACAAATCGGGCTTATTGTCTTCAAATTTAATTATAATTCTAAACTTTTGGATGCATCGTAATTAAACTAGTTTTTTGCAAGTTATGCAAGACTTTCTCCTATTCGGAGATGGGTACTGAGAACAACCCTGTTCCAAAGATTGATTGTTATGACGGCCGTTATTATATCTGCTATCTGGCTTTCACTGAAATACTGTAAGGCCTTTGTATAGGTTTCATCCGTTAATCCGTTCTCATGAATTAATGTTATCTCTTCAGTTACCGCGAGCACCACTTTTTCCTCTTCTGTAAAAATGTCCCCAGCTTCTCTCCAAGCACTCAAGAGAAAAATGCGCTGGTTTGACTCGCCGTTTTTAACGGCGTCCTGAGTGTGGATGTTGATGCAGTAGGCACAGCCGTTGATCTGCGAGGCACGTATCTTTATGAGTTCTTTGGCTGTCTTGGATATGGAAATTTTTGAAAGGTAGCTTTCAAGTCCTATCATCGCTTTTAGTGCATCCGGAGCGGCCTGCTTAATGTTAAGTCGTTTTTGCATTGTATTATTCTTTTAAAATTGTTCAATGCAAAATTCAATAATAGGGAAAGGAAAAAACTTAAACTGGTTTAAGAAAGAAGCCTTTTGCGTATTTCGCTCAAGTATTCGGGCGTGAATCCTAGATAGGAAGCGATGAGGTATTGGGGAACACGCTGGATGAATTCGGGGTGGTTTCTGACTGCCTGGAAATAAAACTCTTCCTTAGAGAACGAGAAAAGAAATTTGATGCGTTTCTGTGCGGCTGCATAAGCCCTCTGGTAGACAAAACGGAAATAGCGCTCCATTACCGGAAACTCTTCCAGTAGCTTCTGCTGCTTCTCCAAAGTGATGTAAAGCAATGTTGATTTCTCTACTGCCTGAATATAAAATTCTGTCGCGAGCTGGTTCTCGTAGGCAAAGTTATCGGTAAGCCACCATGTTTCTATGGCAAATTCCGTGGTTTGTTCGGTACCTTTCTCGTTAATATAAAACTTTCTAAGCAGGCCGTCCAAAACAAAATAATGATGACGGCAGATCTGTCCCTCCTTTAGCAGGTTCTCTTTTTTACACGTTTGTTTTATGTCGAAGAATTTTTTGATTTGCTCAAAGTCATTGTCTGATACCTGTGCAAATTTGGCTATATGGTTTTTGAGTATATTGGACATCTGGAGTAAATGACATATTGGTTTTGACTGTTCGGCCAGCTTTTTTAATCGGAATGGCATCGCTGGCAGGCTCTTAAGCAAATATAGCAATAATATACTTAAATACGTTTTGAAATCAGATTTCATTATTTGTCATTAAATAGTAATTGAAAGCAATTTGGAGATTATATAGAGTCAATTTCTATAATATTCTGGGGGTTCGAATCCTGTTAAGTTATCGAATGATAAATTAACTATTTGTATTATTTTTCATCTAAATATACACGCTGAAGCAATTTTTCTATTATTTTAGAGAAAGAAAATAAAAGCAAAAATGACTCAAAGCCACCGTATTTATTAGTGTAAATGAAAAAATGGCGCCAATTGTCTTCAATTGGCGCCATCTGGCTGAGTGACCTCGATGGGACAAATTACAACATCATTTTTAGATGATTTGAAGAAATTGGCTTACTACATGTAATGTTTGTCTTTCATTGGCTTTATAGTTTTGGTTTAGATGTCCTGTTGGGGATTGAAGCAAAAATATATTTAGTTTTATGTATTATTTTACCAAAAATAAAAAGAGACAGCCTTAATCTTTTGTAAAAAAAAGATATCAATTCCTTATATTTAAAGTTTTGAGCTGGCAATAAAATGGTAATCAAAATCTCTAATACAATTGACTATTACTATTTTGTCGCATAGTAATTATATAAAAAGCCCTGAAATTTCAGGGCTTAATTGTAATTTATTCTCAGCAAACTACATTTTTGGAAGCAGTACTGCGTCCACTACATGTATGACACCATTAGATTGATTTACATCTGAAATTGTAACTTTAGCTTTATTGCCACTTTCGTCACTAATGTACAAATCTTTTCCATCCATCCAGGTAGTTAGAGTTCCGCCGCTAACTGTTTTTAAAGAAGCTTTTCCTTTACCAGCTTTTATTGCTTTTGCAATATCAGAACTATTCATTCTACCGGCCACTACATGATATGTCAATATAGTTTGTAATGATTTAATATTCTCAGGTTTCAATAATGTTTCAACAGTTCCAGCGGGCAATTTACTAAATGCTTCATTTGTTGGTGCAAAAACAGTAAATGGCCCTTTACCTTGTAAAGTTTCAACTAATCCTGCTGCTTTTACTGCTGCTACCAAGGTGGTATGATCCTTTGAGTTTACCGCATTTTCTATAATATTTTTATTAGGATACATAGCTGCTCCACCAACCATTACTGTTTTTTGTGCAAATGATGTCAATCCAAATCCTAATGCCAGGATTGCGGCTGCTAAAAATTTTCTAGTTTTCATAATTACTTTTTTTAAGTTATAAAGTCATTTACGCTTTAATATTCTTTTTGGTTTTAAAAGAGGTAAAAAAATAAATTAAAATGAAATATAAATGGGCGAATTGATATATTAATAATGAAAGCTCCAATATTCCCAATTGCTATTGTAGCATTATTCAGCCCACTCATTAATCCAGCTGCTAACAGTCTGGCACCACTTCTGGTCGTCATTCAAACAGGGAATAGCCAGGAAATTTTCCCCTCCATTTTTCTCAAAATCTTCTTTGGCGCGCATGGCGATTTCTTCGAGCGTTTCTAAACAATCCGAAACGAAAGCAGGTGTTACAACAGCCAGATTTTTAATTCCTTTTGCCGGCATTTTGTCAATTTCAATATCAGTATAAGGCTCTAACCATTTATCTCCCGCCAAACGCGATTGAAATGTCAGACTGTATTTATCTTCGGGAAGCCCTAATAATTTTACAACTTGCCTTGTTGTTTCGTAACATTGGTGACGATAACAGAAATCGTGTGCCGGAGATGGCGTGCTGCAGCAAGAACCGTCAATTTTACAATGTGATTTTGTAACGTCGGTTTTGCGAATGTGACGCTCTGGAATTCCGTGATAAGAAAACAACAAATGATCATATTCAAAACCAACTAAATGTTTTTGAATCGAATCTGCCAAATTCTTGATGTAATCCGGTTTATTGTAAAATGCCGGAACATCTGTAAAAGTCATGTGTGGAAACTTCTTCTTGCGAATTTCTTCTGCTTTTACTAAAATAGTCAAAGTTGAAGCCATTGCATATTGCGGATACAGCGGAAAAAGCAGTACTTCAGTAACGCCTTTATCATGCAATTGCTGGAGTCCTTTCTCGATTGTCATGCTTCCGTAACGCATTGCAAGTTCAACCGGTACATTTACTAAAGTCTGTACTTTTTTCTGCATTCTTTCTGAAAGAACAACTAATGGAGAACCTTCTTCCCACCAGATTTTCGCATAAGCGTGCGCTGATTCTTCTGGTCTTTTTCTTAAAATAATACCGCGAACTAATAATGCTCTCAATAAATACGGAACGTCGATCACGTATTTATCCATTAGAAATTCATCTAAATACGGTTTTACATCTTTTGGTGCGGGACTTTCGGGAGATCCCAAATTTACTAATAATACGCCTTTCATTATCGTTTTTGTTTTAAGCTTTGTTTTAATTTTCCTCAAACTCATTACTTGTTGCTTCTTAAAATTAATCAAATATATTTTTATTTATGCCTTAATCTATAAAAGCGAAACTGTTTTTATGATTGGTATTAATGGACATTAGATATCTTTTTGGGGTTGTGGAAAATTTTTTCTTGAATCCCGCAATAAAGTGGCTTCCGGTGCTGTATCCTATTTTCAGGCCGACTTCATTTACATTGTAAGAACCGCTGTCCAATAGTTTTAAGGCGAAATCCATTTTGTAGTCAAACAGAAAACCGTATACCGTATCACCATAAATTTGTTTGAAGCCTGTTTTTAATTTTTTCATATTCAGCCCAATTTCATCTGCCAGCTGCTGCAGTCCTGGCGGTTCGGCCATATTGGCGATAAGTATTTCTCTGGCTTTTTTGATTTTCAGCACGTTATCTTCATCAGTCAAAAATGGACATTGCACTGCGTTTGGATCTTCCATTTTATTGAAATACAGACTCAATAATTCATATGCTTTTCCTTTATAATAAAGGTTCTTTAGGGTAGGATGAAGGCTGTAATGAAACAGCTGGCTCAAAACAACAGCCATAGCAGGACTGATGTACGCTTCGGCATAATACTTTTTTTTCTTCTTATCGGGGCTTAAAATAGAAATATAATCTGCTTGAACGGAAAATAACGAGTGAAATTTATTAATCGAAACAATAACAGAAATCATCCATGAATTTGGAGAAAGTTCTAACTTAAGCAATGACTGATGTTGCAGATTGCACAAAATCAGTGATTTTTCCTCTTTCAATTCTAATGTGCAATGATCCTGACTGGACAAAAAAAATGCATTACCTTTTAGTGCGAAATGAAACTGTATCAGGCCGGCACCTATTTCGTGCTGTGCAGAAAAAGATTCTGAGCTGTCGTTCTGGAAACGGATAAGGGTAAGGCCGTCCTCAATTTGTATTTCTTCCTCCATTTTTTTGATATAAAAAATTATTGACTTTTCGAGATAGTTTCCAGCTGGTTATTGTCTATTGGCTTCTAAAACTGCGGCAAACTGGATATTTATTTTATTGGAAAGCTTGCTTTTAACCAAATTTGGGATTTCAATATTAAAATCACTGGCATTTACGCTGAAATTACATGAAATGCTGACCCCTGATGGTGATCTGCTTATCTTTGCAGCAGTATTTATATCCCTGGATTTACCGTGGAGTTGTAATTTGCCTTTAATGATAAAATCCTTAGCATCTGCGCTTAGGCTTTGAAGATCAAATCCTTCTATCTTTCCTTTAAATACGGCTTTTGGATATTGGTCACTTTCAATATAATTTTCATTGAAGTGTTCTTCCATTAAGGCAACCTTAAACTGGAAACCTTTCATCAGGGCTAAACTTGCAATCTCTCCTGTTGCTGGATTCAAAACAAAAGTAACATTCCGATTTACTGCCTTAACTTCTTCAAAAGAAGGAACGGAAGCTTCAAAAATGACTTTTGCCGATTTACTGACCATTTTTTCTTGTGATACGCCAATAGCGTAAACACTCAGCATTGCAATAAGTATTGTTTTTTTCATTTATTTCGCCTTTATTTTTTTTAGATCATTATCTATTTTGTGCAGCTCTTATTTTAAAACTGCAATAATTTGAATTTTGACTTTATTATCCAGTTTATATTTAATAAGCGCTGGAATCGGAATGTTAAAATCACTTGCATTTACTTCAAAATCAGATATAAAGGTGACGCTGGAACCCGATCTTGTAATTTTTGCATCGGCACTTATATCCTTGGATTTTCCATGCATTTCTAATTTTCCTTTTATCGTGTAATCTTTATAATCTTCAGTTAGATTTTTAATGTCGAATCCTTCTATTTGCCCTCTAAAAATAGCTTTTGGATATTTATCGGTTTCCATGTAATTTTCATTAAAATGTTCTTCCATTAATGCCATTTCAAACTGGAATCCTTTCATTAAAGCCAGACTTGCCACTTCTCCAGTTGCGGGATTCAAAACAAAAGTTACATTGCTGTTAGTTCCTGCAACCGGCTGAAAAGAAGGTACTGAAGCTTCCAGAGTTATTGTTGCAGATTTAGTTACTATTTTTTCCTGTGAAAAAACAATAAAAGAAGCCAATAGCATTGGCATTATTATGATTTTCTTCATGTTGCTGTTATAGATTATTTTTCTAATAATCCATCCTGATTCCATTTTTTTATAATGTCGATAGTAGCTTGAGGCAATCTTGGTCCACCTTGCGGCATTAAGGAACTATCTCCATTTTCTAAAGAAATTCGTGTAAGGAGTCCTCGGTTTAAAACTGCATTTTTCACCTGTTCATAAGTAACTAAAGACATTGGCGCGCCATTTTTAGGAACTGCTGCATGGCATACAACACAGTTATTATCAATAATAGATTTTACATTTTGGTTGTATGTTGCCAAACCATTAATTGGTGCAGTGTCGCTTAGGGTGCTTGGGTCGTCATTGGCACAGCTTACAAAAATTGAAGCTAATGATGAGATGGCCAGTAGGGTTTTTAGATTCATAAGATTGGTTTTTAGTTATAAATAAATGCATGACTTTAAGAATTACCAGGCATTTCAAAATCATATACGATGAAATGAATAATCCAGATTTCGAAGGAGGCATATTTAATGATTTAAATCCAATAGGTATTTTTTAACGTAGATAATTTGAAATACTAAAAACCAGTTATGAGAAAAAAAATACTAATTACAATTTTCCTTTTTATAATAATCGGAATTTCAGCGTACCTCTACATCTACAAAGGGCATAGAAATATAGAATCAGAAACTGCCGATTATGTTGTAACCGTTAATGAACTAGAAAGAGAGTTTACTTCAAACGACAGTCTGGCTTACATCAAATATCAGGACAAAACAATTGAACTATCTGCACGGGTAACAAGTATTGATAAAGCCGGCAATGGAATTGTTATGAGCGAAAAAGTATTTGTGACATTCAAAAACCGTTTGCCGCAAAATATTATATCCGGGAAAACCCTAAAAATTAAAGGGCGTTTTTTAGGATATGACGAACTGCTCCAGGAATTTAAAATAGACCAATCTTCAGTTGTACACTAATACAAATAACAATTTAAAACTAACCTCATGAAAAACTTTATCCTATTATTTTTTTTATTTCCGCTGTTAACCTTCTCCCAAACCGATTTATTGTCCGGGGTAGAAACTCCTTCTGCAAAAGAAAAAGTGACATCTGCATTCAAAGCCTTAAAAATCGTTAATCTCGAATCTACAAAATTGGCAGCAAAAGGCGATTTGTATTTTGTTGTTGCACACCGATTCGGCTCTATTAAAGATGGCTTTGAAGGTTTCTATGGACTGGATAATGCCAATACGCAGATTAAATTTATTTACGGTCTAACAAATGGACTCAACGTAAGTGCCGCCAGAAGTGAATTTGCTTATGACTTTGCAACAAAATATATGCTGTTTCCTCAAATAAAAGACGGCTTTCCTGTTACTATTGCTGGTTTTAATAGTTTATCTATTAATAACACATTAAAAGAAAGTCTGTATCCGAAACTTCAATTTAAAGACAGGCTGACTTATGTTGCGCAGCTGCTGATTTCCAGAAAATTTTCTGAAAAGCTGTCTTTAGAAATTGTGCCGTCATTCTTTCATCAAAACTTTGTTGATGATGTAGACCAAAGCAATTCCCAATATGCCATAGGATTTGGAGGAAGATATAAATTCGCTAAGCGCTGGTCCTTAAATATGGATTATGCGGCGCATTTAAACAGAGCGCCAAATTCACTTTATAAAAATCCGCTGTCTATTGGTTTTGATCTGGAAACCGGCGGACATGTTTTCCAGATGCATTTTACCAGTTCACAGGCAATTGATGAGGCTGGATATCTAGGAAGAACCACTGGCGACTGGACAAAAGGAGATATATTTTTTGGATTTAATCTTGCCAGGGTTTTTTAGTATCTACTTTATAATTAAATTATTAGGTAATTTCTGTATTTAAAATGATTCTAAATTAATCGATTTTCTATTATTTCTAAAACCGCAGCTCTAAAGTACACGTAGATAATTTTAAAACCATAAAAAAATTATGAAGACTAATAAAATAATCAAAAAAGGACTTTTAATTCTGAGCGGCATATTTGTACTGTTTGCCGCGATTTTGCTTTTTCACATTATAACGGCCAAACCGCCCGTTTATGACACCCCAAATCTCCAAGTAAGCAGAATCGATTTTAAATCAGATATTGATTCTCTGCAGGCCAGAAAAATTTGTGCCGACCTTAGAAGCATAAAAGGCCTGACATCAGACTCTATCATCGTTAAAAGAAATGTTGTGGTGTATTTCCACAATAATAAAATTACAAACTCGGAGAAAGTTTTCAACGAGTTGATGGCTAAAGGACGTTACGATGCGCAGCGCTATATTTTACCGGCAAATTTAGCAGACAAAGAAGTCTGCCCAATGAATCAAAATAGTTTGAGCTATAAACTGTCTCAAAAGATAAATCGTTTTTTTAATTAACCCTTTAATACTTTAAATTTATGAAAGTTTATTCAAAACTTACACTTAGTGTACTAATTGCTGCATCGGCAGCTATGATTTCCTGCAGCAGTAATGACGACGAAACCCCAGCACCGGTTAAGGCTTCTATCTACGAACGATTAGGCGGAACTAAAATGGTTTCCGATCCGGATAATTCAGGGCAGATGATTGAACAGGGTCGTTTGAGTTTCCGTAAAGTCGTAAATTCAACTATTGGATTAATTGTTGCTGATATTCAATCCAATGCGGCAGGTAATTTGCAGGCACATTTTGCACCTTTATTGGCAGAAACCGGAACTACCCAGTCTACTAATATTGCTAAATTATCAGATAATCTGACTGATTTCTTTTCATTTAATACCGGAGGTACCAATGCTGTAAATACATATTCTGGTTTGAATATGGTTGCAGCGCATGATCCTGCGAAAAATCCTCGTATGGGAACAAAATCAAGCAGTGCAGATTATACAAAATTCGAAGGTTATGTAGGGGCAGCCGCTAATGCAAATGGAGTTGCTTCAAATACAGAGCTTTATACGGATATTGTTGCTGTTTTGGAATCATTGAGAACTCCTATAGTTCAAAAATAATTTTCTTCTCAAAACGCTGCCTGAAAAAGGCAGCGTTTTATATTTCAATACTATTTGAAGTGCTGGACTCTTAGCAATATTTTAGAATCAGTATATAAATATTTTGAAAGTCTAATATCATGTATAATGGCAGGAAATTATATAAAATCGCCAATTTGAATCGATGTATTGTAAAGCGATATAGTAAGTTCTTATAGCCTTGTTATATAAATTACTTAGTAATAATTTTTTGAACTTTTTAAGGAAAGCATAAATATGGAAAATTTTAATATGTCCAGATCTACCACTTTTTACGCATTAGGGTTAAGCTATAAGAAAGCAGATGCAGTTATAAGAGGAAAATTTAGTTTAGATACTAAAGCACAATCTGATTTATTGATGCAAGCCAAAGCAGAAGGTATAGAATCATTGATTGTTACTTCTACTTGTAACAGAACTGAAATTTATGGATTTGCCCATCATCCTTATGAACTCATCAAGTTGCTTTGCGAAAACAGCAATGGTTCTGTAGAAGAATTTCAGCAGGCTGCTTATATATATAAGAATGAAGAAGCTGTCAGCCATATATTCCGGGTAGGAACAGGTTTAGACAGTCAGATTCTGGGCGATTTTGAAATCATCAGCCAAATTAAAATCGCTTTTAATCATAGTAAACGGGAAGGTTTGGTAAATACTTTTCTGGACCGTTTAGTAAATATGGTTATTCAAGCGAGCAAAAAAGTTAAAACAGAGACTAAAATTTCTTCTGGTGCAACATCCGTTTCTTTTGCATCAGTGCAGTATATTATCCGAAATGTGGCGGATATTGGGAATAAAAATATTTTGTTATTCGGAACGGGGAAAATAGGAAGAAATACGTGCGAAAACTTAGTAAAACATACTAAAAACAGCCATATTGCCCTTATAAACAGAACAAAAAACAAAGCCGAATTACTGGCTGGCAAGCTGAATGTTATTGTAAAAGATTATGCTGATTTAAAACAGGAACTGCAGCAGGCCGATGTGCTGGTTGTAGCTACAGGAGCACAAAATCCCACTATTGACAAAACATCGCTTGCTTTACAGAAACCCTTATTGATTCTGGATTTATCCATCCCGCGCAATGTAGATGCCAATGTAGAAGAAATCCCCGGTGTAACTTTAATACATCTGGATGATCTGTCTCAAATTACGGATGACACGCTGGAAAAAAGAAAACAGCATATTCCTGCGGCGGAAGCCATTATTGATGATCTGAAATTAGAACTGAATACCTGGGTGAACGGCCGAAAATGTGCTCCGACTATCCATGCCTTAAAATCCAAGCTAAATGATATTGTATCAGCAGAATTTGCTTTTCAAAAAAAGAAAACAACCCATTTTGATGATGCACAGATGGATTTAATCAGTTCAAGAATTATTCAAAAATTAACAAACCATTTTGCCAGCCATTTAAAAAATGAAAACACTTCAGTGGATCAAAGCATTGAATTTATTGAAAAAGTATTCCAGATAGGACAGCTTGCACCGAATAAGGCTTCTTCGCCAATAGAAGAAAAATACAAAATCAATCTGTCATAAATGCTTAATCAGCTTCAGTTTCAAACTTACAGCAAAGTTCTGAAGCAAGTGATACAAAAATAGAACCCGTCAGCTGCGGTGCACGCTGCGACGGGCTTGTCCATAAACATAATCTTCCAAAAAATGTTTACTTAATTCTGCATGGGAGTAATCAATTCCTCATTTTGTAAAGTTAGACTAATTGATTTGGTGATAATTACATAATTATTAATTAATTTTATAATTAGCTTTTCTACTATAAATTACTACACATCATTGATTCATGTTATAAAAGAGGCGGGCCGTCGCACCAAACGCTTGAGGAGAAAACTAATTTTTTGTCTCAGCTGAGCAATAATTGATAATCGGAGAGTGAGAGCGGAAAATTCAATAAATTATAAATAGTTAACCATTTATAATGGATTTTCATTATTTCAATTAAATAGAAATCTAAATAAAAGGAGTATGGGGCTATTCCATTTTTGGTGTCGATTCCTGTTGGCTTTTAACTTGGGCTGCGCTTCAGTTTATCTTATTTTTAAAGTGAATGTGGAAGATGATTTTAGCTTTTTTACTATGGCTAAGGGGTTTGGGTAAAGTTCCGCCAGAGTGCAGTATTGAATCCCAAAAAGCGCATATTGAACAGGATCAATATGCGCTTTTTATTTAGGTCTTTTTATGGAATTAGACTTTTCCTAAAGTATAAAGCTGTTCCATTGTAGGTGTGAGGCTTCCCCCTGCAGGTTCCAGCGTGATGCCAAAAGCTTCAGCTGAATCGGTTTGGCTTACAGCGAAGATTTTTTGAGAGTTTTCTTCAAAATTATCCAGCAGACCAATACTTGTCGGTGTAAGCACCGGACTTAGTTTTAAAGACCAAACCTGGTAAACCATTCCTTTTGGAGGGTTTGGCAGACCTGCCGCGTCGATATAAGTCGTTTTTGTTTCTGTGTTCCAGTACACTTTTGCAAATGATGCCGGAGATACTGATTGTCCGCCCAGAGTAACGCTTGTATTTTTAATGTCTCTCACAATGCTCAGATTTTTCTCAGTCTGTTTATTCTGCTGGTCTAAAATAGCATATTCTCTTTCAATTTTATTTTTTTTGCCTCCAGCCTCAGAGACTGCCTGTTTGGATTTTGCCAGTTCTAAAGTCTGATATCCAAAACCTAGCAATAATAATACTGCAGCCGCCCAGCCGAAGTATTGCGGCAGGTTTGATGCTGGTTTTATATCGACAACTTTAGTATGTTTAAGCTCTAAACGCGCTTTTATTTTCTCGAAATTGGCAGCCGAATGGAAAGGTGAGAAGCTTGATGATAAGGCTGAAACAGCTTTTTCTATAGAAATGATTTCACTTTCAATCTCAGGGTTTTTTCTGGCCAGTTCGGCAATTTCCAGGTTCTCTTTTTCTGTCAGCAGGCCGTAAACGTAAAGTTCTAAAATGCCTGATTCAATATATTGCTTATCTTCCATTATATCTTTAAATAATTTCTTAAATCGTTGATACAGTTTCTGTTTTGTGTCTTTACAGTTCCCAAAGGTATAGCTAATTCTTCTGAAGCTTCCTGCTGGGTATATCCCTTAAAGAATAGCAGATCAATAATCTCGATACATTTTGGTTTCAGTTTTTTAACGAACTCCTGAATGCCAATTGCATCTAGTTTATTAGCTAATTTATTACTGTCATCTAACAGATTTACGAAATTATCCGAAGAAAGGTTTTTTTGGGTGTTGTTGAAATTTTTGGATCGCAGCTTGTCAATAGATGTATTCCTTGCAATATTAAGGATCCAAGTGTAGAACCGGCCCTTGCTTTCGCTGTAGCTATCGATGTTTTTCCAGATTTTTACAAAGACTTCCTGCAGGACATCTTCGGCTTCTTCGCGGTTTTTTACCAGAACATTTATGACCGAAAACAAGCTTTTTGAATACATATCATAGAGATGGGTGAAAGCCCTTTCATCTTTTTTGCGGATTAATACCAATAATTCTTCTTGGCTCATAGGATTGGATTTAAAGCTTAAATAAATTTTGATTTCTTAGAAAGTGGTAATGCCGGATAAAGGTAATTTATTTTTTACGTAACTGGCCCAAAAGCAGAAATAAAGGATATCACTTTCAAAATGCCAATTTTCGTGGGGTTATACTGAAGAATTTTTAGGAGCTCTTCCCGCTATACGTTCCAATCTTTTGCGCCGAACCCCGCCGAAAAAGGATTTCCACTGCTATCGGGGCTAAAAAGTTAAAAAGACAATTCGGAAACAAACCAATTTTTTGCTTTAGTGAAGCAACAGTTATATTTGAAAAAACGAGAGCGGGAAATTCAGTGGCTTTACAAATTTGGTTTAGTTATCCTGTTAAGGATTGATGTAAAATGAAAAAAACAACCTATTTATTGGGTAAGATTGTCGTGACATTGCCACGACAATTGATCTTCAATTATGTCTTGACGGTCGCATTATTATGGTTATGCAATTGTTCTTTATTAGATTAACTTTTTAATGTTAACACCTTGAATTATGTTAAAAAAAACAGGTATGAGAGAACCGTTTTAATCCCAAGTATTATAAATAGACAAAGTGGTGTTTTTTGGTAAAGAAAACAAGAACTTTATTTAAGATAAAAACAAAAAAGAGTACTTTTGCGCTCCATAAACAAAACAATAACTTTGAAAAAGTATCTAATCGTATTGCTTGGCTGCATTATTTTAGTGCCATCATTTGGCAGTGTTTTTGTTTATGTATCTTTTAAACTAGAGCAGCAAGAAATTGTAAAAACAATCTGCGTACAGCGAAAAATGGTTTTTAATACCTGTAACGGACGCTGTGAACTTCAAAAAAGTCTAAAGAAATACGACGACAACGAAAAGAAAATGCAGAACAACCTTAAAGAAAAAACAGAGTTGGTTTACATTTTAAACACTTCAAATAAGACTTTCAAATTATTAGAACCTATTGAAATCAAAGCTGGCTTTTCGGCTAGATTCGACAATAAGCCTGTTTCTGTTTTAACAGAGACTTTCCGTCCCCCTTCTCTTTTTATATAAATTATAATTTCCATTGCAATTCCTATTGGAATAATTTTTCATTGTTGTATAACAATGAAAGATTGCTTGCACTTTAATAAAATTAAAATTATATAAAAATTACAAAATGAAAAAAGTACTATTTTTTGCGGCAGCTTTGACGGCTTCACTACAAATCTATGCGCAAAAAAAAGACAGCATATCGGGCAAATATACCTTAATGGACGAGGTGATTATTGAAGGAGTCAGAAAGTCCAAAGATGTTTCCAGTGAACTGGCTTCTAAATTGCCACTCAAGAACCTGGAAAATCCTCAGGTGACCGCTTCGGTCTTACCGCAGCTTATTAAAAACAGAAATTTTTTCACTCAAGGCGAAATGCTCAAAAATGCCACAGGTGTTGCGCCCAGCTGGGCAGGAATTTCACCTTATTATTCCATCCGGGGATTTCGTACCCGATCGAGCTTCAGAAATGGCGTAAACGGTTATGTGGCCTCTGATATGGATCCGGCAAACATCGCCCAGTTAGAAGTAATTAAAGGACCAAGTGCTGTAATTTTTGGCGGAGGCGGCGCAACTATGATTACTTTTGGAGGACTAATTAATCGGGTTACCCTAAAACCACAACAGACCACTTTTGCTGACATTACTGTAATGGGCGGATCTTACAATCTGCAACGTGCAACTCTTGATATCAATACACCTCTTGACAAAGATGGAAAGGTTCTTGCCCGTTTAACCGGCGCTTATAACTACAATGATACTTTTCAGGACCAGGGTTTTTCAAAAACATTTTTTTTAGCTCCAAGTATTTCTTATAAAATCAGCTATGATTTAAATATTCAGCTTGATGCCGAAATTTTAAACAAAACCGCTACCAACAATCCGCTTTACCAGGTGGCTTTGGGGACTGCTAAATCAGCAGATGAACTCCATTTGGATTATTACCGTTCTTTCAATGACAACTCACTTACACTCAATAATAAGGCAGTAAATATTTACGGAAAAGTCATTTACAGGCTTTCAGAGAATTGGAAATCGGAAACCAATTTAATTTCAGTCAATAATAAAACTCCGGGCGATTACATCCGATTAAGATTAGATGATAACAGCCAGAATGTGACGCGAAGAGTGTACAGAATGTATCCGGAAAACATTACCAGCCAGCAGATCCAGCAGGATTTTGTGGGGAATTTCAAAATTGGCAGTGTGAAAAACCGGCTGATTGCGGGGGTTGAATACTATCATTATCTCTATGGGATTGCCAGTAAATCTATGAATTTTACTAAAGTTTCAGCTGCTGGGACAGATCCTGAGAATGCTAATTTTAATAATGAATACATTTCCGGTCAATTGGCCTTAAAACCCTATGGAGAGAATTATAAGGCAATTCAGGATCATTATTCCCTATATATTTCAGACGTTATCAACCCTTTGGAGAATTTAAGTGTAATGCTTAGTGCCCGAATCAATTACATCAATAACAAAGGGACTGAGGATTTATTAACAGCGACAACTACCGGGGATTACACACAAACGGCTGTTTCTCCGAAATTGGGAATCAATTACCAGATTATCCCTGAAAGAATAGCATTATTTGCTAATTATATGAATGGTTTTCAGCCGCAGGCACCGCAGTCGGTAAACGGGCAGATGACCAATTTCCAGCCCGTTTATGGAAACCAGTGGGAATCGGGAGTTAAAGTTTCCCTGAAAAAGAACCTGTTGGATGCCGTTTTGAGCTATTATAATATTGATCTAACCAATGCGGTAAGACAAAATCCAAATGATACGGCTTCCTATCTGCAGGATGGCGAGCAGCGCAGTAAAGGTTTTGAAGCAGATTTAGAATCAAATCCGATGAAAGGACTGTTTTTGCATGCTGGTTTTGCTTATAATGACAGTAAACTTATTGTTTCCGATGCACTTACTCAAGGGCTAAGGCCTGTAGATGCCGGTCCCAAACTTTCCGGAACCTGGTACGTGAATTACGCTCCGCAGTCAAAAGCTTTAAATGGCTTTTCATTAGGTATAGGCGGCAGTCATTATGGTAAAGATCTGATGATCAATAATATCAATGGCTCTTTTTATACGAATCCTTATACGGTAATCAACTCGGTGCTGAGTTTTGAGAAAACCCGTTATGTATTTTCACTTTCTGCCAATAACCTGCTCAACGAACATTATTGGTATGGCGGCCGTGGTATGGTTACTCCGGGAACCCTTCGCCAGGTGATTTTATCTTTGAAATTAAAATTGTAATGCTGTAATTCAGAACTTCCATTGAAAAAAATTACAAAGACCTCATTTAAACTGCACAGCTGCCTCGGATTGTTTTTCGGGGTACTGTATCTGTTTTTTGGAATTTCGGGCGCTTTATTGGTTTTTAAAAAAGAGATTGAGTATTTCAATAATCCGCCAATGCATTGCTGTGTAAAGGGCAGTAAAACCATTTCATTAAACCAGATGTATCATAAAGTCTCTGAGAGGTATCCCCAGGCGCGGCAGATCATGCTGCAGACTTTTCCCAGAAATAGCTGCGACACCTATGAATTTATGATTTTTAATTATCAGGATAATGTCAGCGATAATTATCTCTATTGCTGTATGGTAGACCCTTATTCTGGAAAAATTGTAGCAGAAGGCAGTTTTAGCTCTTTACAATCGCCTTTTTTCCGCTGGCTGTATGCTGCGCATTATTCCCTTTTAATTGATAAACCAGGCAGGCTTATAACGGCCATTGCGGCCATTGCATTAATTTTAAACTTAATTACAGGTGTGATCATTTATCGCAAAAAGATATTTGCTGTACTTGTTTTTAAAGAGAAGTTAAATCGTAAATCTTCCAGAACCCTTTATTCTTCGCTGCACAGGATTATTGGTGTCTGGACCCTGTTGCTTAATTTTATTCTTTTTTTTACAGGTTTCTGGATGAATAAAAGTCTTTTTTTACCTTCTGAATGGGAATTAATTTCTAAGAAAGAACAGAATTATCGGACAAGGGCAAATATTGACCAGGTGATAAAACATGCCCGGGAAATTCCAAATTTCAATCCAATTGCCGTAAAAATAGCTGCTGATAAAAAAACGGATATTATAGTAAGCGGTGAGTTTTCTGATACCCAAAACCCGCTGTATTTTGGTAAAGGCAGCGACGTTTATTATGACAGTGATAACGGAACTTGGATCAAAACCATACGCATTGAAGAAAAATCATTTTCCGACCGGTTTTATTGGATCATGAAACAGCTTCACAGGGGGGATTATGACAGTTTTTGGATAAAAATTTTGTATGTAATTGCCGGATTCAGTCCTGCAATACTTTCTATTACGGGATTTATTCTTTGGAAAAGAAAAGGCAGAAAAGAAATATCTAAAAAACACAAATAATAAAATGCCTGTTTTGTGATTTTAAAACTCGTTTAAATGGGGCTCCTGCTATGAGTTTAAAAATGTTTTTAATGCTCTTACATGCACTAATACGATAATTGAACAAATAGCGTGCAATGCCATTTTCCTTATTATCTAATAGATTTCTAAGGCTAAAATTAAATATAAATTTAAAATTTTTGTTTAATTACTGGGATATAAATGTTGAATAAAACGCCCTTGTTTAAATTACCATCAGCGGTTATAATTCCATTATGATTTTCTACAATTTTCTTTACAATAGCCAGACCAATTCCCGTTCCGGGATATTCCTCAATGTGATGGAGTCTTTGAAATATGATAAAGACAGTCTCGTTGTATTGAGCTTCAAAGCCAATTCCATTATCTTTAAAAGTAAGATTCCAATAGTCACAAACCTGCGTACTACCTGGCAGATTAAGCAGCTTGAATTCACTGTACTTAAGTATAGTAGATTGTATGGTAATATGAAGTTCAATATCAGGTATAGAGAACTTTAAGGAGTTTGATATCAGGTTATAGATAAGCTGGCGAAATTGGAATGGCCTTATATAGGCAGGCACTAATCCGTTTATTTTAAAAACAGCTTTTTTTTGATCAATTGCATCTGAAAATTCTGATTTAATATCTTCGATTACAGCACTCAAATCACTCACTTCATAGGGATGTTCCAGTACACTCACTTTTGAAAATTCCAGTAAATCTTCAATAAGCTGTCTCATTCTTGTTGCCGAGACATGTATGCGTTTCAAATTGTTTTTTCCCGCCTCAGTCATCGTGTTGATCTCTTTTTCCATTATAATGGAAATGAAAGTCTGAATTTTTCGCAGCGGTTCCTGCAGGTCATGGCTTGAGATAAAATTAAAAGCAAGCAGTTCTTTATTTGCATTCAATAGCTCAATTGCTCTTTTTTCCTTCTCCGCATTTTGGAGTTCGAGTTCCTGATTTGTCTTAAGCAGTGCTGCAGTCTGTATTTTTAGTTTTTCAATAAGCTCTTCTTTCTGAACTAATTCTTCTGCTTCTTTCAGGGCACGATTTATTTTTTGGATCAGGGATGAGAAATTATTTTTGGAAACATAATCCGTAACACCTTCTTTTATAAGCATGACAGCATTTTCTTCCCCAATAGTACCTGAAATTATGACAAAGGGTATATTAAGGCTCCTGTCTTTTACTATATTAAACGCAGAAACAGCATCAAATGAAGGCAGCGTATAATCTGATAGGATAATATCGGGCAAAAATGTATCAAGAGATTCTTCAAAAACATTTCTTGAATCGACTATTTTTGTTACAAACGACACCCCTGATTTTCTCAAGTGACGGATTAATAAATCTGCATCAGAAGTATTGTCTTCTAATATCAATGCTCTAATATCTTTTTTCATTTACTATAGAATCATAGTTTTAGGAATATAAGTTAAATCCTTAATTAGCAGGCTGGCTCAGGATCATCCAATACATCCCAAGTTCTTTTATTGCATTAAAAAAGTTGTTGCTGTCTACAGGTTTTACAATGTAACTGTTAGCACCAAGACTATAACATTCTGCAATGTCCGGATCTTCCTGGGAAGAGGTAAGAATGACTATTGGAATAGATTTAAGCGCATCATCGCTTTTGACTTTTTCCAATACCTGCATTCCTGACATCTTGGGCATTTTTAAATCCAAGAGAAGAAGTTTGGGATGTAATTTTGGATTTCTCTTTGAATAGATTCCCCTGCAGTACAGAAAATCAAGCGCTTCGGCGCCATCCTTGACATGCAGGAGTTTGTTTGTAAAGCCGCTTTTATTAAGAGCGCGCACGGTCAGCATAGCATCTTCCATGCTGTCTTCGGCAAATAAAATTTCAATATCTTCGTAATCCATTTTTTTTGTTTTTTTAATGTTTAATATTCGGCAGGCTGAAGTAAAATTCAGCACCTTCATCTAGTTTTGATTCTGCCCAAACTGCTCCCGAATGCCGGCTGACAATTTTTTGCACAATCGCCAGTCCAATGCCTGTTCCTGTAAATTCTTCCTGCGAGTGCAGACGCTGGAAAACGCCAAACAATTTATCATAATAAGCCATATCGAATCCTGCACCCCAATCTTTTATACTGTAGATGATTTTGTGGTCTTGCAACGTTGATGTTATTTTGATTTTTATCTCTGGCTTGTATTTTGAATATTTTATAGCATTAGAGATTAGATTGATCCAAACCTGTTTGATCAGTGAGGAATCTCCATTTGCTGGGGCAAGTTCTTCAATTTCAAAAATGGGTGTATTTTCACCTTTTTCAAATGTTATATCATTTATGACTCCATTTACTAGTGAGGTCATATTTATATTGCTAGATGAGACCTCTTTGCGTCCTAATTTGCTGAAAGCAAGCAGGTCATCGATCAATATTCCCATTTTATTGGAGTTGTTGACTATGGCTTGGATGATTTTTTTTCCATCATCATCTATTGAATCTGCATGGTCCTCTATCAGTATTTGTGTATAACCGTTAATCGCCCGAATAGGTGCACGCAGATCATGTGAAACTGAGTAGGAAAATGATCCCAGTTCTTCCTGCGCTTTTTTTAGTTCATCATTAGCCAGGGTCAGTTCACTGCTTCGCTTTTCCTGATAGGCAAGTTCTCTGTTTTTAACTATTAATTCTGCAGCCCTTTTTAGCTTTTCCACTTTTCTTTTCTCTTTCAAAATCTTTTCTGAAGCAAGTTTTTTGTTGGCTATTATAAGTTCAGCAGCACGTTTTTCTTTTTCAATACTCTGAATAGCCAGTTCTTTATTGGCGTTAATTAATTCTTCTGCTCGTTTTTCTTTTTGTTCATTCTGAAATTTTAATTCTTTATTTGCAATGATTAATTCTGCAGCACGGTCTTCCTTTTCCTTATTTTGAAAAGCAAGTTCTTTATTTGCAATAACTAACTCAGATGATCTTTTTTCCTTTTCCTGAGCTTGGACAGCCAGCTGTAAAAATTGTGTTTTGGAAAGTGTTATGTCTGTTGCTATTTTTAAGACCTTATAAGGTTTCCCTTGAGTATTGAAAATAGGATTATAACTGCCCGAAAACCATATTAATTTGCCGTTTTTCGCCGTCAGGATAAATTCGTCCCTTTGATGAATACCTTTTTTCAGGCTGTTCCAAAAAAACTGATACGCATTTGATTTTGAATAGGAGGGATCAACTAAAAGACTATGATGCTTTCCCAGCAAATCTTTTGCAGTGTAGCCCATAATTTTGAGGAAATTTTTATTGGCATTTAAAATATTGCCATCCATATCGAACTCAACAGATGCGTTTGTGGTGTTTATAGCATTTGTTAGATTTAACAAATACTGTTCATTTGCATCAAGTTGTTCTTTAAGTGCTAAAATTTCAGGTTCTATTTGCTTATTGTGAAATTCGGCTTTAATGCTGTTGCTAAAAGGCTGAACTGCTTTTTTTGATATTTTGATTTTCTGAAGTGGTAACTTTTCTCCTGTGGGATGTACCTTATTCTCTGAATTATTTTCATCAGAAAGCACTACTTCCTTAATACCATTTTTTTCTTTAATGCTCATAGTAAGCGATGTTTTATTTGAAAAATAACGGCAGTAATTTGCTGGAAAAGCACCTATATTTTAATAATTATTTAGAACGTATACCTTGATGGTAAATGAGGTAATTTTTATACTAAGCGAATATAGGTAAATAAAATGGTTATACAAGTTAATATCTTAGGCAGCGGCTATAATGCATATAATTTAGATATTTATTATAATTAGATTAATGGTAATTACAGCTATAAATCTGAACTGGAATTAATGTCAAAAAATTACCATAAATCAATAGAGAAAAATACCTATAAACTTAGAGTGACTTCGAATCATAGATCAGCTTAGATTAAATCTTTAATAAAGCTACATTAAGACTATTGGGGATTGATGTAAAATGCTTTCTAAACATTGATGAACATATAATAGTAATGTGCAAAGTCATTTGATTTGGATTTTTCTTTTCGAAAAGTATGGAAGCTGAACTCTTGCTGTTCTCACCGATCCTGATGATTAAAAATATGGTGAATGGCAAAACTGGCATAGTGCCTTTAACTTCAGGGATGGATGATGAAATGAGGGAAATTTCTAAAGATCCAGATGTGCAACAGAAACTTAAATTTTCATTTGTTGGCCCTAAGAATACTGTAAAAAAAAATGACTTTTATCTTTCCTTAAGCACAATAAAATCAATGAAAGCATAAGTGTTTCAACTATTTTTAATTTTAAAGACAGAATTAAGTTCACCCAGCTTTCACTGAAGTAATGAAAGAAATCAATGGTACTTTTGCAAGTTTAGATCTAACAAATTAAATTCGAGCTGTCCATAAAAATTGTATAAAATACGTGTAAATTTAAGTTAGTTACAAAGGACCTTAATTCTATTGTAATAGTGCTTATTATTTTTGAATAAAAGTCAGTTATAAATATCAATTCCTTTCTGATTTATTTGTAAATTAACATCTGTTTCATGGAAAGGGTTCATTGTACTTAAATTAAGTCATGAACCCTTTTTTTATGAATCTAAATCATTGCAGCCGTTTTAAAACCGATCTGTAAAATAGACTGATTGAATAGCTTTTATGGATTATATTTTAAAATATGAGGTATTGGCTGCTCTTTGAAGATAAAAAAAGAGGCTCCCCAAAGCCTCTTTTAAATTAATGTTTACCATTTCCTTTTCCCTTGCCATTTCCATTATGGTTTCCATTATCATGGTGGCTTTTATCTTTATTGTTTCCTTTTCCTGGCTTTTGTCCTATTGTTTTTTGAGGTTTTCCTTTATAGCCCTTTGCATATTTTACTTTATGGGATTTAAAGCTGTCGTAAGGCCTGTCTCCTCTGTAATCAGTCAGTACTACTTTATATTCATTATAAAGATCATAGTTTCGATAGGCAGAGGGAAGTGATCTGGTTCGCACCCATTTTCCGTTACTGAGATAAACATAATTGGACGTGCTTACATCGTAATAGGTTTCAAGATCCGGCAGATAATAATAACGGGCATCCGCATAACCGGCAGGTCCCCAGGCAGGAGGTGTTCCTATGTTTACATTTACTGATACCTGAGCCTGAGCGTAACCAAATGAAAGGAATAATACCCCGATCAAAAAATATTTTAAAGTTTTCATGATTTTACTTTTAAATTCATTATTATATTTGGATAAAAACAATAAACATGCCGTAAATTCATATCCATTACACTTGTTTGATTATGTGTTATTTATATTTTATGTTGATGCTGATAATATCAGAAGTCATATTGGTAGTTCTGGTATAATGCCCATAACGAATCTCCAGCGTATTCCAATGCTTGAGCCCAAAAATTCCATTAAGAGGTGTGAATTTCATTCCCATCCCAAAGAAACTGCTGTCAAACTTAGACAAATCATAGTTGCTGGTATAATATTCATCAGAAGCGGTGTGTTCGCCGTACGGTTTAAAATATTTCGTTCCTGTCTGTGTATAATACCTGTAGAACGGACTCACAGAAAACGCCTGTGTTAATTTTACAGGAATTTCAAGGTCAGCCGTATGTGCTTTCAGGCTCCAGTCATCGGTATAATATCTGTAATAAGCGCGAATAATTACGTTATCTCCCAAGAAATAACTGGCCCTTATTCCCAATGGGATTTTAAGTCTTGTATCGGGCATTTTTTCCTGATGGACAGAGCCGTCAGCAAAATAAACCCTGTGAAAAGGAAGACTTAAATAGCCATTCTGGCTGATGACGTCCCCTACAAGCATTAGCTGCAGGTTTTTGTTTACAACCTGGGAGTAGCTCAAAGTCCCTGCAAAAGTATTTCTGTTAGCACTTTCATAACCTTCACTTCCCGGAGCACGAAGTTCAACGGGCTCAATTAATTTGAGCTGATCTATAAAGGTCTGGAATTTGGCCGTGAATTCCCCGTTTCTGTCTTTTGTTTTCTGCGAGAAGGCAATATTTCCTCCAAAAGACTGGTAATCAAATTCCGTTGATGATGAAACGCCGATTCCAAGCGTTCTTCCTTTTTCTTCATTTTCCCTAAGGTAGGTCAAAGAAGGGTAGAAGCGGTTGTCTGAAGACGATGCAGATGAATTAGCGCTCAGGTCAATCATATCTGATGAAGCAGAGGTATAATGGTCAATACCGGCTTCAATATCAAAGGTATGCTTGATTCCGGTCTGGCCGTATTTTACCAGCTTAACATCAATGGTATTGGCAATATCAGTTAGATGCTCAGAACCGATTCCACCCGTAACGGCTGAATTGTTTCCGTCTTGTTTATAATAGCTCGAAACCAGATTAACTTCTTCCAATTTTAATTTATTGCTTTTATAACTGGTAGAATCGGCCGGGACATTCTGCGCCCTTGCCTGAAATAATGCCAATAATGCAAATCCTGTAATGAATATTCTTTTCATTTTTTGATCGTATGAAAATTAGTTACAGCCACAGCCGCCGCCGCTTTTTCCTGAATTGGCCACGGAAGCTCCCTCACGGTAGGATTGAAAACTAAGTTCTGTCTTTTCTATTTTCCTGTTGGAAAGTACCATTTCAGAATCGTTGATTTTTCCTTTCTGGTATTCCTTTACAGAGGTGCAGGATGTGAGAAGAATGCCTGTTAAAGCAATACTGCATAAAAGCACGAGATTTTTTTGCCTTGGCTTTTTCATTTCAGGTTAATGTTTTTAGAAGTGTAAATTTTGTTGTTGTCGTCAATTATAATACAAAATAGATCCGGTATCTGATCTATTAAAAACAAGCCTGCTTTAATCCCCATTACCGCTATAGGAGTTGCCATAGCATCTGCAAATTCTGCATTTGAGGCGATAATGGTCACGCTTTTTATTCCCGATATCGGAAGTCCTGTTTTTGGGTCAATGGTATGCGAATATTTTTTTCCGTTAATGGTCACGAATTTTTCATAATTGCCCGAGGTTGCCACCGCCTTATTTGAGATTTCCATATAGGAGAATGCCGCATTTGGCGAGTCAGGATCAGCCACACCGATGGTCCATTTTTTGCCGTTGGGCTGCAGTCCCCATGCCGAAAGATCTCCGCTGGCATTAATTATGCCGCTCTGTACATTATGTTTTATAAGAATTTGTTTTGCCATCTCGGCAGCATATCCTTTTCCGATACCTCCAAAACCAATCCGCATTCCTTTTCCTTTTAGAAATACTGTTGTATTTTCCCTGTCAAGTATAATATTTCGGTAATCAATAAGGTGTACCATTTTGAGAGCGGTCTGGGCATCAGGAAGACTGGTCATGGATTTGTCAAAATTCCACAGACTTTTGTCGATACTTCCATAAGAAATATCAAATGCACCTTGTGTGATTCTCGAAATTCCGATAGATCTTTCAATAAGATTAAAAACCTCCAAATCTACTTTAACGGGTGCTATTCCTGCGTTATCATTGATCAGATTGGTCTGGCTGTCCTGTTTATAGGTAGTCAAAAGTTTTTCAATCCGTTTGATTTCCTGGGTGGCAAGTGCAATATTCTCATTTCCTGTTTTTTCATTTTCAGCAACAACTGTTATGGTAAAGCTGTTCCCCATGAGTTTTAGGGACTCGGAATATTTTTGGTTTTTAAGCATGTTATTTTCGGCTCTCACAGATCGCTTTTATTTCGGCAGTCCACTGTTCAGGAGTAGATTCGGGTTTTCCATGCCAGGTTTTAAGCACTTTTCCATCGGCATCCAAAAGAAGCGTCAGGGGAAAATTTCCTTCCTTGTTGTATATTTCGGCTAAATCTTCATTTCGTTTAACCTGCTGCGGTGTTCCGATATTTTTCTTTTTCCTTGGAAAATCAGCATTAACAAGTACCAGATTTTCATTTGCCATCTCTGAGAATACCTGGCTTTCAAGATAATCTCTGCGCGTCACAATGCAGGGTCCGCACCAGTCTGAACCCGAGAAGTTGAGCAGTATTAATTCATGTTTTTCTTTTGCTGTTTTTTTTGCATTATTAAAATCAGGTTCCCAGTTAATGGGAAGCACGGTCATTAAAAGCAATAATGTAATTAGTTTCATTTTGCAGTCTGTTTTTAGGTATATACGAAATAACGCATTGCTGCGATTCTTATTTTTTTTAATTGCTTAAGATTCAATTAATTTTTACTCCGGCTTCAGGACTGTTTTTCTTAAGCCGTATGAACCCCGAAAATATAACCGACCAAGGCTGAGGCTGCCATTGCAAAAGTTCCCCAGATGCAGATACGCATTACAGCTTTCAGCGTATGGGATCCCCCGGCCTTAGCGGCCAGCATTCCCGATAATGCCAAAAAGAGTATTGAAAAACCATACTGGTACAATACCATTTCTTTTATGGGAGCGAAAATAGCCACCAGCAGCGGCAGCAAGCCCCCTATGACAAAAGATACAGCTGATGCGAAAGCGGCCATTAAGGGATTAGCCTGGGTAATTTCATTGATTCCGAGCTCATCTCTCGCATGTGTTTGAAGTGCATTATGGGCTGTCAATTCGACTGCAACCTATTTTGCCAGTTCACTGTTCAGCCCGCGCTTCATATAAATATGGGTCAGTTCCTCAAGCTCTGATTCAGGCATATTTTTAAGTTCCTCTTTCTCGCGGGTAAGATCAGCAGTTTCAACATCAGCCTGAGAGCTTACCGATACGTATTCGCCTGCGGCCATGGACAATGCACCTGCCACTAAACCGGCTGTTGCCGCCAGCAGAATAGGTTCTCTGCTCACGCTTGCAGCTGCCACGCCAATAGCCAGGCTGGTGGTGGATAAAATTCCGTCATTGGCGCCCAGAACTGCTGCCCTCAGCCACCCGCTTCTGGTGATGTAATGATTTTCAGCTTCCATGATTTTTTTGCATTAATTTAACCCAGTCCCGATTTTCAGATATTTTTGGACTGCCTCCAAAATTGGTTTTCAGCAGTTCCCTGATCTGAAATTGTGTCTTGTTCCGGGTGCTGTTTTTCCATTCATTAAAATCGTAAATATGAATCTGCTCTGCATTAGGATTTGCAATAAAAGAGATTCGGGATATGGAATACTTATATTTCTTCAGTTCATTTAAAGTACTGCGGCTGGGAACCACAATAAGTATGTTTTCCCAGTTCAGATAATCTTTAGCAATGTCATCTCTTTGCTCCAGTCCCAGAGACTCAAAGAAGGCTTTAATTTTTTGATTATTTAACCCTTCAATTTTTTTATCTATGTTTTTAAGAGTGTCCGAGAGAATCTCTCTATCCATAACATCCATTTTCATAGGTCTATAATTTCCAAATAAAATTACTTCAAAATACCTTTGGTTATCAGGCTGCTGCCGTTAGAATGATTCTAAATTTTATTCAGGCTTTTATTGCAGGATTAAATTGCAGGATTAAATTGCAGTAAGTTAGCAGTACAATAACAGTATCGGCTTTTTAAAATGATGCGGCTCCTGGTCATGGCATCAGTAATGAAACATAATGAAATCAGGGTAACTTTTTAAAATTGAATAGGAGAATTAAATTTAACAAAGGAAAGTCTTCATGTATACCATAAATACACAGCTGGCATATTTTAACTGCAGTTTTAATTCTAAAAGGTTAATTCTAAATCTCAAATGGTTCAGACTTGACAAGGCCGATAGTTCCAGTTTAAACGCACTGTGCTTTAATAGTACTGAGCTTGAGCAGTTTCAGGCTTTTATAGGGCAAAATCCACTTAACTTTCCAGGTCAGTCTTTTGTGGAGCCCACTAAAATAGAAGAATTTGTTTTTTTTATAAACGGTAATGTTCCGCAGGGAATATTGTCATTTTACCCTGTTCTTTCAAAAAATGCAGATACAGACACTCATCCTTCAATTCATCAGGTCATGAAAATTGTCCTCACCGATGAAAATTATCAGCCTGCTGCCCATTACACATTGGATTTTGATGTGATTGGCAAGATTGAAATTTACAGGAATGCAAAATAAAAAAAATATGTGTTTATGAAGCTGTCTAATATTATTTTATCAGACAGATTGCTGTTATTTGTAAAATTGCTCTAACGGCGGGAAGTTGTAAATTTCAATTTCTACAGCGTATCGGCTTTTTGTTGTAAAGGAAGGGTCACCGTAAATTCAGCGCCGTTGTCCTTTTCCCCGGCTGCAGTTATTTTACCATTATGCCTTTCGGCAATCTTTCTGCACAGGGCAAGCCCAAGGCCATTTCCCTCGTACTGGTCTTTGGAATGCAGTCTTTCAAATGCCGTAAAAATCTTTTCTGCAAATTCAGCCTCAATTCCAATACCATTATCCTTTATTTTTATCTGTACAAAATCCTGGCCGTCACTATTGATGATGCTGCTTGTTATGATAATCCTTGGAGGCTGGTCCGCTTTGGAAAATTTTAAGGCATTTTGCAGGAGGTTATAGAAAAGCTGGTTAATTAAAATCGGGGCTCCCTGAATCTGTGGAAGATCAGAAGTAACTAAAATAGCACCTTTTTCCCTTATTATGAGCTCAAGGTCTATTTTTATGTCTTCAATAACCTTATTAAGATTAATTGTTTCTATAACCTGTGAAGTTTTGTCAAGGGTGGAATAGGTCAAAATTCCCTCTATGATATTTTCCATTCTCTGGGCGGACTGGCTTACTTTATGAAGGTATTTTTTAGATTTTTCATTAACATTTTCTTCTATGTCATTTCGTAAGAGTGTATTGAAAATTTTAATTTTTCGCAGCGGCTCTCGAAGATCGTGGCTCACTACGCTGGCAAAATGCATCAGATCACGATTGGAACGCGTGAGCTCATTTGTACGGCTTGCGACCTGCTTTTTTAGTTCCTCCTGAAATTCCTTATGCTCGTGTATATCCTGAACAATACCAATGATGGTCTTTGCAGACCCGTCCTTGTCCTTGATAATCTTTCCATTGATTTTAGCCCAGCGGTAGGCGCCGTCATCATTTAAAATCCGCGCTTCATAGCATATTTTTCCCGTTTCCTCGGACTGCTGGTGCGCTTTTTCGCGCGCATGAAGGTCCTCTGGGTGCAGCTTTGCAATTAAATCGTCATTTGTTGTTTCGCTTCCAATCGAGCAGATCGTATTGAAATTTGCTGAAGTCTTGATTTTTTTGGTTTCAAGGTCTATTTCATAACTTCCTATCCCGGAACTTTCTATGGCTATGGTTAATTTTTCATTTGCTTTCAGGGTTTCTTCTTTTGCTTTGTGCAGATCTGTGATGTCAGCGCCGGTGTTAAGCACGCCATAGACTTTTCCATGCTCGTCAAAAAGCGGAATAAAACTATAATTAAAGTAATATTCGGTCATAATTCCCTGCATGACCAGATCTACTTTTCTGCCCACAGCATGAAAGGCAGTTCCGGTTTTAAGAACGCCAAGGGCCTCATCGAGAATCTGCTGGTTTTCAATTTCAGGAACCACGCTGAGATAGGTTTTTCCAAGCACATCATTTCCTTTGCCCCATGTTTTGACCATGGCATCATTGGCCAGTGCAATTTCTAAATTATCTCCCACATACACCCCGACGGGAAGAGGGATAGCATCAATTATATTTTGTAGAAGCCCTGGATTTCGGTACATAGCGTTAGGTTTGATTGGTGTTTTGGTCTTTAATGGCGAATATACTGGTTTTTAAAAAGTTTCCTGTTACAGGGATTCCATATTTTTTATCATAATTCCAATAATTGGCAGGTAATCATTTTTATTATTTCTTCTTTGCTATTTTGTTATTGGAAATGCCCCGCTGCTCTCTGCACTTAAAGCGGCTGATCTGCTCACAGCGTTTCTGCAGATGCTTTGTTTTACAATTTTCTACCCTTTTACGCCAAAGTATATAACTGCCGGTTTTGAGTTCCTTCTTCATTAAAGTTTTTACATCAGCTTCCTTAAGCGCAAACTGGTGTTCAATAGCCTCAAAAGGGGTTCTGTCTTCCCATGCCATTTCAATAATGCGGTCCAGGTCACGATCAGCAAACTGCTGTTTTAATTTTTTCATGATTGTATTTTTTGAGGGATTCTCCTTGAAGAATTGAGAAGAGCATAGCTAATTTAGATAAAATAATTTTTATTTTGTTTAATATTTATTTAAAATTGTCAAACAATTGTTATCTTTAAGATACTAAGATAACTTTATGCTAAAACACAGTTTAGCTTTTTTGATAATTAATAAAGAATATCTTATTTTATTAATAAAGAATATCTTATTTTATTGAAAATCATAGCACAAACAGTCCTCCCAGCTCTTAAATTTAATCTTAAAAAAATGAAAACTATTGTAATTGTTGGCGGCAGTAAAGGAATAGGGAATGCTGTTGTAATGCAGAATCTGGAAAACTGCCGGATTATCAATATCAGCAGGACAGCTCCTGATATTACCCATCCGAATTTAATTCATTTTGCAATCGATGTGCTCGGGGATCCTTTGCCTGAATTTGAAAGTATGGATGCCCTGGTTTATTGTCCGGGATCTATAAACCTGAAACCCATTCTGGGCTTAAGCCTGGATGATTTCAGAAATGATTTTGAAATTAATGTGGTGGGAGCAGTCAAAGTGATTCAGCATTATCTGCCTGCGTTAAAGAAAGGGGAAAAACCTTCTATTGTTTTATTCAGCAGTGTTGCGGCAAAACTCGGAATGCCTTTTCATGCCAGTATTGCGGCCTCGAAAGCAGCAGTAGAGGGTCTGGTTAAATCGCTCGGCGCCGAGCTTGCCCCGTTAATCCGTATCAATGCTATTGCCCCGACTATTACAGAGACTTCTTTGTCAGGATCTATTTTAAGAAACGACCGTATGAAAGAAAATATGATCGAGCGCCACCCCTTGAAAAATTACCTCAAGCCCGCAGAGGTGGCCCGTATGGCAGGGTATCTTATCTCTAAAGATGCAGCATCAATTTCAGGCCAGATTTTCGCGATGGATTATGGTTTGGTAAGCTTTAAATTGTAAAACAGCTCAGAGATGAAAATTCTTTTAACAGGCGCTACAGGTTATATCGGCAAGAGGCTGCTGCCCTTGCTGCTGGATCACGGAAATGAAGTAATCTGCTGCGTTCGGGATAAAAACAGGTTTTATTTTCCTGAACAGTTTAAAAATAAAATACAGGTCATTGAAGCTGATTTTCTGGATCCGGAAAGTCTTAAAAATATCCCTGATGATATAGATGCAGCTTATTACCTGATCCATTCCATGTCCGGCGCTTCCAATTATGATGAATTGGAAAGCATTTCGGCACATTATTTCATTGAAAAAATAAACCAGACAAATGCAAAACAGATTATTTACCTCAGCGGAATTGTAAATGATAAATCACTATCCAAACATTTATCATCAAGAAAGGCGGTGGAAGATATTTTAAAGACCGCAGCAGTGCCGTTAACTGTACTTCGGGCGGGAATAATAGTAGGATCAGGAAGCGCCTCTTTTGAAATAATACGCGATCTGGTGGATAAACTGCCTATTATGGTTACCCCTAAATGGCTCAATACAAAATGCCAGCCGATTGCCATCAGCGATGTTTTGGAATTTTTAATTCGCTCGCTGTTAAACCCAGTAGTTTATAATGAAAGTTTTGATATCGGGGGACCTGATATTTTGACCTACAAGGAAATGCTGCTGGAGTTTGCCAGAGTAAAAAAACTCCAAAGATACATTTACACCGTACCGGTGATGACCCCGAAATTATCGTCTTACTGGCTGTATTTTGTGACTTCAACTTCTTTTAAGCTGGCCTCGGCGCTGGTTAGCAGCATGAAAGTGGAAGTCATCTGCGGAGATAACAGAATTAATAATTTACTTGGAGTTACACCGATCTCTTACCAGCAGGCATTAGAAAGGGCTTTGAAAAAGATCAGTGATGATGATATTATTTCGAGCTGGAAAGATTCACAAGTAAGCGGACAGTTTAAGGGAAATGTTTCCCAATACCTGAAGGTTCCAAAAAAGGGATGTTACATTGACAGGAGAAAAAGAACAATTATAAACAGGGAATATACCATCGCACGGATCTGGTCCATAGGTGGGGACACAGGATGGTATTATGCCGATTGGCTTTGGGATCTACGTGGGTTCATCGATAAGATTTTTGGCGGTGTAGGCACAAGGAGGGGAAGAACACATAAAAAGGAAATACATGCAGGAGATGCGCTGGATTTTTGGAGGGTGGTATACGCCGATAAGAAGCAGGGCAAACTGCTTTTATATGCCGAGATGAAACTTCCCGGCGAAGCCTGGCTGGAATTTAAAATAATCAACAATACCTTATATCAGGCGGCCACTTTTAAACCGTGCGGGATTATGGGTAGGCTGTACTGGTATGCTGTCTTGCCATTCCATGGATTTATATTTAACGGCATGCTTAAAAAACTAATTTAAGGGATTGTCGGATAACATGGGCTTAGCCTGTGGACTATTTTACAGCAGGGGGTATATTGTACGGGCATAATTCTGTTTTCAATATTTCGCAGTTTAAAAGGGTTTGTAAAATGAGATCCTTTGACCATTAATTTTGTACGGCATAATTTCATTTGGGCATTTTTAGTACATTTGGAAATTATAAAACCGCTTCAATATGATAAGTGCTGAGAATCCGGATGCTGAAAGCCCAAAAGAAAAAGAGCCGATAAAAATTCTGCTGGCCGAGGATGATACCGAAGACCAGGAATTATTCATCGATGCCCTGGATGAAGCGCAGATTGCTTCTGAGGTAACGACCGTTGAAAATGGGCAGGAGCTCCTCGATACGCTCAGGGATGAATCGCAGAGCGATCCCGATATTATTTTTATAGATGTCAATATGCCCGTTAAAGGGGGCAAAAAGGCGCTGGAAGAAATAAAGAAAGACGATGATCTTCGTGGCATTCCCACCGTTATGCTCTCCACCTGGGATCATCCTGCCGATATTGAAGATACCTTTGCTAAAGGGGCAGACCTTTATGTGCAGAAACCAAATTCTTTTAACGCTTTTGTGCTGCTGCTGAAAAAAGTCTTTCTTCTGCACTGGGCAAAAGCCTTATTGGGTCCGGTGAGAAATTTATTTTTTGTTTCGGAAAAGAATGTCGGAAAGGGGTAAATGATTGCTTTTTAGTCTGCGTGTTTGATCTTGCGCGCTCCTATAATTGATTTGGCTAATTTAGTTTCAGGCTGCTCAGGGAACTTTATAAAACTTCGGGCTGTCGAAAATCCGGTCTATAGTATCCCGGGGCAATTTTATATGATATTATTTTTTTGGAGCTCTTCTGCTATACGTTCCACCCGAGCGCAGCGAACTTGCGAAGCAATCTTTTGCACCAAACACCAGCACAAAAGGATTTTCACTGCTATCGGGGCTAATAGGGAAAGGGCGTATCTATTTTTTCGAATTTATCTAATATTATATATTGTTTATTTAGTATCAAAAAATTACAATAAACCAAAAGAGAAAAAAAACTTATATCATTAACGGGATTTCGAACCATCGTTCAGCTTTGATTAAATCTCTAATAGCGACACTTTAAGACTGTTTATTTCAAACAGACTAAGAATTTCTTGTGGAAAAGTCGAATCACAAATACTAGGCTGTAAAGTATTCAAAAATTTACATATTTGTGTATAAAAAAAGAGACAACTATTAATTAGTTGTCTCTTTTAGTGACCTCGACTGGATTCAAACCAGTAACCTTCTGAGCCGTAATCAGATGCGCTATTCAGTTGCGCCACGAGGCCTTTTTGTTATCAATTAGCTATTTTTTTGTAGCTTTGTTGATTGCTTATTGCGGGTGCAAAGATAGACATAAATGTGAGATATACAAGAGAAAAATAACAGAAAAATAAAAAAAAATGCAGATTAAAAATTATATACGTGATATTCAGGGTTTTCCAAAAGAAGGAATTTTATTTAAAGATATAACACCTTTACTAAATGACCCTGAAGCACGAACAAATTGCTTAAAAATTTTGGTAGATTCTTAAATGATCAAAAAATAGATAAGGTTGTTGGTGCTGAATCTCGTGGTTTTTTCTTCGGAATGCTACTTGCGCAAGAATTAAATGCAGGATTTGTTCCCGTAAGAAAACCAAAAAAGCTTCCGTTTGATACCATTTCTGCTTCTTATGAATTAGAATATGGTTCTGATAGTTTAGAAATGCATACAGATGCTATTAAAAAAGGAGATAGAGTTTTAATTCACGACGATGTTTTAGCAACTGGCGGAACTGCAAAAGCAGTTTGCGAATTGGTAGAGAAATTAGGTGGCGAAATTGTACAATGCAACTTCTTAATGGAGCTGACTTTTCTCAACGGAAGAGAAAAAATAAAAGAGTATTCCGTTTTTGCTGCGCTAACATACTAACAGAAACGAAAAAAAAATCTAGTGCAGTAAAGGTTTGAGTCTGATTTCGCCTTTTATTACGCATTTAAGGCTAGAAAATTGTAAAATCATGATTCAGATTTAAAAAGAAGATAAAAGCCAAACAAAGCACCCTGTTTGGCTTGACACAATTTTAAACGCGCTAAAACTTGAAACTTGAAACCTGAAATAAAATAAAAAACCCGACAATTCATTTTGTCGGGTTTTTTACTTTTGAAGTAAGAAAGAAATTATCTTAAACTTGCACCAAGTTCAGTTTCGAAAGTCTGCTGTAATTTAGACATGATTTTGTCGATTTGAGCATCGGTTAATGTTTTAGTATTGTCTTGAATAGTAAAACTCAAAGCATATGATTTTTTTCCTTCTGGTAGTTTGTTTCCTTGATAAACATCAAATAGATTAATGTCTTTTAAAAGCGCTTTTTCTGTTTGTTTTGCCAGGTTGAAAATGCTTTCATAAGTCGTTTTTTCATCGATTAATAAAGCCAAATCTCTACGAACTTCTGGATATTTAGGAATTTCAGTATACTTAATTTTTCCTGTAATGATTTTTAAAACCAAATCCCAGTTAAAATCTGCGTAATAAACATCTTGTTTAATACCGAAATGCTTCAAAATGGGTTTTTTAACAATACCCATTTCAACCAAAATATCGTTGTTGTAAGTAATTGCTGTTCCTTCAGAATAAATATCAGATTGAACAGGAGCGTTACCTATTTTTTCAATTCCTAAACGAGATAGAATTGCTTTTACATATCCTTTCAACAAGAAGAAATCTGTTGTTTTCTGCGGATTTGTCCAACTTTCTTTGTTTCTGTTTCCAGAAATCAATAAAGAAAGGTGTTTATGCTCTTCGTAACCGTTTAAATACTTATGATATGTTTTTCCGAATTCAAATAATTTTAAATCTGAATTTTTTCTATTAATGTTATATGAAACGGCTTCCAATCCAGAAAATAATAAAGACTGGCGAAGTGTAGCTAAATCACTACTCAACGGATTCAACATCGATACATTATGCTCTTCTTTTAATGAAGCTGATAATTTCGCGTAAGCTGCAGTCGTCAATGAATTAGCCATCATTTCATGGAAACCTTGCGAATTCAGCTGAGAAGCTATTACGTTTTGTACTTTGTAATCTTCTGTTCTTGGCGAATTTGCTACTGTAGCATTAAATTTCTTAGAGAAGTTAATGTTATTATAACCGTAAACTCTCAAAATTTCTTCGATTACATCAATTTCGCGCTGAACGTCTACACGATATGCAGGAATCGTTAAACCTAAACCAGTATCAGAAACGCTATTTACTTTAATGTCTAAAGAAACTAAGATTTTTTTGATCGTGTCTTTTGGAATTTCTTGTCCGATAATTTTAGATACATGGCTAAAATTCAACAAAACAGAGAAATCTTCAACCTTTTTAGGATAAACTTCTACAACATCAGAAGTGATTTTTCCACCCGCAACTTCTTGAATTAGAAGCGCTGCACGTTTTAAAGCATATTCTGTAATCGTTGGATCAATTCCTCTTTCAAATCTAAAAGAAGCATCTGTGCTTAATTGGTGTCTTTTTGCTGTTTTACGAATGCTTACAGGATCAAAATAAGCACTTTCTAAGAATATAGAAGTAGTTCCTTCAGAAACTCCAGATTTTTTTCCTCCGAAAACCCCAGCAATACAAAGTGGACCTTTTTCGTCACAAATCATTAAATCTTCTTTATGAAGCGTTCTTTCAACATCATCAAGAGTAACAAATTTAGTTCCTTCTGCAACTGTCTTTACAATAATTTTTCCGTTGATTTTGGCAGCGTCAAAAGCATGTAAAGGTTGTCCTAATTCATGTAGAACATAATTAGTAACGTCAACAATATTATTTTTTGGAGTTAGACCAATAGCTTTTAAACGGTCTTGTAACCAGCTTGGAGATTCGTGTACAGAAATTCCAGAAATAGTTACACCGCAATATCTTGGAGCTAAATGGTTATCCTCAACATTCACGTCAATTTTAAGCGTACGCATATCAACTCTAAAATTGCTTACAGAAGGCGTAATCAATTCTACGTTTACACCACGTTGTAGCATTCCTGCTCTTAAATCACGAGCAGTTCCATAATGGCTCATTGCATCGGCACGATTTGGTGTTAATCCGATTTCGAAAACTTCATCATTTGCAATTTGAAAAACTTCAGAAGCAGGAGTTCCTGGAACCAAATCTTCGGCCAAAACCATAATTCCGTCATGGCTATTTCCTAAACCTAATTCGTCTTCAGCACAGATCATTCCGTGGCTTTCCTGTCCGCGAATTTTTCCTTTTTTAATAGTAAACTCTGCACCATCTTTATCGTATAAAACGGTTCCAATTGTTGCAACAGGCACTTTTTGTCCTGCAGCCACATTTGCAGCGCCGCAAACAATTTGTACAGGAGCTTCTAAACCTACATCAACTGTAGTAACTTTCAATCTATCAGCATCAGGATGTTTTTCGCAAGTTAGAACGTGTCCAACAACAACGCCTGCTAAACCTCCTTTAATTGATTCGTATTTTTCAACAACTTCAACTTCTAAACCTAAATCTGTTAGTAATTCAGAAGTCTGCTCAGATGTCCAATCAGTTTTAATAAATTGTTTTAACCAGTTGTAAGATATTTTCATTGTAGTTCTTTAATTCTTTGTATGAGGTTACAAATATAAGGATTGCGCGTTGGAGTAAGAAAAAATTGAGTAGTTTTTTCTATTTGTTTTTAAATGACCGAAAAATGCTGTCTACTAATTATTTAGTAATTTATGGATTAAAATTTTGCCAAATGATTATTATAAAAGTCTAAAAAAAACGAATGTGTAATTTTTGTGCTACAAGATGAATGAAAAGTGCTATTCTGTTTCTTTTTATGAAACTAAATTTGGAGTAAATCAAAAAAAGAAAATTATGAGTACCGCAGTAAAAAGACCTGAATTTAAGGCAAAATACGATAACTATATTGGTGGAAAGTTTGTAGCCCCAATTAAAGGAGAATACTTTGATGTTGTTTCTCCAATTGATGGAAAAGTATTTACAAAAGCAGCACATTCTGGGAAAGAAGATCTAGAATTGGCTGTAGATACTGCTTATGAAGCATTTAAAACTTGGGGAAAAACTTCGGTAACCGAAAGGAGTATTTTGTTAAACAATATTGCACAAAAAATTGAAGATAATTTAGAATATATTGCAGCAGTTGAAACGGTAGACAACGGAAAACCAATTCGTGAAACACTTGCTGCCGATATTCCATTGGCCATTGACCACTTTAGATATTTTGCAGGCGTAATTCGTGCAGAAGAAAGTTCGATAGCAGAATTGGATTCGCAAACTGTTTCTATTGCATTAAGCGAACCTCTTGGTGTTGTGGCGCAGATTATTCCGTGGAATTTCCCGATTTTAATGGCAGTTTGGAAAATTGCTCCAGCTCTCGCAGCAGGAAACACAATTGTTTTAAAACCAGCAGAAAGCACGCCAATTTCGATTATAGTTTTAATGGAATTAATTGGAGATATTCTTCCTACAGGAGTTTTAAACATAGTAAACGGTTTTGGTGCCGAATTAGGCCGTCCGTTGGTAACCAATAAAAAAGTGTCAAAAGCAGCATTTACGGGTTCTACTACAACAGGACGTTTGGTAATGCAGTACGCTACAGAAAACATTATTCCGGTTACTTTAGAATTGGGTGGAAAATCTCCAAATATTTTCTTCCCGTCAGTAGCAGATCACGACGATGATTTCTTTGATAAAGCCGTAGAAGGTGCTGTATTATTTGCTTTAAATCAAGGTGAAATCTGTACTTGTCCTTCTAGATTATTAATTCACGAAGATATTTACGACAAGTTCATCAAAAAAGTAATCGAAAGAACTGAAGCCATTATAGCTGGAAATCCGTTGGATAAATCGACTATGATTGGGGCTCAGACTTCGATTGTTCAGAAGGAAAAAATCATGTCTTACATTAAATTAGGAAAAGAAGAAGGAGCAGAGGTTTTAACTGGAGGGGATGAAAATAAATTAGGAGGCGAATTAGAAGGCGGTTATTACATCAAGCCAACTTTGTTTAAAGGTCACAATAAAATGAGAATCTTTCAAGAAGAGATTTTCGGGCCTGTTCTGGCGGTTACGACTTTTAAAACTACAGAAGAAGCGATTGAAATTGCAAATGATACAATGTACGGTTTAGGTGCAGGAGTTTGGACTCGTGATGCGCATGAAATTTATCAGGTTCCAAGAGCAATTCAGTCCGGTCGTGTATGGATAAATCAATACCATTCTTATCCTGCTGGTGCTCCGTTTGGCGGTTACAAACAATCTGGAATTGGTCGCGAAAACCATAAAATGATGTTGAGCCAATATCGTCAAACCAAAAACATGCTGATTTCTTATGACAAAAAGAAATTAGGATTCTTCTAAAGAATATAAACTTGAGAATAGAAAGCTAAAAAAGTTTTCTATTCTCTTAAAACCATAGAATTATGCTTCCAAAAACAATGAAAGCTGCGGTCGTTCGAGAATTCGGTTCTCTTTTAAGAATAGAAGAAGTCGAAGTAAAACGCCCTGGTAGAAATGAAATTCTTGTAAAAGTAATTGCAAGTGGAGTTTGTCACACTGATTTACATGCTGTAGAAGGCGATTGGCCAGTAAAACCGAAAATGCCTTTAATTCCTGGACACGAAGCCGTTGGCTATGTTGCTGCAGTAGGTCAGGATGTCAAAAATGTAAAAGAAGGAGATGCTGTTGGTGTGCCTTGGCTTTACAGTGCTTGCGGTGGCTGTGACCATTGCATTACAGGCTGGGAAACCTTATGCGAAAGCCAGCAGAATGGCGGTTACAGTGTAGATGGCGGATTTGCAGAATTTGTAATTGCAGATGCCAGATATATTGGAATTTTGCCTTCTAATGTGAATTTTATAGAAATGGCTCCCATCTTATGCGCAGGAGTTACGGTTTACAAAGGATTGAAAGAAACTGAGGTGAAACCTGGAGAATGGGTTGCAATTTCAGGAATTGGAGGTTTAGGACACGTTGCAGTGCAATATGCAAAAGCTATGGGAATGAATGTTGCAGCAATTGATATTGGAGATGATAAATTGGAATTGGCAAAAAAATTAGGTGCCGATTTGGTGGTTAACGCTAAAAATCAAAATCCTGGAGAATTCTTAAAGAAAGAAGTCGGTGGTATGCATGGGGCATTGGTTACCGCAGTTTCTCCAATTGCTTTCAAACAAGGGCTTGAAACATTGAGAAGAAAAGGTACAATGGCATTAAACGGACTTCCTCCAGGCAATTTTGATTTGTCTATTTTCGATACTGTTTTAAATAGAATTACGATAAGAGGTTCTATTGTTGGAACTAGAAAAGATATGAAAGAAGCTATTGAATTTGCTGTTGATGGCAAAGTCAAAGCAACCGTAACGCCTACAAAATTGGAAGATATTAATAATGTATTTGACAAAATGAAAAAAGGCGAAATAGAAGGAAGGGTTGTGCTCGATATAGCACAGTCTTAAATAGTTGGTTATGTTAAAGCAGTAAGTTCTTAATTGAATTTACTGCTTTTTTTAATACTTAAAAGTTATGATTAAACGAATTGATGCCACAGAAAAAGCAGTTGAACTGATAAATATTCTAAAAGAAAAACACGGTGATTTGATGTTTTACCAAGCTGGCGGATGCTGCGAAGGGACACAGCCACAGTGTTTTGAAAAAGGAGGCTATTATCAGCGAACTGGAGATGTTTGTATTGGTACAGTAGAAGATGTTGAATTTTGGGTAGATAAAGATTTATTTGAATATTGGAAACACGCACATTTTACCTTAACTGTAATTGATGCATTTGGAGTAGGGGGTTTTTCGCTAGAAACTCCATTAAAAAAGACTTTTCAAATAGAATATAGAATTTTTACTCCCGAAGAAGAGAAGGATTTGGAACCGGTTTTTAGGATTGAATAGTTTTTTTTGTTTTAAGTTTCAAGTTTCAAGTTGAAAAACTTAGAATCTCAGAATCTTAGCATCTTAGCATCTCTAATTGATATATAGTAACTGATACTGTTTTGGTGTAATTCCTTCATATTTTTTGAATAATCTAATGAAGTAATTCGCATCTTCAAACCCTGCTAAATAACAAACTTCGTTAATTTGAAGCGTTGGGTTTCTTAATAGGTTTTTAGCGCATTTTATTTTTTCATTTAAAATATATTCAATCGGACTCATTCCGAGTTCGCGTTTAAAGAAACGATAGAAAGAAGTGGTGCTCATACAAGCTTTTTCGCTCAGCGATTTCAAATTGATATTCTCTTTTAAATTTTGCTTAATATACTCAGTAACTTCTTTAATCGGATTGTTATCTTCAAAAGGTTTTCCTTCGTCAAGAGATTTTACGGTCTGAGTTTGAATAATCCTAATTAGTAATTCTTTTAAAGTCAAATCGGCAAAAATGTCTTTGGTAATCGAAGTACTCATACATTCTTTGATGAGTTTGTTTATGGTAGCAGCCATTTCGATATTATTGTAAAAGAAATAATTCTGGTAATTGAGTTGCCAGTACATATTACTGCCTTCTTTTGGGTATTGCTCATTTAAGAAATTTAAAATCTCGGCAATTTTATCCTGATCGATGGCCAATGCTAAACATTGCGTCGGATTGTTTTTTGAAGCTTCAGGAAAATCAATTTTCATTTCTACATTCGAAGGAACAATCACCGTTTCGCCAGGAAGATATACAAATTCAGGGTCATCAAAAAGATGCATGATTTTTTTACCGCGAAGCATGCTGGTCACCACCAAATCATTAAATTTTAATGGAACTTTTTGAGTCGATTCGTAGGTTTCAAATAGATTTAATTCACAATGATTCAAATTGTAAATAGTTCTATTTTCTACAAGAGTTTTTAATGATTTTTCTTGCGATAATTGGAGCGGATTGACTAAGAATCGTTGATTGTTCATTAAATTTATTTTTTGGTGAAGACTTTAAATTTAATGAAAATAAGAATATAAACTGCAGATTTAACGTTTAATTATATCAATT
This sequence comes from Flavobacterium sp. LK-23, assembly GCF_058135255.1. Lineage (NCBI taxonomy): Bacteria > Pseudomonadati > Bacteroidota > Flavobacteriia > Flavobacteriales > Flavobacteriaceae > Flavobacterium > Flavobacterium sp. LK-23. The sequence goes on from NZ_JBYUVT010000007.1 coordinate 187,755, forward strand.
CTTCCACATGTTTTCTGATGTTTTCCGATATTTTTTTTGTTGGAAGGTCGTTCTCATCATTTCCAAACGGATCTTCAATTTCTTCAGCAATAAGTTCTAAACTTGCTAAAACATAAAAAATAAAAACAACAACAGGAGCAACTAGATAACCTAAACTAACAGAATATCCAAACGGAAGCGTCATAGTATAAAAGAAGATGAATTTCTTTATAAAAGCACTGTAAGAGTAGGGAATAGGAGTGTTTTTAATACGTTCGCATGCTCCGCAAATGTCTGTGAAAGCAACTAATTCTTCATTTATAGTAATGAGTTGTTCTCCAGATATTTTTTTAGCATCATACAAATCATTGATTTTATGGTACATGATTCTCTTTAATTGATTCGGCTTGTGTTTATGCTGATCAATCTCAAGTTCAACATCTTCAAACAGCATTTTGCCAGTATCTTCATCTTTTAAATGATGATGAAGTATATCTGCGTACATGGGAATGTATTTTCTAAAAAACTTTCTATCATTTTCATCTTTTAAAATTGCGGATAGTTTTATAGCAAGATTACGACTGTTATTTACAAGTCCGCCCCAAAGTTTTCGGCCTTCCCACCATCTGTCATAAGCGGTATTGGTTCTAAAAACAAGCAAAAGTGAGATTACAAATCCAAGCATTCCGTGCATGATTGGAATGTTGTGGATATAATCGTTTTTGGTTACTTTAAAATAATGAAGTTCAAGATAGCAGACAGCTGTGGCATAAACTCCAATTGCAATCATAATTGTAAACAGTTTTCGAACTGTATCTGACTTATGAAAATGAAAAATAAAAGTAAACCAATCTTTGGTATTGTATGTAATCATTGAAACTTGTTTTGTAACAAATTTAAAGTAAAAAAATATTCTGTTGGAAGTAAATTATAAAAATATTCAGCACCAAGAACAAACAGAATGTTTTCTTAAAAACGTTATGTAACTTTTGCTGAAATTTAAAAAAAAATCTGCTAAATCTGCGAGCTATTTTCTCTCGCAGATTTAGCAGATTGGGCAGATAATATTTGATTTTTAAAAGTGAATTAAAAATTAATATTTCCCGCTAATTCTTTTAAAGCAATTTCAGATAATTTTGCTTCGTATTGCGCGTTGCTGTAACGCACTTTTGCATTAACGTAATTGAGCTGGGCAGTTCTAAAATCTAGCGTTGTAATAGTTCCGATTTTAAATTTGTCCAAAGTAATTTCTAAATTCTGCCTTGCGATTGCTTCGTTATCTTCTTCTAAATCAATTAATTCTAAATTGGTTAAATAGGTTTGGAAAGCAGTGCTCAACTGTGTGTTTAAAGTTATGTTCTGCTGTTCTATAGCAAGCTGTGAATTTTCGATCTGTAATTTGGCAACTTTTTCATTACGATGCTGATTGAAACCGTCGAATATATTCATAGAAGCATTAAAACCATAATTTAAACCTTTAGAAGATGTTTCACTAGTAAATCCTAAACTAGACTGGCTTTCAGAAAAATTGTATCCCGTAGTTAACCTCAAAGTAGGGTAGCGGTCTGCTTTTACTTGTTTAAGTTGTAATTCGGCTATACGTTTGTTTATAATTTCAGCTTCTAAACCTGGATTTTGCTTTTGAGCCAATTCCATTAAATCAGCCAAAACCAATTTATTATCAACTGTAACTTTATCAGTCACTTTAAAGTCAATTTTAGGATCGCGCGCTAAATGCTGATTCAGCAAAATTTTACCATTAGCATACGCTTCTTTTTGTCTCAATAAAGCAACCTGATCTGAGTTTAAATCCACCTGTGCATTTAATACTTCCAGTTTTGAAGCTTTTCCTATGCTAAAGCGGTTTTTAGCTAAAGTCAAACGTTGGTTCGAAATTACGATTGTAGTGTCTAATGCAGACAATTGCTGTTGCATTTGAACTAAATCATAATAAGCCGAATTTACCTGAGCAATTTTGACTAAAATAGTTCTTTTAAGTTCTGCATCGCCCAGTTTTTGAAGCTCTTTTAGCTGGTCTAGTTTGGCAAACATTTTCATTCCGTCAAAAACGGTCCAGCCTAAGCTCACGCCATAATTTAAACTATTGTTTTTAGCATTGTTCAATGTAGTTGATGTACCATCTTGACGTACTTGTGTTGAATTCGTAAGATTATTATTGTCTGTAATATTTGCGGTTGCAGTCGGCAACATTCCTGCATTACCAATTGTTACATTTGTTTCGGTTATTTTGGAATTATTTTTAGCAATTTTAATCTCAAAATTATTTTCCAAAGCTATGGTCATAGCTTGTTCAATAGTAAGAACTTCCTGTGCCTTTGTCTGAATTGCACAAAAAAGCAGGATAAGTACTGTACAGTATATTTTTTTGATATTCATATTCGTTTTCTTTAACCAGAAAGTATATTTCTGGTTTTTATTTAATGCTTTCTCTTTCGTATTCGTCAATATGATCAAACTCAGGATAATGTTTTCTGGCTTTAGACCACATTAAATAAATGGCAGGAATTACAAAAAGCGTTAAAGCCAATGAGAAAATAGTTCCTCCCACAATTACAACTCCCATACCAATTCTACTTGTAGACGCGGCTCCAAGAGACATTGCAATTGGAAGCGCTCCCAATGCAATAGCCAAACTCGTCATTAAAATTGGACGTAAACGTGCTTCTGAAGCTTCTAAAATAGCCTCTAATTTAGGTTTGCCTTGTTCTCGCAACTGATTGGCAAATTCTACAATCAAAATACCGTTTTTGGTTACCAGACCAATCAACATTACCGTACCAATCTGGCTAAAAATATTCCATGTTTGATTGAAGAGCCATAATGAAAATAAAGCCCCTGCAACCGCCATTGGAACCGTCAAAATGATAATGAATGGATCAATGAAACTTTCAAATTGTGCCGCAAGAATCAAGAAGATTAACAATAAAGCCAATCCGAAAGCGAAAGAAGTATTAGAGCTACTTTCTACGAAATCTCGTGATTCTCCAGCTAAATCTGTAGTGAAGCTTTCATCTAAAACTTTTGCTTTAATACGATCCATTTCTTGAATTCCGTCTCCCATACTTTTTCCTGGCGCTAAACCAGCAGAAACTGTTGCAGACATGTATCTGTTATTATGATACAATTGCGGCGGATTACTTTGTTCGTATACGTTTACAACGTTATCCATCTGAATCAATTCGCCATTTTTGTTTTTCACAAACATAGAAGTCAAATCCAAAGGTTTCGATCTGTCTTTTTGGTCAAATTGTCCAATTACTTGATATTGTTTTCCGTTTTTAATAAAATAGCCAAAACGCTGTCCACTTAAAGAAAGCTGCAAAGTCTGTGCAATGTCAAGGATGGAAATTCCTAAACTTTCTGCTTTTGCACGGTCAATGGTAACGTTGATTTCAGGCTTGTTAAATTTTAAGTTTACATCTGTTGTCGAAAATACATCGCTTTTACCTACTTCATTCATAAAAACAGGGATTTTTTCTCTCAACTTATCAAAGTTTGGAGCCTGAATAATATATTGTATTGGTAAACCGCCACGTCTGTTAACGGCAATTGTAGGCTGTTGAATTACTGCTATTTTAGCATCAGGATATCTTTTTGTCCATTTGCTTAATTTGTCTGCAATTTCTTTTTGAGATCTGGTTCTTTCGTCTGGTTCTTTTAATGACAGTCTCACAAAACCTGAGTTAGTTGCAGAACCTCCAGATCCTCCAGCAGTAATTACTAAACTAACTTTTTTTTCAGGGATTGAATCGTCAACAAGTTTTGAAATTTCTTGCATAAAACGATAAGTATAATCATAAGAAGAGCCTTCTGGCGTGGTCATACGCATGGTAACAGAACTTCTGTCATCATAAGGTGCTGTTTCTTTTGGAAGAATCGTAAAGAATAAATAAATAATTCCAAAACAAGCAATTAAAATAGGAAAGCTGATCCATTTTTTGTCCATGAATTTTGTCAGTGATTCAGCATAACTGCTGTTCATTTTTTCAAAAAATGGCTCAGTTTTAATATAGAATTTTGATTTCTTTTGTTCGCCGCCTTTCATTAAATAGGCATTTAACATTGGTGTTAAAGTCAAGGAGACAAAGGCTGAAATCAATACTGCAGCTCCAATTACAACTCCAAATTCTCTAAAGAGTCGGCCAACAAAACCTTCTAAGAAAATTACTGGCAAAAATACCGCTGCTAAAGTGACAGAAATGGATATAACAGCGTAAAAGATTTCATTAGAACCTTTAATAGCTGCTTCGATAGGAGACATTCCTTCTTCGACCTTTTTGAAAATATTTTCAGTTACAACAATTCCGTCATCCACAACAAGTCCTGTTGCAAGCACAATAGCAAGAAGTGTTAATACATTTATTGAGAAACCAAAAAGCCACATAATGAAGAATGTAGCAATTAACGATACAGGGATGTCAATTAATGGCCTGAAAGCAATTGCCCAGTCTCTAAAAAATAAATAAATAATGATAATTACCAGAACGATTGATATTCCTAAAGTTTCGGCAACCTCCAATACAGATTTCTTTACAAATTGCGTGTTATCAAGCGCAATATTAAGTTTAATGTCTTTAGGTAAATCTTTTTTTAAGGCTTCAAATTTTTTGTAAAATTCAGCTGAAATATCCAGGTAATTCGCTCCTGGCATTGGAACAATAGCCATTCCAATCATTGGGAGCCCGGAAGACATCAAGGAAGTCTCTATATTCTCTGGACCTAATTCGGCACCGCCTACATCACTAAGCCTTACGATTTTATCGCCATCTGTGCGAATGATAATATTGTTGAATTCTTCTGGTTTAGAAAGATTTCCAACTGTTTTTACAGTTAATTCGGTATTGTTTCCTGTTAATTTACCAGATGGCAGTTCGACGTTCTGAGCATTTAATGCGTTTCTCACATCGGCAACTGTACACTTATAAGCATTTAGTTTTACAGGATCTATCCATAGACGCATTGCATAGCGTTTTTGCCCCCAAATTTGCACGCCACTTACGCCTGGAATAGTTTCCAAACGCTGAGAAATAACATTTTCGGCATAATCGCTTAATTCTAAAGAGCTTCTGCTGTCACTTTGAACCGTCATCGAAATAATAGATTCGCTATCTGCATCGGCTTTAGAAACAACTGGTGGGGCATCTATATCTTGTGGAAGATTTCTAATGGCTTGCGAGACCTTGTCTCGAACATCATTAGCCGCTTCCTCTAAATCCTTATCTAAATTAAACTCGATTGTAATTGTACTGCTTCCTTGGTTGCTGGATGAAGTAATATTTCGAATTCCATCAATCGCATTTACGGCTTTTTCTAGAGGCTCTGTAATTTGCGATTCAATAATATCAGAATTGGCACCAGTGTAATTGGTACGAATGGAAACCTGCGCAGGATCAATAGATGGAAACTCTCTGACTCCTAGAAACGTATAACCAATAAAACCGAATAGTATAATTAACAGATTCAGTACTATTGTTAAGACAGGTCTTTTTATACTTGTAGTTGATAAACTCATGTTTGATTTTAGATTGTAGAGTTCGGATTTTAGATTTTTGATTAGTAAGATTTACTTTTAACTCATAACCCAAAACTCATAACTCATAATTATTTTACTTTAACTTTGATAGGAGCTTCGTTTTTTAATGACATAACGCCGCTTGTAATTAAAGTGTCTCCAGGTTTTAATCCTGCTAAAATTAAAATTGAAGAATCTGTTCTTGTTGTTGCATCAACCATTACTTCTTTTGCTTGCCCGTTGTTGGCAACAAATACTTTTTTACCGTCTTGAATTGGAATAATTGCTTGAGAAGGAACAACTATTGCGTCTTTGATAATATTTAAAGGCAATTTGATGTCGGCAAAAGTCCCAGGAAAAAGTTTTCCGTCATTATTATCAGCAAGCGCACGAATCTGAAGTGTACGTGTAGCAACAGCAACTTCTGGTTCGATAGCATAGATTTTTGCATTATACGTTTTGTCAGATCCAGAAACTCTAAAATCGATTACAGATCCAGATTTTACTTCGGCAGCATATTTTTCTGGAATAGAAAAAGTAATTTTTAATTTACTGGTATTTACCAATTTTGCGACTAAAACAGTTGGTGTGATATAAGTTCCCGGAGAAATATTACGTAAACCAATTTTTCCTGAAAAAGGAGCTCTAACCGAGGTTTTAGAAATTTGCGCTCTAATTAATTGGCTTTGAGCTTGAGCAGAAGCAAGATCTGCTTTTGCGACATCTGCTTCTTCTTGACTTATGGCTTCTTTTTGCAGTAATAATTTTGCTCTTCTTGCGTTTTCAGCAGCCAAATCTTCTCTAGTTAGAGCTTGTCTTAGCTGTGCTTTTAATTCGATATCATTTACTTTAAGAAGCACTTGTCCTTTTGTTACATTGCTGCCTTCGTTAAAAAATATTCCTTCAACAATTCCTGAAACCTCACTATGAATTTCTACTTGTTCGTTTGCTTCAATAGATCCTGATAATGCTAAATTATTGTCAAAAGTAGCCGTCTTTATTACAATTCCATTAACAGTTGTTGGAGCTTTTTTATCATTGAAATTTTTAGATTCATCGTTTTTACCCTTGTTCGAAATAATTCTGTAGGTGATAAAGCCACCAATTGCAACAATTAAAAGGGTGTAAATGAGGTGTTTTAGTTTCATAAAAATGAGGTGAGTATAGAATTTAGGTTTTTGTTTTTAGTAAGCTTACAAATTTAACTTTTTGGTGCGAAATCGAAAGCTGTTAGCGTTTATTTAACATTTGTAGGTACAAAGGTTTGCATTTAGACTACAAGCAGGCAAAAAGGTTTAATTTAAGTTTAATTTTTTTGAAGAAAGTAGAGACGCTTAGGGTAAAATTACGTTCTAAGACTTAGATAAGCGCTTATCGTTTCTAGTATAGAAGATTTTTTTTGCAATTTGTCTGATTTTTTTTGCACTTTATCGATTTTATTTGTAACATTGATATGTTAAACAAAATTAAAGATTTTAACACGAATGCTGACGGTTATGTTTGATTTTTTTGTTAAAATACGTATGTAGAAGTTGTTTTTTTGGTTTTTGATTATATATAATGAATAATTATATTAACAAGTGTTTATTGTTTGTTGTTGAATGATATTAAAAAAAATAATTTATGAAGAAAAAATTACTTCTAAGCTTATGGTTTACATTTTTGCTTCTTTCAATTGGTTATCTGTTTTGGCAGAATGAGTTCCAATACAGTCTTCCAACACCTATTCCCAAAAATTATCATGCGATTGCAATGGGTTCAAAAATAGAACTTGGTCCGTGCTGTGCATTTGACAACAAACCTATATTTATCCATTTTTATAATCCCGAATGTCCCTGTTCGCGGTTTAATGTCCCACATGTTAGCGACTTAATTAAAAAATACGGAGATCAGGTCAATTTTAAAATTGTAGTGTTAAACAAACAGAAGAGTTTTACGATTGATGAAATTCAGGAAAAGTTTGGCGCTGAGATCCCTGTATATTTTGATGAAGCAATAGCCAAAAAATGTGGTGTTTTCTCTACTCCGCAGGCAGTTTTACTAGATCAGTCACATAATTTATATTATAGAGGGAATTACAATAAAACAAGATATTGTACAGATACCAAAAGCAATTATGCTCAAATGGCGATTGATTCTCTTCTCAACCAAAAAGAGAAACCTTCTTTTAATGCTTTAGCTCTTAAAGCATATGGATGTTCGTTACCAAAATGTACTAAATAACTTTTTCCAAAAACCTAAATCTAAACCTATGAAAACAAAAGCTAGCTTAAACGAACAAGATTATCTGCATAGTTTTATGTCTACAATGACGCAAAAATCAGATACCATTATTAATTATGTACTTGCAGTATATTTTCTTCTTGGTATCGGACTTTCTTTTAAATATGATACTTTCGAAATTGGTGTTGGCGTTGGGACATTGAATCTTTTGCTTTATTATTCGGCAAAATTTTTCATGAAAAATTCCAAATTTTACCAATACGTTTTATCTGTCGTTCTGGCTATTTTTATGGCGCAGTACATTTATCAGATGCATGGAATGTTCGAAATGCATTTTACAGTATTCATTGCCAGTACCATTTTGATTATTTATCAGAATTGGAAACTTCAAATTCCGCTTACTTTATTGGTTGTTCTCCATCATGCTGGATTGGCGTACCTGCAAAACTATATTTATAATGATGCCAACGGCCTTCAGGTGTATTTTTCGCAAGTAAATTTTGATCTTGAAACGTTGATTATTCATACCGTTTTGGCCGCAGTGGTTTTCTTTATGAATGGCTATTGGGCATATTATTTTAAAGAACATAGCGAAAATCATATCTCTAAAATTTCAGACGAATATGAGTTGGAAAACATGAAATTGGCTTCGGCAAAATACAGCTCAATGTCAGCTACAAAAGATTATAATGATTTTATTCATAGAACAACTTTAGACTTAAAACTGCCCGTAAATTCAGTTTTAAAATTAATTGATGTTTCAAAAGGACATACAGACAACGATAAACTGCTTAGTTATCTTGAAATGATGAGAGAAAGCGCCAAAAAAATTGATGATTTAGTCAATGATATTCATGTAAAATCAACAACCAATAGAAACTAGTTTTTTAAAACTAGAATTATAATCAAGTCCCAAAGAAAACAATATTAATATTTTTTAAACCCGTTGTATGTTTAAGCATGATTTACCCACTGCAGTGCCTACGCTGCATAGTCTTAAAAGAATAATTGAAGATTTTTTGAATGAAAGCATAACATTAGATTCGATTGAAAAAATAGGGATTCAATCTGATTTTGAAATAGAGGTAAAGGAGATTTTTAAAAATTACCGAACGAGTTCGCATGTTTACGATCTTGATTTTCAATATAAAAAGCTAATTCAGATTATGAATGATATTAGACAGCTTAATCTAGCTGTTAATAATGAAATTCCAGAATGGCTTGAAAATGAATTGGAAACAGTTTTTCGTAAAATCAGAAACATTCTACTTGTCTTAGAAATCGAGTCAAATTAAGGTTTAAGGATTCATTTTATACGAATTGAATTGTAAATTAATTTAAATGTAAGAGTTATGGATACCAGATTACACCGTCCAACACCTTCGGATAGAGAAGTGGACTGGAATAAGAATAAAGTATTGCTTAGTAAAACTGATAAAAAAGGAACCATTTTATATGCCAATGAAGACTTTATAGATGTTTCTGGTTATGATGAATTTGAGCTTGTTGGCCAGCCTCATAATATTGTACGTCATCCCGATATGCCAAAAGTAATTTTTAAATTCTTGTGGGATAGTATAAAATCTAGTGAAAACATTCATGTCATTATAAAAAACATGGCCAAAACAGGTCGTTATTACTGGGTTGTAACCGATTTTAAAATTGTGGCAGATACAGATGGTGAAATTGTTGGCTTCTTCTGCACTCGAAAATCGGTTCCAAACGATATTATTGTAAAATTTATTGAACCCTTGTACAAGAAACTTTTGCAGATTGAAGAAACCAGTGGTATGCACGCTTCTGAGGAGTATCTTGTAGGTTTTCTAGAAGAGAGAAAGAAAACGTACATGGAATATATCGACCACATGATTGCAACCGGAAAGGATGATAAAAATAAAATAAGCAAAGGTTTGTTTAGCGGTCTTTTTGAAAAGAAAAACGAGGCAAAAAAATAACAACTGATTATATACTTCATTGTGTCTGATAAAAATATTCACCCCTTAAATTTGTCCCCCAGCAAAACTAAATCACATGAATGAAAATAAAGGATGCAATGGAGTTTTTTTTAAAGTTGCTAAGGTTCTGAGATGCTAAGCCTCTAAGTTTCTAAGTTACTAAGATGCTGAGTTTTGAAGTCCAAAGATTTTAAGTTTAAAATCTTTGGACTTTTTTAATGTTGAATATAAGAGCTAGAATATAAACCTTAATAAATTAGTATCTTAGAATCTCAGCATCTCAGAATCTTAGAGTCTTAGAATCTTAGCAACTTAGAAGCTTTCTAACTTATATAATTCCAAATATTCTTTTTCTTGGTTAATTCTATAAAGATGTTTCTTAGAACAGCATGTTCTGGTTTTTGAAGAGCAGAATCTTCTTTTAAGATTTTCATGGCATAATTTCTTGCCAGAGATAAAATATCTCTATCTTTTACAATATCAGCAATTTGCAGGTTCAAAACACCGCTTTGTTGTGTTCCCATTAAATCACCAGGACCACGAAGTTTTAAATCAACTTCGGCAATTTCAAAACCATCGTTGGTTTGCACCATGGTTTCCATTCTAGTTTTGCTGTCAGAGCTTAATTTGTGACCAGTCATTAAAATGCAATAACTCTGTTCGGCACCACGCCCCACACGCCCGCGGAGCTGATGCAATTGAGAAAGCCCAAATCGTTCTGCGCTTTCTATGATCATTACACTCGCATTTGGCACGTTTACACCAACCTCAATTACAGTTGTTGCCACCATGATATTGGTTTTTCCTTCAGAGAAACGCTTCATTTCAGAATCTTTATCAGCTGGCTTCATTTTTCCGTGAAGAATAGAGATCGAATATTGCGGAAGCGGGAAATCGCGAGATATACTCTCGTAACCGTCCATTAAATCCTTATAATCCATTTTTTCAGACTCCTGAATAAGCGGGTAAACAATATAAATTTGTCTTCCTTTTGCAATTTCATCACGAAGAAATTTCCAGACTTTTAATCTATTCGTATCATAACGATGTACGGTCTGAATTGGTTTTCTTCCAGGAGGTAATTCATCAATAACCGAAATATCCAAATCGCCATATAAACTCATTGCCAGCGTTCTCGGAATAGGAGTAGCGGTCATGACTAAAACGTGTGGCGGAATATTGTTTTTCTTCCACAATTTAGATCTTTGCTCTACGCCAAAACGATGCTGTTCATCAATTACAGCTAAGCCTAAATTCTGAAATTGCACTTTATCTTCCAATAAAGCATGAGTTCCAATCAGAATTTTAAGTTCTCCGCTTTCTAGTTCTTCATGAATAATTTTTCTTTCAGCAGTTTTAGTAGAACCTGTTAAAATTCGAATATTGATATTTAGGGTTTTAGCAAATTCAGATAAGCCCAAAAAATGCTGATTGGCCAAGATTTCTGTTGGTGCCATCAAACAAGCTTGAAAACCGTTATCAATTGCCAAAAGCATACTCATAAAAGCCACAATCGTTTTTCCAGAACCCACGTCACCTTGAAGCAAACGATTCATTTGAGCATTACTGCCCATATCTGTCCTAATTTCTTTGATAACTCTTTTTTGAGCATTCGTTAAATTAAAAGGCAAATGATTTTTATAAAATTCATTAAAAAGTTCTCCCACTTTGTCAAATGGATGTCCTTTTATTTTATGTTTTCGAATGAGATTCTTTGTAATTAATTGCAGCTGAATAAAGAACAATTCTTCAAATTTTAGTCGGAATTGCGCTTTCGCTAAAATCTCGGCGCTCTTTGGAAAATGAATGTTGAATAATGCGGCGCGTTTCGGAATCAGTTTTAATTCTTCAATTAAAAACGGCGGAAAAGTTTCTGTAAACAATGCCTGTGTTTCCAAGAAAAGCTGTTCCATCAACTTATTAATGGTACGGTTGGAAATTCCTTTATTAGCCAAAGCTTCTGTCGAAGGATAAACGGGCTGCATAGCCGAACGTAAACTTCTTTCGTGTTCGCTTAATAGCTCAATTTCGGGATGTGCCATACTAAATTGGCTTCCGTACAGCGAACATTTTCCAAAAATGACCAAAGTTTCGTTAATTTTTAAGCTTTCACGAATCCATTTATGGCCTTGAAACCAATTTAAATCAATTTGCCCAGTATCGTCAACAAAAGTTGCTACGAGACGCTTTTTGTTTTTGGCAAATTCAACGGTTTTAATATTGATTATTTTTCCAATAATTTGGACTTCAGAACCCGTATTCTGCAATTCATTAATCTTGTAATAACGTGTTCTGTCAATATATCGATTCGGAAAAAGATTGACTAAATCTCCATATTTATGAATGCCCAATTCCTTACGAAGCAGCTGGCCACGGCTCGGACCAACACCTTTTAAGTATTCAATTGGAGTTTCTAGAAGATTATTAGACATTCGAAGATTAGATTTTGTAGAGTCAATGAGAAAGAAAAAAGATAAAGCTCTTGTCTTTTTTCTTTCTTCTATTTTCTTTTCTCTTTAAAAAGCGAAGATAGATTTTAATTGGGAATTTTAAAAATGATTTATTGTTTTCAAGTGTTTGAATATTAACTTATCGTTAAGTTGCAATGTTTAAACGCAACTGTTTTTAAGAAAGTAAAATCTTAATAATAATTAACTCATTAAAAACTATAAAAATGAAAAAAATTGGACTTTTGATTGCAATGTTTGTTTCTTTAATTTCTTGTTCTAACGACGATTCAAGCGACAAGGCAGATGCAGTCGTTACAGATTATTACGGGAAGTGGATACAGTATACCGAGGCTAAGTTTTCAAACGACCCTTCTTCAAAACAGTATTCTTATGAATTTAATAAAGACAATACATTTTCAAAAAGGAGAGTTTATGAAAATATCGATGTAACGCTTACAGGAACTTTTGAGATTATAAGCAAAGAAAATCTAACTCGTTTTATATTAACTTATAAAGAGAAAAAGGAGAATTCATTCATTTCAAACTGTACAGGCAGTTTGATAGAAAGTTTTACTCTGGACAAGTCAGGACATCTGCTAGATGATGCTCGCGCATGTGACGGCAGTTTTGTATTTAAGAAAGCAAATTAAAATTGAAATAAGTAAAAGCTGTAAAACTCTGTTGGGAAACTAACAGAGTTTTTTATTTTTATCGTCAGTATAATTTTAATAAAAAAGATTATTAGATTTGTTAAAACATTTAAATTATAAGCCTCAAATTATGATTAAAGAAGAAAAAGTTCCTTTTGAAACTATGGTGTTTTCTGGTATTACATTCAAGGTAATTAACCGACACGAAGCCCACAATATTATCGGAGATCTTACCGATTTCAAGAATCAGAAAATTTATAATGTTTTTGAAGATACTTGGCGTTTTCCTGATTACGAAGAAAATCCGATATTTCTATTGGCAGAAGATGATGTAGAAATGGACTTGTTTGAGATGGATTTTAGTACCAATGAACATCCGGATATTTTCATTTTAGGATTTATTTTCAAAGGAAATCTAACAGTTGCAAAGCTTATCAGTTCTTATGATACGGATAATTCTCCGGCTTTAATTGTTTTAGGAAAGACAACAACAGTCAATATTAATTTGTTCGGAAGCGTTCATTATTTGGGCGGAGGCTTACAGTGCGATACGCTTGCAGGAGAATATAATCACGGAGAACTTTTTGTAAAAGGTGATCTTATAGCTTGGCTGGTTTATACAGATGACATGCTCTTTCATTTTGAACGTTTTACAGATGTCCAGGCGATCATAAGTTCAGGCAGACCCGACGTTTTAATTTGCAGCAATGTGCAAGACACTGACGGATCTATTATAACTGTCGAGAATTATCTGCCTTCAACACACAAACTGTCGGATATTGTAGACGATGCTTTTGTAGAGCTTTCAAGTTATGGCAGCGAAATATTGGGCAATAACTATTTAGATATTTTTAAAGAAGGACTTTCAATCTTAGATTACGATAAAAAAGAGCAGTATTCGTATGCAGATTTCCGTAATCAGTTTATCAATATGGTCGAAGTTTTGTCTGAAAATGAAGAATTGAAAGAAAACGGAAAAATCGTTAGACATATTTCTGGAACCACTTATTTGTTTATTCCTTTTGATTATGAAGGAAAAAAATACAGCCAGATTTCTGAGGAAATTTCAAATGGTTTTAATATCCGAATGCGCGCTTTGTGGTGTCATAAAGATGAAGAAATTATGATTATTCTGGAATATCTTGATGAAAACGGAGATCCAAAATACCAATGGATGAATGACGAAAATGCTCCTGGAATTGAGTTTTTCTGCGTAAAAAATGCTGTCATGAAAACATTTGAAATATTGATGGCTCCAGAAGCTGAAGAAGAAGATGACGAAGATAATGAAACAGAATATGCAGATTATGATAGCAGTTTTTCATTAGAAGAATTTGCAGTTCAATTTGGCAGCTATAAATTACCTGAAGATTTAGTGAAATTATATGAATTCGAGCAAGAACATGGAGTAGAATCTTATTCGGAATGTTTTGGACTTACTATAACTGAAGAGAAAACAGGAATAAAAACATGGTCTGAAGAAGAAGAGTTTTACAATAGCTTTATCGAATTTGCAGGCGCAAACGGATCTGGAAGTTCATATGCGTATTGGCTTATTGACAAAGATTTGAATAATTGCCCGATTGTTGTTTTTGGTGACGAAGGTGGAGTTCACGTTGTGGCAGAAAGCACTCGTAAACTAATTCAGTTGCTGACATTAGACACTGAAATTTCTGTAGACTTTGATTCTGCTTATTTTTATAAAGATGAAGAATATTATGAAGAAAGCGAAAATAAAGAAGAGTTTCAAGAATGGGTTAAAGAACAGTTTGGTTTTGATGCAATAGAATCTAATGAAGAAGCAGACGAAATTGTAGCACAAGCAAAAAGAAAGTACAAGCAAAAGTTCAATGATTTCTTAGTGAAATTTGATATTGAAATCAGTGAAGAAGATGATGACGAATAGTTTTTTATCTTTGACCTAAATTAGAAAAAATGAAAACACATTTAGCGCTTTTACGCGGAATCAACGTTTCTGGGCATAACATGATGAAAATGGAAGCTTTGAAAGCAATGCTGGAAAATATTGGTTTTAAAAATGTTCGAACGTATCTGCAATCTGGAAATGTCTTTGTAGACAGCGAAGAAGAAGCTTCTAAAGTTGGTTTTATGATCAAACAAGAAATATTTAAAGTTTTTGGACACGAAGTTCCTGTTGTGATGATTACCAAAGAAAACTTAGAATCTTGTTTTGCCAATAATCCGTTTTTAAAAGAGAAAGATATTGATATCAAAAAGCTTTATGTGGCTTTTGTTTCAATGAATTTAAAAAAGGAAAGTATAAACGATTTGAAAATCAGTCAGTTTAAACCAGACGAAGCCAGTATTGATGAAAACAGGATTTTTATTAAATATGCCGTTGGTGCTGGAAAAACACGTTTTGATCAAAAATATATCGAGAAAAAATTAAATGTAACAGCAACAATTCGAAACTGGAATACCGTTACGAACTTGCTTAAAATGTATGAAGAATAATGAAAAAGTACTTTTTTATAGTTTTTGTTTTTGCAATGAGTTTAAATGCTGCAGTTTACGCTCAGAACGCCAAAACAGCTCCAGAAGATTTTAATGTCTTTTTTAAGAAATTTAATGAAGATCAGAAATTTCAAATTAGCAGAGTTATTTTCCCTTTAAAGTATAAAATGAATAATGATGATTTTGAATTAGCGGATTATACAATGCCAAAAGAAAATTATAAATCCCTTAATTTGAATAGAAAATCGGATGAGAAATATTTAAAGCGCGCCTTGGTGGTAAAGAAAAATAAAGTCACACTTCAAGAACGAGGACTTGATAGCGGAATTTATATTGATTATATTTTTGAACTAAAAGATAACAAATGGTTCTTGAAAACTTTTGTAGACCAATCTACTTAAGATTAATCGCGAAGCCATTTTTGCATAGCCGGAAAAGGAGATTTATTTTCTTTTTCGGCTTTTTCATTTCCAAGACACAATCCCATCCATTCCAGAAGAGGTAATCCCATATAATTTTCAGATTCGAAGTTAGAAATAAACCAATCCGAATGACCTTTGTAACCGTTTGGATGAAATACAAAATCAGCAGGAAATTGTAAATGATGCAATGCGGCATACGACCATAAAATAGCGGCAATTTCGTCGCCCTGTGTCGGCCAATCTTTAGAAATTTCTGTTGTACCGACCAATTTTCTTTCAGCAGGAATAGTTACGGCAAGATGCCCTGCTTCATGCAAAATATCGCCAGGATATAATAATTTATTGTAATCAATATAAATGCAGTTAGAACCTAAATCCAATCCTGGCAGAAAGGTTTCTCCAAGCTCTTTTTCGATAATATCAATACCGATTTCTTTCAAAAAGAATAGTACTTTTTTTACTTCATCATTTTCTTTTAAAGCCATATTAGTTTGTTTTTAAAATAGTCTTCTTGATGTAAATAGTGTCTGCATTATGAAAAGCTCCTTTTTTCAATCCACCGCCAAAAGGCTGTATAAATTGAATGTTTTGAGATTCGTAACCTTCTTTTTTAATCACTTCATTTACAGCTAAAGTTGGCGCCTCAAAACCTAAAAATGTAAATTGGCGATAGCGCTTTTCTGCCAATGAAAAGTAACCGTTTGATTGGCTTAAAGTCTCTCCAACTGTACAATTTTCTATAGGTTGTTTCGTCTCTGCATCGTAAATATAGCCAGTAATTTGAGGCCTTTTGCATCTGTTAACCAAGCAACTTTGCAAAGAGAAAGAAATAAGAACTAGAAATATAAATTTATAAAAAAACTTCATTTATTTTTTAATTAAATCACAATACCAAAATCCAAAATCAAAAGCAGTTTCATCATTGGTATCGCAAGCTGTGTTTGACGAATCTTTCTTTTCTGGTTTTTCATATTTTCGATAAACAATTTCGCCAATTTCAAAATCAATTGGTTTAGAAAATATTGGCCCGTCGAAAGTAAAAGTATGAAATTCACCGTTTTCACCACAAACATCTACATTTTTAGGTAAGTCATTTATGAAATCCTGATCGATAACTCTACCAACAAAACTTTTGTCTAAATATTTTTCGTTTACACAAACCACAATTGTTTTGAATCCCAATGCAATAAACTCGTGAATTAAATCTTGAGTTGGAATTTTCCAGATAGGGAAAACACCTTTAAAGCCAATTTTTGCCAACTGATTTTCGCGATATTGACGCAAATCTTCCAGAAAAATATCTCCAAAAATAGAATATGTTATTCCGTTTTCTTTTAATTCGGTTAAGACTTCAGTCATTACTTTTTCGTAAACTTCCATAGTTGGCATTTCTGGAACTTCAAGAATTTTTAACGGAATTCCGATGCTTTGCGCTTGTTCCTGCAATAGTTCAACGCGAATTCCGTGCATCGAAATGCGTTGATATTGCTGGTTTACACTTGTCAATAAACATTCTATCTGAAAATCAGTATTTTGAAGTATTTTGTATAAGGCTAGAGCAGAATCTTTACCGCTGCTCCAGTTAAATAAGGCTTTTTGAGGTATAGACACGATTTGCGGTTTTATATGGTAAACTTACAAATTTCATTCTATTTGTAAAGGAAACCTTTTGTAACTTTGGGTTTTTACATGCCAAATGATGTTATTATTTAAAGATAGATTCAAAATAAATTCACACCGACTGCAAAACTGGGATTATTCTAGTGAAGCAGTTTATTTTATTACTATAGTTACAAAAGATAGAAAATGTATTTTTGGAGCTATTGAAGAAGAAAAAATGATTTTAAATGAAAATGGAAAGATTATTGAAAAAGAACTTTTAAAATCAATAAAGATTCGTAAAAATTGGTTTTTTCATAATTGGGTTATTATGCCGAATCATATTCATTTATTAATCGAAATTCAAAATGAAGATACTGTTGTTGACGCAGAAACCACCGCGCATATTGTAGAGACGCACTGCAGTGCGTCTACGTCCAGTATATCCACAACAGAAAACAAAATTTCGGACATATCTTTGTCGACATACGGGCGTGAGACGCACAGCAGTGCGCCTCTACAGAGCCAATCTAATTCCGATTTTCTATCCGAAACGCATATCGTAGAGACGCACCGCAGTGCGCCTACGTCCAGCATATCCACAACAGATATTTCTTTGTCGACATACGGGCGTGAGACGCACAGCAGTGCGCCTCTACAAAACCAATCTGAAGAAAAAATAGGAATTAACACAATGCATATCGTAGAGACGCACCGCAGTGCGTCTACGTCCAGTATATCCACAACGGAAAACAATATTTCTGACCTATCTTTGTCGACAAACGTTGCGGAGACGCACTGCAGTGCGCCTCTACGAAATCAAACGGAATCTAAATTTTCCAGAAAATCCAATTCTATTTCATCATTTGTAGCCATTTTTAAATCAATTACTACTAAACAAATAAGCGGTTCAGAATCAATTTGGCAGGCTAATTACCATGATCATATTGTTAGAAATTATAAGAGGTTTGAAAAGATTTACGATTACATTAAAAACAATCCAAGATCTTGGGAAACAGATTCTTTAAAATAAAATTTTCAATGAAATACATTTTTTTATTATTCACTGGTTTTCTTTTTGCACAGCAAACGCAATACGCCGATTTCAAATCTGTTTCAGGTCAATTGTCTTTGAATTCAAAAGAAAAAACAGTTTCAGGTGCTGTCGATTTTCAATTTGAGGTTTTAAAGGATTGTGATACGATTTCGCTTGACGCTAAAAACATGGAATTCTCGAAGGTGAAAATCAACGAGAAAGAAATTATTTTTATTAATACAACCAAACAATTAAAATTGGTTTTTCCATTTAAAAAAGGAGAAAATCATCTAACTTTTAATTATTCGACAAAACCAAAACAAGCCTTGTATTTTGTTGATATGGAAAATGACGAAATACAAATCTGGACACAAGGGCAGGGAAGATACACGAGCAATTGGTTTCCGAGTTTTGACGATGTGAATGAAAAATTGATTTTTAATCTAGGCATTTCTTACGACAAAGACTATCAAGTAGTTTCAAACGGAGTTTTAAAAGAAAAAACAGCCAACGGAAATCTAAATCACTGGCAATATCAGATGGAGAAGCCAATGAGTTCATATTTGTTAATGCTGGCAATCGGAAAATATGATAAAAAAGAGTTTAAATCTAAAAGCAGAATACCTTTAGAATATTATTACGAGCCTAAAGATGCAGATCGTTTTGAACCCACTTATCGTTATTCAAAACGAATTTTTGATTTTCTGGAAAAAGAAATTGGCGTAAAATATCCTTGGAAGATTAACAGACAGATTCCTGTTAGAGACTTTTTGTATGCTGGAATGGAGAATACAACTTCAACTCTTTTTGCAACACGATATGTAGTAGATTCAACAGGTTTTTGCGATCGAAATTATACCAATGTAGATGCGCATGAATTGGCACATCATTGGTTTGGAGATTTGATTACTGCTGAAAGTAGTACGCACCATTGGCTTCAGGAAGGATTTGCGACATACTTTGCCTTGCTTGCTGAAAAAGATATTTATGGAGAAGATTACTTTTATTCTAAATTATACGATACGGCGCAGCAGATAAAATTTGCTTCTCGCACCGATACGATTCCAGTTTTAAATCCAAAAGCAAGTTCGCTGACATTTTACGAAAAAGGAGCTTGGGCGCTATTTGTTTTGCATGAATCTATTGGAGATAAGGCGTTTAAAAAAGCAATTAAAAGTTATTTAAATAAGTACGCTTATCAAACTTTAAACACACAGAATTTTTTCGACGAGATAAAAAAAGTATCTGATTTCGATTTGGATAAATTTCAAAAAACTTGGCTGGAATCAACTGCTTTTGACACGCCAACTGCAAATGTTTTATTAAGTAAAAACAAAGCAATCCAAAAAAGATTGGAAATCGATAAATTGAAAAAAACGCCATTAGGAGAGAAAACAGATGTCTTGAAAAACGTTTTAGAATCAGATGTTTACCAATCTGTAAAAGAAGCGGTTGTTGATCAGTTGGAAAATGAAAAATACGAAGATAAAAAGTCACTTTTGCTTTTAGCAATGCAAACCAATAATATTAAAGTCCGTCAAAATCTGGCTGGATCTTTAACCAAAATTCCAGAAGATTTTAGAGCAAATTATGAAACACTTTTAGATGATAAATCCTATCAGACACAAGAAGCAGCACTGTATTGGTTGTGGAGAAATTTCCCCAATCATAGAACAGGATATTTGGATAAATCTAAAGATTGGATTGGCTTTAATGATTATAATCTAAGAACGTTGTGGCTTTCTCTTGCTTTGTCAACACCAAACTATAGTAATGATCCAGATTCTTTGGTTAATGAGTTGATTGCATTTTCGTCTACAAAATATGAAGCTACAACACGACAAAATGCTTTAGAAAAGCTAATTGCTTTTAAAATTATTAACGATCAGGTTTTGAGTAATTTAGTTGGCGCTACTACACATCATATGTGGCAATTTTCAAAATTTGGAAGAGATACAATTAGACTTCTGTTAAAAAATCCTGAAATGCGTGCTTCATTTAATAGAATTTTACCTAATTTGACACCCGATGAACAATTCCAATTGAATCGTTTATTGAAAGAGCTTTAGAGAATAGAAAATAGTTGAGTAGAAGTCTTTTTTTTCTTTGTTCTATATTCTTTAAGCTTAAATAAAATCCAAAAACAAAACCTATATTACAATTTATGAGAGCATTGGTTATTTCAGGTGGCGGCAGTAAAGGCGCTTTTGCCGGTGGTGTTGCCCAGTATTTAATAGAAGAAAAAAGACATGAATACGATTTGTTTTTAGGAACTTCAACAGGAAGTTTATTAATTCCGCATTTAGCTCTCGGTCATATTAAAAAAATACATTCAGTATATACCAATGTAACCATGTCGAGTATTTTTAATATTTGTCCGTTTGTGGTAAAAAATAAAGATGGTGTTGATATTGTTACCATTAATCACTTTAATGTATTACGTCAGTTTTTTAAAGGGAAACGTACTTTTGGAGAAAGCAAAGGACTAAAAAAGTATATTCAGAATAATTTTTCTCTTTCAGATTTTAATAAACTCAAAAAACTAAAAACCGACGTTATTGTTACGGTAACCAATTTTACTAAAAACGAATCTGAATATAAATCGGTAAAAGACTGTACGTATGAAGAATTTTGCGAATGGTCTTGGATATCGAGCAATTATGTTCCTTTTATGAGTTTGGTTGAAAAAAACAACTGCGAATATGGTGATGGCGGATTTTCGAGCTTGGTTCCAATACGTGAAGCAATTAACAGAGGAGCTACAGAAATAGATGTAATCGTGCTTGAAACAGAGGTAAATACAACGAAAACAGTAATTGGTAAAAATCCGTTTTCCTTAATGATCGATTTGTTCCGAATTGCTTTAGATCAGGTTGAAAAACATGATATTGCTATAGGAAAACTTATGGCAAACAATAAGAATGTAAAACTAAATTTATATTACACTCCCATAAAATTAACCGATAATGCCTTGATTTTTAATAAAGAGGTAATGAAAGAATGGTGGGAACAAGGTTATGAATACGCTCAGAATAAATCTGAAGTAATGAGCGATAATAAGATCTTCATTTAATTTTAGATTTTAGATTTTAGATTTTAGATTTTAGATTGGAGAACTTAATCTACCTTCTAAAATCTAAAATCTGCAATATAATTAATACCAAAGGTCTGCAACTTCACTTTTAATGAAACTCAAAGCGGCGTTACTTGGAGATTGTTTTTCTAATAAATCATTTAAGATTACTTCGCGAAGTTTATCAGCATTTTCAACTTTATCACTCATTGCTGCTTTACGAATCATTTGTATTGTTGCATTTTTTGCAGTTATAATGATTGTCCAGCATTCTTCGGACATATAAATTTGCTGTGTTAAATTGTGTTCAAATTCCTGTTCAATTTGGTCAATTATATAATTTTCGTAATCATGTTTGTTTTGAGAGATAGGAGAAATTCTAATTAACAATTTTGTCAAGTTAATACGTTCCAAAAACAAAGTCATACGCTCGTAAGCCTGTAAACGTAAGGGCAATGATTCTTTGTGTGCTTGTTTGTTTAATAAAAAAGCACGTTTTCTGTCGTTGTTTTTAATATGTAACTCAAAAAAACGATGAGCTACAACTCCTGTAACTAAGGCTGGTAAAGTATAACTCGCAAGTTCTATTATTTTGTTGAAATCCATTTGAATAATTTTTAAGCAAAAATATACTTTTTGATCAAAAATCAACTTTAAATTTATGGTAATAAACAAAAAGGAAGATGTACTTTTGCAACTTGTTTTTTATTGAGACCAAAATATATTTTTAATGGATTCATACTTAATACTTTTTCTTTGTTTAGCGGCGTTTGCTGCAGGTTTTATTGATGCAATTGTAGGCGGCGGCGGATTAATCCAAACCCCAATGGGATTAGTTTTATTACCAAATCTTCCTGTTTCGACTGTAGTGGGAACCTTGAAAATTCCAGCATTTAGCGGAACTGCTTTTGCTGCTTTTCAATATTTAAAGAAAGTAGTGATTCAGTGGAAACTCTTAATTATTATGATGTGTTTGGCGGTTCCGTCAGCATTTTTAGGCTCTACAATTTTAACATTGGTTAGCAATGATTTTATGAAACCGCTTTTGTTAGTGGTTTTATCGTTGTTATTTGTATATACCTACGCCAAGAAAAATTTCGGACAGCATGTTGCTAAAGACCATTCGGCGACAACCCAAATATTTTATGCTGTTGTTATTAGTATAATTGTTGGATTTTATGACGGATTCATCGGGCCAGGAACAGGAAGTTTCTTTGTTGTAGCTTTTATTGCGCTTTTAGGTTTCGATTTTCTTCACGCTTCTGCGAATGCTAAAATGGTAAATTTAGCAACCAATTTCGGTTCGATTTGCCTATTTATGATTAAAGGAAAAATCATTTGGGCAATTGCAATTCCAATGGCAATTAGCAATGGACTTGGGGGTTGGCTCGGAGCAAAACTAGCCATCAACAAAGGCAACGGATTTATTAGAATTTTCTTTTTGATAGTTGTTGTGGGTACTTTGATCCGATTTGCTTACGATGTGTTTTTTAAATAAGGATTCTAAGTTGCTAAGGTTCTAAGATGCTAAGTTTTTCCTTTTAAACTTATAGTTAAAGTTGTTTTTTGTAATTATAAATTGACTATTTTTGTATCATATTTTGAGAATTTAATTTACATGAAATGATAGAAATAGTTGATAATTATGAGAAATATATTAATTCATTGCCTGAACTAATAGATAAATCGTATTACAAAACGGAGTTTTTTATTCAAAAACTAGGATTGAAACACGCGACTTATTATAGAAAATTGAAGTCAAATAGTTTTACACATCAAGAAGTAAAGCTAATTACTTCTTTACTATTTCCTGAAGAAATCTTAATGCAGGAATTACAGAAAAGTCAAGAAGATATAAAGGCTGGAAGAACAGTAGACTTTGAAGATTTTAAACAAAAATTAAGAGCTAAGTATAATATCTAATTCTAGGGGATTTCTTTTGTTGTCCCAGAATAAAGCAATGTAAATTGTTTGTTCTTCTATTAGATAAAATAAAAACACTTGATTTGATATTGGAAACTTTCTATAGGAAGTTTTTTTATATTTAGAGCCTATGAAATTATTCTGAATAATTACTTCTATTGTGGAGATGGTTTGATTTGAAAACTTAGCAGCTTTTTGATCACTATAGTTACTAATAATTTGTGAAAATGTCTTTTCGGCATTTTCTGTTAATTTTATTTTCATTTGCTTTTACATAAGTTGCAAATATAAAAATAATTTTAAAGAATTTTCTTTCAAAAAAAATCAACAACAATTGTTTGAATTTTATCCCAAATTGAGGCGGTATCCTCCTAGCGGAGCTGAGAGATATGGCCGAAAGTGGGAAACTATGTTTGTTTGGCTTCGAAAAAAAAACTTAGCACCTTAGAATCTTAGGAACTTAGAACCTTCCAAAAGCATCTTAGGAACTTTCTTTTTTAATTCTTATTTTTGCATAAAAGGAGAAAATTACATGCAGAAATATATTGACCAGCTCAACGAAGCGCAGAGAGCGCCTGTTTTAAAGAAAGACGGGCCAATGATTATTATTGCTGGTGCAGGTTCGGGAAAAACACGTGTTTTAACAATTAGAATTGCGTATTTGATGGCTCAAGGTATTGATGCCTTCAATATTTTGTCGCTTACTTTTACCAATAAAGCAGCCCGCGAGATGAAACACAGGATCTCGGATATTGTGGGAGCGAGCGAAGCAAAGAACCTCTGGATGGGAACTTTCCACTCTATTTTTGCCCGTATTCTGCGTGCCGAATCAGATCATTTGGGGTATCCTTCAAATTTTACTATTTATGACTCTCAGGATTCGGCTAGATTGATTTCTTCTATTATAAAAGAAATGCAGCTGGATCGTGATATTTACAAACCAAAACAGGTTTTAGGACGTATATCTAATTATAAGAATAGTTTGATTACGGTTAAAGCTTATTTTAACAATCCAGAATTGGTTGAGGCTGATGCAATGGCCAAAAGACCGAGATTAGGAGAGATTTATCAGCAGTATGTTGATCGCTGTTTTAAGGCTGGTGCAATGGATTTTGATGATTTGTTATTGAAAACCAATGAGCTACTAACTCGTTTTCCTGAGGTTTTAGCTAAGTACCAAGATCGTTTCCGTTATATTTTGGTTGATGAGTACCAAGATACGAACCACTCTCAATATTTGATTGTTAGGGCTTTATCAGACAGATTTCAGAATATTTGTGTGGTTGGAGATGATGCTCAGAGTATTTATGCTTTCCGTGGTGCGAATATCAATAACATTCTGAATTTCCAGAAAGATTACGAAGGTGTAATTATGTTTCGTTTAGAGCAGAATTACCGTTCGACAAGAAACATTGTAGAAGCGGCAAATACCGTGATGGAACACAATAAAACCAAATTAGATAAAGTAGTTTGGACAGCAAACGAGTTTGGACCAAAAATTAAAGTTCACAGAAGTTTGACTGATGCAGAAGAAGGTCGTTTTGTTGCAAGTACGATTTTCGAACAGAAAATGCAAAATCAATTGCATAATGGTGCTTTTGCAATTTTGTATCGTACCAACGCTCAGTCGCGCGCAATGGAGGATGCCTTGAGAAAACGTGATATTCCGTATAGAATTTATGGCGGTTTGTCTTTCTATCAACGTAAAGAGATTAAGGACGTTTTATGTTATTTGCGTCTGGTTCTAAATCCGAAAGACGAAGAAGCTTTGGTTCGTGTAATCAACTATCCAGCACGTGGAATTGGAGATACTACCGTTGAAAAATTAACTATTGCAGCCAATCATTACAAACGTTCGATTTGGGAAGTAATGGTAAACATTGATAAAATCGATTTGAAATTGAATGCTGGTACAAAGAACAAATTGAAGGATTTTGTTACTATGATCCAGAGTTTTCAGGTTATCGATCAGAATCAAGATGCTTTTTATATTACAGATCACGTTGCAAAGAAAACCGGATTGGTTCAGGAATTGAAGAAAGATGCTACTCCTGAAGGAATGGCAAAAATTCAGAATATCGAAGAGCTTTTAAACGGTATTAAAGATTTTACGGAAGGACAAAGAGAAATTGACGGAGCAAGAGGTGCGCTTTCTGAGTTTATGGAAGATGTAGCTTTGGCAACCGATTTGGATAAAGATACAAACGATGATGATCGTGTTGCTTTGATGACGATTCACTTAGCAAAAGGACTGGAGTTTCCGCATGTATTTGTGGTGGGTATGGAAGAAGATTTGTTTCCAAGTGCTATGAGTATGAGTACGAGAAGTGAATTGGAAGAAGAGCGCCGATTGTTCTACGTAGCGTTAACCCGTGCAGAACATCAGGCGTATTTGACTTATGCTCAGTCTCGTTACCGTTGGGGAAAATTAACGGATAGTGAACCTTCTCGTTTTATTGAAGAAATTGACGGTCAGTTTTTAGAATATTTAACTCCAGCTGAAACAAATTATCGTTATAAGTCTCCAATTGATGGCGATATTTTTGGTGATGTAGATAAATCAAAATTGCGATTGGCAAAACCGGTAGGAGGAACTCCACCAAAACATATTACAGACAACAATCCGAAGCCTGATTTAAATATTAGAAAACTAAAACCAGTTTCTGGAAATGCGCCAAGTAACGGAAATTCGAATTTATTTGACAGTAAACTAACTGTTGGAAATGTGGTAATGCACGAACGTTTTGGAAAAGGAGAAGTGATGAATCTAGAAGGTGTTGGGCCAGATAGAAAAGCAGAAATTAAATTTGAAGTAGGAGGAATTAAGAAATTGTTGTTAAGATTTGCTAAATTAGATGTCGTAGGATAATAATATTTTTGTTTCAGGTTTAAAGTTTCAAGTTTCAGGTTGCTTGACTTTGAGAATGACTGCATAACTTGAAACTTTAAACCTGAAACAAAAACTAACAAAAAAGAAAAATGGCCGAATTTATAAAAATATATCCAGATAAACCTAGTGAAGCGGCTATTGCAAAAGTGGTAAAAGTGCTTCAGAATGGCGGTTTGGTAATTTATCCGACAGACACTGTTTATGGGTTAGGTTGTGATATTACCAATTCGAGAGCGTTAGAAAAAATTGCTAGAATAAAAGGCGTAAAATTAGAGAAGGCAAACTTTTCATTTATTTGCCACGATTTGAGTAATTTGTCAGATTATGTAAGGCAGATTAATACGTCAACGTTTAAGATTCTAAAGAGAGCCTTGCCGGGACCATATACTTTTATTTTACCTGGAAATAATAGTTTGCCAAAAGAGTTTAAAAAGAAAACTACAGTTGGTATTCGTGTACCGGATAATAATATTATATTAGAGATTGTTCGACAATTAGGAAATCCGGTTGTTTCAACTTCGATTCGAGATGAAGATGATGTAATAGAATATACTACCGATCCAGAATTAATTTTTGAAAAATGGCAGCATCTTGTAGATATGGTAATCGATGGTGGCTATGGAGATAACGTAGGTTCTACAATTATTGATCTTTCTGAACA
Source organism: Flavobacterium sp. LK-23 (assembly GCF_058135255.1). Classification (NCBI taxonomy): domain Bacteria; kingdom Pseudomonadati; phylum Bacteroidota; class Flavobacteriia; order Flavobacteriales; family Flavobacteriaceae; genus Flavobacterium; species Flavobacterium sp. LK-23. The sequence goes on from NZ_JBYUVT010000007.1 coordinate 214,624, forward strand.
TGAGCCAGTTATCGTAAGGGAAGGTAAGGGAGATGTTGATATTTTGTAAAAAAATACACTAAAAGTATAAAAGTAGAGAAATTATGAGTAACTTTATTATGTTAAAATTTAGTTAGTTATTTAAAAATAATGCTATTCTTGATTTATATTTAATTGGTTATTAAAAAAATTAAGGATACATAAAAGCAGGTCATTAGACCTGCTTTTTCTGTATTATAAAGTATGTGAAACTTTAATTATTTTTGTTGTTTCTTCATTTCTTTTTCAATCATATCATAGAATTGATCGATTTTTGGCATAACAACAATACGAGTTCTTCTGTTACGAGCTTTGTTCTCAGCAGAATCGTTTGCAACTAATGGTACATAAGAACTTCTACCTGCAGCAATTAATTTAGCTGGGTTAACACCAAGATCGTTTGTTAATACACGTACAATTGAAGTAGAACGTTTAACACTTAAATCCCAGTTGTCTAAGATAATTCCGTTGCTTTTGTAAGGAACGTCATCAGTGTGTCCTTCAACCATACATTCGAAATCTGGTTTATCGTTTACAACTTTAGCAACTTTAGCCAAAACAGATTTAGCTTTGTCACTTACGTCGTAGCTTCCGCTTTTGAATAATAATTTATCAGCGATAGAGATAAATACAACTCCTTTTTCAACATTGATTTCGATGTCTGGATCATTGATTCCAACTGCACCTTTCAAGCTTGTAACTAATGCTAAAGTAACACTGTCTTTTTTAGTTAAAGCGTCTTGAAGTCTAGAGATTTTCAAATCTTTTTCTTTTAAACTTTCAAGAGATTTTTCAAGGTTTTCAGCACCTTTAGTAGTTAAGATAGTTAAATCTTTAGAGCTGTTGATTAAATCTTGATTATGTTGTTTGTAGCTTTCAGCTGTAGCAGCTAATCCAGCTTTTTCTTCTAAGCACGTGTTTAATTTTACAGTACAAGAGTTTAACAAATCTTGAGTCTCTTTGTTTTTAGCTTCTAACTCTGCATATTTCTTTTTAGAAACACAAGATGTTAGGGCCATTAATACTGATAGTGCGATAACTATTTTTCTCATAAATTTAATTTTAATTAGACTTGATTACAAATTTAGTTTTTAATATTTTGAATACTGTTAAAGATTTCTTTAAATAAGGTCAATTTCTTGATATAATAAAGGAAAACGATGCTTTTCACCGAATAGTATTGCTGTATTTGAAAATCTTTTCGTTTTTTAAGATATTTTAAAGATAAGCAATAAAAAGAAAAATGGGCCTTTAAAATGGCAAAAGTGTGCCCGAATTTGCCTTGTGTAAGAAAACGGATACCAGCAATACCATCTAATACCATTCTGAAAAAAATCACAAAAAACAATCCTTTTGAAGGCAGATTTTTAACCAGCATTAGTAATGAATTTCTAAAATTCAAATACGTTTTTTTAGGATTTCCTTGTTGTAAAGTTGCGCCGCCAACATGATAGACAACAGATTGGTAATTGTATTTTATAATATGCCCTTCATTTGCAGCTCGCCAGCATAAATCAATTTCTTCCTGATGTGCGAAGAAGCTTTCATCAAAACCTCCCAATTCATGAAAAACGTTCTTTCTAATAAAAAAACAAGCACCTGAAGCCCAAAACAATTCAATATTGTCATTGTATTGTCCATTGTCTTTTTCAATTGTATCGAATATTCTTCCTCTGCAAAAAGGAAATCCGTATTTATCGATAAAACCACCGGCAGCACCTGCATATTCAAAATATTCCTTGTTTTTGAAATCAAGAATTTTAGGCTGAATAATAGCAGTTTGATTTTCTTTTTCGAAAGTGTCTAGAATAGGTTGAAGCCAATTTTCTGTGACTTCAATATCTGAATTTACTAATGCATATATTTCAGCATCAATATGTTTTAAGGCGTCATTATAACCTTTTGCAAAACCATAATTGCCTGAGTTTTTTACAATTTTTACGGTTGGAAAATGTTCTGTAACATACGCAACAGAATTGTCCGTAGAATCATTGTCAGCAACATAAATTGCTGCTCCTTCTGAAAACTGAATAACAGAGGGTAAAAACTGCTCCAGCAATTTTACTCCGTTCCAATTTAAAATTACAACTGCTATTTTATCCAAAAGTACTTAGTTCTTTATTATTTGTTAGTGGTTTTCTTTATAGTCAGGCAGATTTTTTAAAAACTCATATTTCTCGTTTTGAAAATCCATTTGACAATAAAAATGGTTCAGTCCGTTTGTAACATTCAAAAACCGTGCCTGCATTGTCATATTGTAACGTGCAATTTGATCAAAAGTTGCCTGAGAGATTTTAACTTCTGGCGCTTTGCACTCTACTAATATGTGTATAGAACCGTCTGGGTTAAATACAACAACGTCGTATCGTTTTCGTAATCCGTTGACGGTTAAAACTTTCTCGACATTAATAAGTGATTTGGGATATTTTTTTTCATGCATTAAAAAATGAACTACGTGTTGGCGAACCCATTCTTCTGGCGTAAGAATTATAAATTTTTTCCTGATTTCATCAAAAATAGACACTTTATTTTCGCTATTTTTGAATCGGAAAGTATAAGCTGGGAAATTAAGTTTAAGCATAAAGCAAAAATATAAAATAGTTTCAGGTTTCAAATTTAAAGTTTCAAGTTTTGAAACAGAATTTGAAACCTGAAACTTGAAACAAAAGATTGAATGGACGAAGTAGTAAAAATTGTTAATGAAATTAAAGCCGGAGATATTAAACCGATTTATTTTTTAATGGGTGAAGAACCTTATTATATAGATAAATTGTCTGAATATATTGAACAGAATGTATTAGCTGAAGAAGAAAAAGGTTTTAATCAGACAGTTTTATATGGAAGAGATGTATCAATTGATGATATTGTTTCAACGGCCAAGCGCTATCCTATGATGGCTGAACGTCAGGTTGTTATTGTGAAAGAAGCGCAGGATTTATCCAGAACAATTGATAAAATAGAATCTTATGTAGAAAATCCAATGCAAACAACTGTTTTAGTTTTTTGCTATAAATATAAGACACTAGATAAACGTAAAAAAGTTACTAAGCTATTAGGACAAAAAGGTGTTGTTTACGAAAGTAAAAAATTATACGAAAATCAAGTAGGAGACTGGATTAAACGCGTTTTGGCTGGGAAAAAATATACAATTGATCCGAAAGCCAATGCCATGCTTGTAGAATTTTTAGGTACAGATTTGAGTAAAATCAACAACGAGCTAGAAAAACTACAGATTATTTTACCGCAAGGCACGATGATTACTGCAGAGCATATTGAAGAGAATATTGGTTTTAGTAAAGATTATAATGTATTTGAACTTAGAAAAGCAATCGGAGAGCGCAATCAATTGAAAGCTTATAAGATAGCAGAGAATTTTGCTCATAACCCTAAAGAATATCCTTTAGTTATGACTACTGGATTGGTATTTGGGTTCTTTGTCCAGCTTTTAAAATACCACGGATTAAAAGATAAAAACCCTAAAAATGTCGCTTCGGCACTTGGAGTTAATCCGTATTTCTTAAAAGAATATGATTTGGCAGTAAAAAATTATCCAATGAGAAAGGTGAGTCAAATTGTTGGAGCCTTACGTGATATTGATGTTAAAAGTAAAGGTGTGGGAGCCAACGCTTTGCCACAATCGGATTTGCTAAAAGAAATGCTCTATAAAATATTTAATTAAGCCATTAAAATTCACGATATTTGCGTTTCTAAAAAATTTACTACTTAAAAATAATTGCACAATTATGGGAATGAATAAAAACACCATTTTAGGATGGGCAACTTTGATAATGGTACTTATGGGGTTGTTGCTTATAGCTCTTGGAATCTTTAGATATAGTGATGTTTCAGGATGGGGATTTGCTGCTGTTGGAGTTGGATTTTTTGCTAATGCTTGGGTATTCAATGCTTTGAAAGGCAGAGTTTAGAATTTTGAGATTAAAAAAAAAGTAAATAATTATAATAAAAAAAATAAAAAATGTCAGACGATAAGAAAGTAATTTTCTCAATGCAGAAATTGAGCAAAACCTATCAAGGAGCAGACAAACAGGTTCTTAAGAATATTTATCTTAGTTTCTTTTATGGTGCTAAGATTGGTATTTTGGGACTTAATGGTTCTGGAAAATCTTCTCTTTTAAAGATTATTGCTGGAGTTGACAAAAACTACCAAGGAGATGTAGTTTTTCAACCTGGATATACAGTAGGATATTTAGAGCAAGAACCAATTCTTGATGATTCTAAGACGGTTATCGAAATTGTACGTGAAGGAGCTGCAGAAACAATGGCAGTTTTAGAGGAGTACAACCAAATCAATGACTTATTTGGTCTTCCAGAATACTACGAAGATCAGGATAAAATGGATAAATTGATGGACCGTCAAGCGGCATTACAAGACAAAATTGATGCTCTTGGTGCTTGGGAAATCGATACCAAATTAGAAATCGCAATGGATGCGTTGCGTACTCCAGAAGGAGATACACCAATCAAAAACCTTTCAGGAGGAGAGCGTCGTCGTGTAGCTTTATGTCGTTTGTTGTTGCAACAACCAGATGTATTGTTATTAGATGAGCCAACCAACCACCTTGATGCTGAGTCAGTTCTATGGTTGGAGCAGCATTTAGCGCAATATTCAGGAACTGTAATTGCTGTAACGCACGACCGTTATTTCTTGGATAATGTTGCCGGATGGATTCTAGAGTTAGATAGAGGAGAAGGTATTCCATGGAAAGGAAATTATTCTTCTTGGTTGGATCAAAAATCAAACCGTTTGGCTCAAGAAGAAAAAGTGGCTTCTAAACGTAGAAAAACTTTAGAGCGTGAGTTGGAGTGGGTTCGTCAAGGAGCTAAAGGTCGTCAGACTAAACAAAAAGCGCGTTTACAGAACTACGACAAATTATTAAATGAAGATCAAAAACAACTAGACGAAAAATTAGAGATCTATATCCCGAATGGTCCTCGTTTAGGAACAAATGTTATTGAGGCTAAAAATGTTGCGAAAGCTTTTGGTGATAAATTATTATATGATAATTTGAACTTTACGTTGCCACAAGCTGGTATTGTTGGAATTATCGGACCTAACGGTGCTGGTAAATCGACTATTTTCAAAATGATTATGGGTGAACAAGCTACAGATAGCGGAGAATTTTCTGTTGGAGACACAGTAAAAATTGCTTACGTAGATCAGTCGCACTCTAATATTGATCCAAACAAATCTATTTGGGAAAACTTTGCTGACGGTCAGGAATTGATTATGATGGGTGGAAAGCAAGTGAACTCAAGAGCTTATTTATCACGTTTTAACTTTGGTGGTGGTGAGCAAAACAAAAAAGTTTCAATGCTTTCTGGTGGAGAGCGTAACCGTTTGCACTTGGCAATGACATTAAAAGAAGAAGGAAACGTACTTTTACTGGATGAGCCAACGAATGACCTTGACGTAAATACACTTCGAGCTCTTGAAGAAGGTTTAGAAAATTTTGCAGGTTGTGCTGTAATTATTTCTCACGACAGATGGTTCTTAGATAGAATTTGTACACATATCTTGGCTTTCGAAGGAGATTCTGAAGTTTATTTCTTCGAAGGAAGTTTCTCTGATTATGAAGAAAACAAAAAGAAACGTCTTGGTGGTGATTTAACTCCAAAACGTTTGAAATACAGAAAATTGATCAGATAATATTTTTGATAAATTTTCAAATAAAAAATCCCAAATTCCAAATTTACCGGAGTTTGGGATTTTTATTTTGAATTATATACGCAAAGAAAACCCGACAGTTTTTTAAGACCTGTCGGGTTTGAATTGAATATATTTTTTTTAGGTAAAGTATGTCATTTCTGTAAAAGTTACTTATTTCGGTAACGGATTTATCATTTCAATTGGCTTTTTTCCATCAATTCCCTGATGTGGTCTTT